>NZ_QWFC01000022.1:0-174874 GCF_003576265.1 Pseudomonas sp. 91RF
CATTGCCGGGTCGCGTTTTTTATTGGGGATGGATCAGTCCTTCAGCTCGACGTGATCCAAGGCCTGATTTACGGCCAGCTCACTCAACATGAGGATCTGCGCGATACCCAAAGCGGTCTTGCGGTGGCGGAAATGGTGGTAGCCACGGCAACAGTGGCAGCGGCGGCGGTGGAAACAGTGGCCACAGCGGCAGCGACCATGGTTCGGGCCATTCCGGCGACAGCGCCTCTTCAGGACGCAACGGCACCCACGCCGAAGCGGGTGATGATCATGGGGTTCATCGGGCCGGAGAAGTCGGCGATGACCACGGGGTCCATCGTGCAGGCGAGGTCGGTGATGACCACGGCGTGCACCGCGCAGGTCAAGTCGGTGACGACCATGGCGTACACCGCGCTGGCGAAATCGGTGATAACCGTGGCGTACACGTTGGCGGCGAGCCGGGTGATGACAAGCGCGCCAACTGATTCAACCTGAAATACTTTCCCCTGTGGGAGCTAGCCTGCTAGCGATTGCGGTATGTCAGTCACCTTCTTCATTGACTGCCCCACCGCTATCGCTAGCAGGCTAGCTCCCACACTGTTTTTCAGCGGCTACAAAATCGCTTGGGTCTTATCCAGCCGCTCGCGCAAAAACTCGATCAACGCCTGCACCGGCCGCGATGCCTGACGATGCTGCGGGTACACCGCCGACAGGATCAACGGCTCCGGGCGCAGATCATCCAGCACCGGCACCAGCCGTCCGTCCTTCAATGCGGCGCCGACAATGAACGTTGGCAGGTAAGTAATCCCCATCCCCGCCACCGCCGCATCCCGCAGCAACTCACCGTTGTTGACCCGCATCCGCCCGGTGACATTCACCAGTTGCGGCTTGCCCTGCCCTGCATTGAACCGCCACTGCACCGAACGCCCGTGACCGTAAGGCAGGCAGTCATGGTTGAGCAGATCTTCCGGTTTGACCGGCGTGCCACGCTCGGCGAGATAGGCGGGACTGGCGCAGTACACCCGCTCGATGGCGGCAATGCGTCGGGCAATCAGGGTCGAGTCTTCCAGCACACCGATGCGCAGCGCCAGGTCATAGCCTTCGCCGAGCAAGTCCACCGGGCGGTCACTCAGATCGACCTCCACCGTCACCTCGCGATAACGCTGCAGGAACAGCGGCAGCAGACAACCCAGATGCGCCACCGCGAACGACAGCGGCGCGCTCACACGAATCGTCCCGCGCGGTTCGGCGGTCTGTCCGGCGATGCCCTGCTCCACCTGTTCGACTTCGCTTAATAGCCGCTGCGCCGATTCGTAATAGCTCTGGCCCAGCGGTGTCACGTCCAGGCGCCGGGTCGAGCGGTTGAGCAAGCGCACGCCGAGGCGCTCCTCCAGTTGCATCAACCGACGGCTGACGAACTGCTTGGACAGGCCCAACTGATCGGCCGCCGCCGTGAAGCTGCCGGAGTCCATCACCTGGCAAAAAATACGCATGTCTTCGAACGGGTTCATTGTCACTCTCTGGTTGACAGTTAAACGCTTTATAGCCGCTTTTTCACTTTCCGGCACCTCATTAATCTGTGCTCACGGTGTTGCTGAGGCCTGAAGCCCAGCGCCACAGCAGCCCGATCCCAAGGCATACAAAAACTCAAACGACTTAAAAAGGAATTACACATGAACATCAAGAAAACCCTCGTCGCTTCCCTCCTCGCCCTGTCCATCGGCAACGCATTCGCCGCCGAAGGCACTGGCGTCGAACACAACACCCAGGCCTTCCTCGATGCCCTCGCCGCCGGCGGTGGCAAACCGCTGGAGCAACTGAGCCCGAAAGACGCCCGCGCGGTGCTGACCGGCGCCCAGGCTTCGGTGAAGGTTGACCTGTCGGGCGTTGAAGTCAGCGACAAGGCGATCAAGGTCGACGGCCAGACGATCAACCTGAAGGTGGTGCGCCCGGCCAAGGTCAAGGGCGAGCTGCCGGTGTTCATGTTCTTCCACGGTGGCGGCTGGGTGCTGGGTGACTTCCCGACACACCAGCGCCTGATTCGTGATCTGGTGGTGGGTTCTGGCGCGGTCGCGGTGTACGTCGATTACACGCCATCGCCGGAAGCGCAGTACCCGACCGCGATCAATCAGGCTTATGCCGCGACGAAGTGGGTGGCGGAGCACGGCAAGGACATCGGCGTCGATGGCAAGCGCCTGGCGGTGGCCGGCAACAGCGTCGGCGGCAACATGGCGGCGGTCGTGGCGCTGATGGCCAAGGAACAGAAAACCCCGGCCCTGCGCTTCCAGTTGCTGATGTGGCCGGTGACCAATGCCGGTTTCGATAACGGCTCGTACCAGCAGTTCGCCGAGGGCCACTTCCTGACCAAGGGCATGATGCAGTGGTTCTGGGACAACTACACCACCAACCCGGCCGAGCGTGCGCAGATCCATGCCTCGCCGCTCAACGCCAGCGCCGAACAGCTCAAGGGCTTGCCCGCCGCGCTGGTGCAGACCGCCGAGTTCGACGTGCTGCGTGACGAAGGCGAAGGCTACGCCCGCCACCTCGACGCCGCCGGTGTACCGGTGACCTCGGTGCGCTACAACGGGATGATTCACGACTTCGGTCTGCTCAACCCGCTCAACGGGATACCTGAAGTGAAAGCCGCCGTGCGCCAGGCTGCGGCGGAACTGAAGACCCATCTGAACTGAGTGCAACCCCTCGCCACACCTTCGGGTGTGGCGTTTTCTTTTGTGCCCGCCGGAGTGCATCCCATGAGCCTTTTTTCTGCCCACCTGCTGTCCTGGAGCGCCCTGCTGCTGGTGCTCGACGCCCTGCTCTGGCATCTCGTCCCGTTCAAGCATCGCGCACAACGGGTCGGTGTGCGGCTGGTGCTGTTCCTGGCCTTCAGCGCGCTGATCATCAATGCCGGCGTCAGCCCGTTGCAGGCGCCGTTGTTTGCCGATGATCAAGTGGCGCAATTGGGGGCGACGGCGCTGGGGATTTTCTGGTGGCTGTACGCTGCGCGGGCGCTGACCGAAGTGATCGGTCTGATTCTGATGCGGCGCATCGGCCACAGCGGCCGGTTGTTGCAGGACGTGATCGGTGCGCTGGTGTTTCTGGCGGCCATCGTCGCGGCGGCCGGTTACGTGCTGGAGCTGCCGGTCAAAGGCTTGCTCGCCACCTCCGGGGTATTCGCCATCGTGGTCGGTCTGGCGCTGCAAAGCACCTTGGCCGACGTGTTCTCGGGCATCGTGCTCAACACCACCAAGCCGTATCAGGTGGACGATTTCGTGGTGATCGACGGCGTTGAAGGCAAGGTGCTCGACATCGACTGGCGCGCCACGCACCTGCTGACCAGCGCCGGGACCCTGGCCGTAGTGCCGAACTCGGTGGCGGCCAAGGCCAAGATCGTCAACCTCAGCCGCCCGAACAACCTGCACGGCGTGTCGATCAGCATCAAGGTGCCGAACCATATCCGCCCGCGCCGGGTGCTCGACGCCCTCGACCGCACTCTGCAAGGCAGCAGCAGTCTGTTGCTGTCGCCTGCGCCGAAAGCGCTGCTGAAAGAGGCCGGCGAAGACATGTCGGAATACGTGGCCAGCGGCTTCATCGCTGAACTGGGCAAGAAAGGCGAAGTGCGCAATCAACTGTTCGACCTCGCCCACCGCCATCTCGAAGCGGCCGGCATCTCGCGCCATCCGGACGGTGTGATCGAACCCTCGACCCGCGCCCGTGCCTTGCTCGATGAAGTGAAAATCTTCCGCTCGCTCAGCCATGAAGAACGCGATCGCCTCGCCGAATCGATGGTCGCGCAACAGTACAGCGCCGGGCAGGTGGTGCTCGGTCTGGAGGAAGTCCCCGACAGCCTGTTCGTGATCGCCACCGGCGTGGTCAGCGCCAGCGTGCCGGACGGCAATGGTTTCACCGAGGCCGGACGCATGGGACCGAGTGAAGTCATGGGTGAACAGAGCATTCTGGCGGATACACCTTCGCAGGCGACGTTCACGGCGCTGACCTCTTCGATCATTTATCGCCTCGACAAGAACCTCACCCGCCAGTGCATGGAACAGCGTAGCGAAGTCGGCCAGGCGTTGAACAAATTGCAGGCGGTAAGGCAGCAGAACAGTCGGCTGGCGTTGATGGCCAAGCCTTTGCCGGTTCGCAAGGGCGGGTTTTTTGGGTGGTTGCAAAAGCGCTGAGCCCTTTTCGGCAAACAAAAAAATGCCCGCTCTTCAGCGGGCATTTTTCTTCTCCCAATTACTTGGCAGTGAACTTGGTGTAGCTGTTGATCAGGTTGCGATAGTTCGGCAGGCGTTCCGACAGCAGATTCGCCAGGCCTTCCATGTCGTTGCGCCAGTCAACCTGCAGCTCGCACGCCACCGCGAACCAGTTCAGCAGGTGTGCACCGGCAGCCGACATACGCGCCCAGGCTGCTTGCTGAACGGTGGTGTTGAAAGTGCCGGAAGCGTCGGTCACTACAAACACTTCAAAACCTTCAGCGATGGCCGACAGGGTCGGGAACGCCACGCAAACGTCGGTCACCACACCGGCGATGATCAGTTGCTTGCGGCCGGTGGCCTTGATCGCCTTGACGAAGTCTTCGTTGTCCCAGGCGTTGATCTGGCCAGGACGGGCGATGAACGGCGCGTCCGGGAACTGGGCTTTCAGCTCAGGCACGATCGGGCCGTTCGGGCCGCTGTCGAAGCTGGTGGTGAGGATGGTCGGCAGGTTGAAGAACTTGGCGATGTCGCCCAGGGCCAGCACGTTGTTCTTGAACTCGTTCGGCGAGAAATCCTGCACCAGCGAGATCAGACCGGTCTGGTGGTCGACCAGCAGCACCACGGCGTCGTCTTTGTTCAGGCGTTTGTAAGGAACGTTGCTCATGTGAAACTCCTCGGGGATGGGTGATGCGGCAAGCGCCGGCCACGAAGACCGGCGCCGTTTACGGGATCAGAAAGCGAAGCAGGAACAACCGAATGCGCCCCAGAAACCGGCGAAATCGCTGACCGGCGCATTCGACATCCGGGCTTTTTCATGGCTGTGGGTATGCACCGCGCACGGGCCGCTGCACTGGTGCACCTGGGCCTGCAATGGCGAATTCGGGCGCCAGTGGCCAGGGACTTTGACCACCGGCGACCAGTCCGGCAGTACCGGCAAGGCACGCGGGCCGAGGTCTTCGAAGTCGCCGGCGGAGTAAACGATCTTGCCGCCGACCACGGTCAGTACCGACTCGATCCACTTGATCGCTTCTTCTTCGACATGGAAGAAGTCCGCGCTCAGTGCCGCCAGATCCGCCAGTTGCCCGACCTTGATCTGGCCCTTCTTGCCCTGTTCGGACGAGAACCAGGCGCTGCCGTGGGTGAACAGTTCCAGCGCGGTGGTGCGTGGCAAGCCCTCTTCGTACAGCGCCAGACCACCAACGGTGCGACCACTGACCATCCAGTACAGCGAAGTCCACGGGTTGTAGCTCGATACCCGGGTGGCATCGGTGCCCGCGCCGACCGGCACACCTTCGGCGAGCATGCGTTTGATCGGTGGCGTGGCTTCGGCGGCCTGCTTGCCGTAGCGATCAACGAAGTATTCGCCCTGGAACGCCATGCGATCCTGAATCGCGATGCCGCCGCCCAGCGCCCTCACCCGCTCGATGTTCTGCGGAGTGATGGTTTCGGCGTGGTCGAAGAACCATGGCAAGCCGTTGAACGGGATGTCGCGATTGACCTTCTCGAACACATCCAGCATGCGGCTGATGGATTCGTTGTAGGTGGCGTGCAGACGGAACGGCCAGCGCTGCTCGACCAGGTGGCGCACCACCGGCTCCAGCTCCTGCTCCATGGTCTGCGGCAGGTCCGGGCGCGGTTCGAGGAAGTCTTCGAAGTCCGCTGCCGAGAACACCAGCATTTCGCCAGCGCCGTTGTGACGCAGGAAATCATCGCCCTGATGCAGCTTGACGCTGCCGGTCCAGTTCTGGAAATCGGTCAGCTCTTCTTTCGGCTTCTGGGTGAACAGGTTGTAGGCGATGCGCACGGTCAACTGGTCGTCTTTGGCCAGTTGTTCGATCACCTGATAATCGTCCGGGTAGTTCTGGAAACCGCCGCCGGCATCGATGGCGCTGGTCAAGCCGAGGCGATTGAGTTCGCGCATGAACTGGCGGGTCGAGTTGACCTGATATTCCAGCGGCAGCTTCGGCCCCTTGGCCAGGGTCGAGTACAGGATCATCGCGTTCGGCCGCGCCACCAGCATGCCGGTCGGGTTACCGTTGGCATCGCGCACGATCTCGCCGCCCGGCGGGTTCGGCGTGTCGCGGGTGTAGCCCGCGACGCGCAGTGCGGCGCGATTAAGCAGCGCGCGGTCGTACAAATGCAGGATGAACACCGGGGTGTCCGGCGCGGCCTGGTTGATTTCTTCGAGGGTCGGCATGCGTTTTTCGGCGAACTGGAATTCGTTCCAGCCACCCACCACGCGCACCCATTGCGGGGTCGGCGTGCGGTCGGCCTGATCCTTGAGCATGCGCAGCGCGTCGGCCAGGGACGGCACGCCTTCCCAACGCAGTTCGAGGTTGTAGTTCAAACCGCCACGAATCAGGTGCAGGTGCGAGTCGTTGAGGCCGGGGATCACGCAACGGCCCTTGAGATCGACCACCTGGGTGCCGGCACCGCGCAGGGCCATGGCCTGCGTATCGTTACCGACCACGACAAAGCGGCCGTCCTTGATCGCCACGGCGCTGGCGAGTGGTTTTTCGCGGTCTACCGTATGAAATTGGCCATTGAACAGAATCAGATCGGCGTTCATCGCAGTTCCTTCGAGATAAGTGAAACGAAGCCAGTACCCGCCACTTCAGCGCGGCGGATTGGCGTTGGATTCCAGGTGCTCATGGGGCTGACTGGCCGCCAGCCACGGTGCGAACAGACGGGTCGCGGCCGGCATGCAGACGTACACCACCGACAGCACGATGGTCAGGGTGATCAGGAACGTGGCGACCACGTAGTTGGACAGGAAGGCATTGAGTTGCAGCAGCGGCCCCCAGATCAACGGCACCAGCAAGGTGTGCGGCAAAATCACGAACAGCGTCACGACGGCCTGCTTCCAGCGTGGCGGCGGCGTGGCAGCGTCGACCAGCGGCGTGAACCAGAACTCGTTGGCCGCATTGACCTCGGTCTGGTCGCCGTCGGCGAGCATCGGTGCAGCTTCTTCGATCAATGCCTGACGCTGCGGCGAGTCGAGCCAGCGCTGCATCGCCTCGGTCGAGCAATAACGCAGCACGCAGGTGAACAGCGCGAGGCCACCCTGTTTGCTGCGCATCACGTCCACGCCCAGGTGTCCTTCTTCACGCCCCGCCACGCTGACGATATTGCGCAGCCAGGCTTCGTAGGGCTGCTCGAAACCGGCCTTGACCCGGTGCTTGACGATCAGCGTCACGGTTTCTTCGGTTCCCGGTTTTCTAAGGGTCTGGGTATCAGGCATAACGGAGCACTCCGGGCAAACGGGCATTGAGCGCCAGCCGTCCGGGCCCGGCGATCAGAACTGTGGTGAAGAGGATCAACAGCAACCAGCCGAACTGCCCTTCGGCCACACTCCATTGCGGATGCACGATGAACAGCGCCACCAGCAGCACAAACAGAATAGGCAAGCACGCCAATCTCACCAGTAACCCGGCGACGATCAGCAGCGGACAGAGGACTTCGGCGAAGATCGCCAGAATCAACGTGAGGTGGGCGCCGAGGTGAAACGGGTCTTCAATCAGCTGCAGCTGCGCAGTGAAGTCCAGCAGCTTGGGCAAGCCGTGGACGAACAACAGAAACAGTCCGCCGGCGACCCGCAGGAACAGCAGGCCGAGATCTTGCGCCTGGTCATTGCGTTGTACAGCGTTCATGGGCCCATCCTTGATCAATCATTGCAGGCAATGTTGCAACGATTGATCGGGGGGAAATTGGATGGGTGTGCTCTTTTTGGACAAAGCCGCTAGGTAGGGACTGAAGTGATGACTCTCATGCGTTTGGGGCTGCCCCAAGGCCAATAAGCGCCTCCCAGACTCGTGCCACTCCATTGCCGGAATGCCATGCCCAGTGACTGGATCTGAGTAAATCGCTCACAGAGCGGATCTGGATAGATTCGATTATTGAAGACATATAGAGCCCAGTTGGCAATATGAGTGATCTGCAGATACTCGACGTGGGTATCGACATTGCCGCCTACACTGATCACCCAGGCTCTTGCCTCATCGGCTGTCAAAAACCCTTCATTTGTCTTCGTTTCATAAACGTTGGAGACCCGGACAGTGTAGGAAAGACTGCTGCCCGCAGCGTCTGTCACGGTGATGGTTGTCGCACCGTTCCTGCTGGCAATCACTTTCCCGTTGGCGTCGACAGTGGCGATATTCTGATTCGCCGATCTGTAAACATAGTGAGGTACGCCACCGATCGCAGCACGAGTCGCGCTGCTTTCATTCTCGGGGATGTAAAGCCAGCCGTTGTTATTGAAGAACGAATACTTGTTAAGCATCAGGGGAGATAGATCGATTGTCAGCGGACTGCTGTTGCCCACTGTCAGCACCCAGTTGGAAGTCGACGGTGAACTGGCATTTTTGCGCAACCCCATGACATGTGCTCCGGCGGCCGGGCCAAGCACCTGCTGGATAAACCTGCCACTGGCATTGAATACGCTGCCGGGCGGGCTCACGACCTTGAGGGCGCCGTTCAGTGTATCGGTAATTTCCAACGACTCTCCCGCCGGCCCCGTAGCGCCTAACTCAAAGCCTGCGGCGGGAGCGTTACCTGGATTTGGGATATCGGTCCCGCCCAGAGTCGTGCAATAGATAAAAGAGGGATCCTGAGTATTTGTGGCGAGCACGCCATAAGACATTGAACCGGGATCTGTCAGTGGAAGAACAGGAAAGGATGCATTTGACAAACCTCCCGTTGCGTTGGGCGGCGGGACAACGACCATCGTGTCGTCCATGGTGGACGACATCGAACCCGCACCATTGATAACTGCGGGATACAGGTAAAAGCCCAGGCCATAGTTTTGACTGGAGTTCACATCAGCCATGAAAAAATTGCCTGTGGGGCTGTTATAGACCTCCCCTGCCACAGCCCCGGTCCAGGCATTCGGGTGCTCTACCCCCCAGACCAACCATGGCGATGTATAACAACGCTGCATGACTGCACGCAAAGCGGGTGTAAGACCGCTGTATCCCTGCTGGTTCTGGTGAGCCAGGTATTTGGCATACGTAAATGGATAACCGGTGTGGTAAACCCAAAGGCCGAAGACATTGGAAATGAGAACAATGTATTCGACCCGTGCGCCCCGAGAATCGGTAACCGTGATGGTGGCCGAACCATTGCTCATCCCGGTTACCTTGCCGTATGCATCTACCGTGGCAATATTGCTGTTGGACCGATAGGTGTAGGGAGGATGACCACCGGACGCCACTCGTACCTCGGTATTTCCAATGGCATCGACACCATTGAGAGCCCCAGAGACATAACTCCTGACCATGACACCATCCAGACGCATGGGCCGTTGATCAATGGTTAGCGGAGCAGTCGACCCCACAGTCAGCATCCATACATCTGTTGCCGGTAAACTGGCATTTTCCCGCAATTCAAAGCGATGAGGCCCCTGAGCCAGATTCACCAGCTGCTGGATGAATGCGCCGCTTTGATTGAACACTCCACTGGCCACTACCGAGCCGTTGTCCGTGATCACAAATGGAACACCCGCCGGACCACTTCCTCCCAACTCGATTCCGGTTGAGGGGGTACTGGTGCCAGGCGGAATCGGGAGTCCGCCGGGATACGTTGTGCAGTAAGTAAAGAATGGATTTTGGGTACTCATGGGACGCTCCTTCGCTGGCTCGGCTTAATTTGCGTGGGCATGTGCCATCGAACGCCAATCGAGAGGAGTGTCGCTACTGTCAACTTTGACAGTAGCAACGAGTGGTCAATGCGGTGACTTGCCAAGATGGCAGGTTTTGACCAGTCATTAAAAACGGCCCGCAGGCCGTTTTATCAATACCGGATCACGCAGCCGGATCAGCCGCCACTTCCAGGTTATCCATTACCCGATTCACCGCCAGTTCACCGAGCATGATCAACTGCGCAATCCCCAGCAGCACATGCCGACTCGAGCCGTCCACCAGCCCGGCGAAGTCGGTGGCCATGCTTTTGGCCGAGGTCAGGGTTTCGCAGGCGTCGGCCAGCAGTTCTTCACTGTCGATACCGGGCGCGATAAGGTAGCGCGCGTTGTGTTTGAGCAGCGGTTTTCTGGGGAGGAGCGGATTGAGGTAGTGATCGAGGGCGCGTTCGGCGGCTTCGTGGAATTTCTTGGAGTCGAGGGTTTCGTAGGGCGAGGTAGTGTCGGTTTCAGGCGGGTTGGGCGTGGGTTTGATCATGGTTTAATCTCCAGAGTCATTGAGCCGCCACGATTCGCTGCGATACGAAGGGGTGGCAGCCATACGCGGGTCGCAGACCGGGACTCTAGAACCGGCAGACCCGAGGGTCTCCCACGTACAGCCGCCATAAAACCGGAGGATGTTGTGCGTCCAGAGATCGCGGGCTGCGAGACCCGATCGCTGATTCGTCAGCGACCCGGAAACGATAAGACCCACCCCAAAAGCGCACAAGCCGGCGGATTCTGGCGTACACGTAGGCAAAGGCGCAAGGCGTTGTGGCTTACCGGAGGTAACCTTAAACACCTTTCAACACCGCACTAAACCACCGGAATATCCAGCGACACCGACATGAACTGACTGATCCGCGACCGCAGCCATTTCTCCGCCGGATCGTTGTCATGCACCCCGCTCCAGGCCATCGACAGTTGCGCCGCATCAATCGGAAACGGCGGATCCTCGGCCCGCAACGCACAACCTTCTACCAACGCACACGCGGCGTAATCCGGCACGGTGGCAATCATCTCGGTGCCCGCCAGCAGCGCGCGCAAACCGCTGAACTGCGGCACCCCGAGCACCACCCGACGGCTGCGGCCGACCTTGGCCAGGTCCACATCGATGTTGCCGCTCAGATCCCCCGAAAACGACACCATCGCATGAGGCCGCTCGCAGTATTCGTCGAGAGTCAGCGGACCCGGGCGGTTGTCGCCGCGCAGGACCTTGCAAGGAATGTCGCGCAGTTTCTTGCGCTTGGCGTTGGCCGGCAGATCGGTGGTGTAGCTCACGCCGACGGAGATTTCCCCGGACGCCAGCAATGTCGGCATCAACAGATAGTTGGCGCGGCGCACCACGACCACGATTCCCGGTGCCTCTTCCTGCAACTGGCGCAATAGCGGTGGAAACAGACCGAACTCGGCATCATCCGACAGGCCGATGCGGAACACATCGCAACTGGTCGCCGGATCAAATTCCTTGGCCCGGCTGACCGCGCCGGAAATCACGTCCATCGCCGGTTGCAGTTCCTGAAGAATCGCCAGCGCCCGCGCTGTCGGCTCCATGCCGCGACCGTTGCGCAGCAGCAGCGGATCGTCGAACAGATCGCGCAGTCGACCCAGTGCCGCACTCACTGCCGGTTGGCCCATGAACAGTTTTTCGGCGACGCGGGTCAGGTTCTTTTCGAACATCAACGCTTCGAAAATCACCAGCAGGTTCATGTCGACGCGGCGCAGATCGTTTCGGTTCATGGGCGTTTTTTCCTTTTGGGCCAGGCGCAAGTGCTACGCACTTTACTTGATCGGCGGCCATTCGAAATCAGCTTTGGCCGCGAAATTAACAACGTTTAACTCGTCAGCTTTCGCCCCTCGCCAAACAATGAATCCCTCTGCGCAGCGTTGTTTTATTGACCTGAGGGAAAGCGCTGACCGTGCCTTCCCCCCTCGACACGGACATTGGCCATGGCTCACTCACAGCAAACCGTCGCCCTCGCCCCTGCCAGCGAACCCCGCAAAACCAGCACCGGCGGCCTCAGCCCGCAGCGCGAGCGGCTGGTGAAACAACTCATCCTCGAACGCCTGGGCGACAGCCTTGAAGTCACCGAACTGGCGAGCGCCTGCTCATTGTCACGCAGTCACTTTTCCCGGGCGTTCAAGTGCAGCACCGGGCTCTCGCCACAAGACTGGATCCGCACCCAGCGGATCGCCCGGGCCAAGCTGTTAATCCAGCACACCAACCACAGCCTGACGCAGATCAGCCTGGAATGCGGCTTCTGCGATCAAGCGCACTTCTGTCACATCTTCACCCGCAGCGAAGGAATCAATCCGTTTGCGTGGCGGTGTCAGGTCATGAAAAACCGCTGAGGCAGTTTCATTCCCGCGCCATACGCTGAGCCAGTCGTGCTACCCGCTCGCCCAGGTGCGCGGCGGTCAACTGGTCTTCCGGCGGAGGGGCTTGTTCGGGCGGTTGCTCGACCGAGGATTGGGACATGGCGCCGAGGGAGCTGCCGAGGCGATTCAACTGGCCGTCGAAAACACCTTCGCGTGCACGCGCCGGCAACAGATCGAGCCCGACCCAGATCATCGAATGCTGGGCGGCAAACACCGCCATTTGCAGCAGGGTATTGAGCTTGTCGCCACACAGGCTGCCGGAATTGGTGAAACCCGCCGCGAGTTTGTTGCGCCACGGTCGGGCGAGGTAGAACGAGGCCGTGGATTCCATGAACTGCTTGAATGCCGCCGAAGCGCTGCCCATGTAGGTCGGCGCGCCGAAGATGATGGCGTCGGCGCGGTGCAGGTCATCCCAGCGGGTTTCCACGTCTTCCACCGCCAGCAACAGGCAAGTGCTGCCAACGTGGCGTTCCACACCTTGGGCCACAGCCTGGGCCATGACGCGGGTGTGCCCGTAGCCACTGTGATAGACCACCACTACCTTGCTCATCGCAGCGTCCTCCGGACGTATGCATTCCATTGCCTTGGAGTTTTGGCTCTGGAACGGGCGCGGACGAGTTAATCGTTGTTAATTTTTCCCGGCTGTCGGGCGAACGGGCACAGGTTTCGGCCTTTGAATACAGTGGTTATTGCAGCAGGCGACGCCCCGTGTGCAAGCGATTGCCCTTTGTACACGTTGCGTCGACGACCGATCATGGGGAATATGCCCGGATACTGCGGATCAGACGGCTTGCGTGCCCCTCAAGTTGTTGACCGCCCTGCCCGTCACGGATTCTTCACCCCGACGGACCAGGATCATAAAAAAGATCCAAGGAGTGAGCGGTTGAGTCTTTCCCCGAATCAGGCCATCGGTTTCGGCCCCTATCGGATCCACCCCGGACAGCGGCTGGTGCTTGAAGGCGACCAGCCTTTGCGCCTGGGCCGCCGTGCCATGGACATTCTGCTGATCCTGCTGGCCAACGCCGGCGAGGTCGTGAGCAAGCAGCAATTGATCGCCGGGGTCTGGCCGGACAGCGTGGTGGAAGACATCAATCTGCGGGTGCACATGGCAGCGCTGCGCAAGGCCCTCGGCGACGGTCAGGCCGGGCAGCGCTACATCGTCACGGTGGCGCAACGCGGATACAGCTTCGTCGCGCCGGTCCTGCAGCAATCCATCGAACAACGTCCCGCCACCGCCAACCCGGGCCGACACAACCTGCCGCTACGCCGCACGCGGATGATCGGGCGCCAGACGGTGGTCGACAGCCTGATGGCGCAATTGCCGCGCCAGCGCTGCATCACCCTGGTCGGCCCCGGCGGCATCGGCAAGACCACCGTGGCCCTGCGCGTCGCCGAACAATTGATCGGCCGCTATCGCGACGGCATCCGTCTGCTGGATCTGGCGCCGCTCAACGATCCGGGCTCGATCTGCTCGCACCTCGCCGCCTTGCTGGACCTTTCGCTGCATGACAGTGAACCGATGGCCTGCCTGATCAACAGCTTGCGTGAGCGACAGCTGCTGTTGGTGATCGATAACTGCGAGCACTTGATCGACGCCGTGGCGCTGCTTAGCGAAAGCATTCTGCGCGGCGCGCCGCAGGTGCACATCCTGGCCACCAGCCGCGAAAGCCTGCGCGCCGAGGGCGAGTACGTACAACGCTTGGAGTCCCTCGACTGCCCGCCGCCGATTGCGGTTCTGGATCGTGATCAGGCGATGGGGTTTTCCGCACTGCAACTGTTCGTCGAACGGGCGATGGCCGCCCACGAGCACTTCGAGCCGGGCAATGCCGACCTGCCCTTGATCATCGAAATCTGCCGGCGGCTGGATGGCATCCCGCTGGCGCTGGAACTGGCGGCCGCGCAGGTGGCGAGCCTTGGGCTGGACGGTTTGCTGAGTCAGCTTCAGGGGCGCTTGCCGAGCGGCAATCAGACTCATCTCGGTCGGCATGAAACCCTGCGGGCCACGCTGGACTGGAGCTTCAACCTGCTCAACGGCTGCGAACAGACCGGCCTGCGCCGACTGGGTGTGTTTCGTGGTGCTTTCACGCTGGAATCTGCGGCGGCGGTCATCGTCGGCCAGCATATCGAGCCGGGCGAAGTGTTCGCCTCGATCACGCAACTGGTCGCCAAGTCGCTGCTCAACGTCGAAGTCGGCGATGAGGAGGTGTTCTATCGCCTGCTCGATACCACCCGCCGCTATGCCCTGGAAAAACTCGAACAGGCCTCCGAACTCGGCGAAACCCGCGAACGTCATGCCGAACGCTGCCTGGCGCTGATGCATCAGGCCCAGGCCGATTGGGAGAACACGCCGACCGCCGTCTGGATCGAGCGCTACGCCCGAGGCCTCGAAGACCTGCGGGCGGCGCTTGACTGGACGCTGAACGATGAAGGCTCGCGTCCTCTCGGCGTGCGACTGACGGCGACTTCGGCGCCGTTGTGGCAGGAATTGTCCCTGCTCAAGGAGTACGGCGTTCATGTGCGCCGGGCACTCGCGTTGCTGGAGTCATCGGACGAGCCTTGCCCACGGCTGGAAATCGCCTTGAAACTGGCCCTCGGCAGCGCCTGCTATCACACCTGGGGCGGCACACCGGAAACCATAGAAGCCTTCGTCAGCGCCCGCCTTCTGGCGCAAAAGCACGACGACATGGCCGGCCAATTGCGCGCCGTGTCGGGACACATGGCGGTCAACCTCAGTTGCGGCCATTACCGGATGGCGCTCGAGCAAAGCGAACAATTCGAAAGCCTCGGTGTGCACGGCGATGCGCAGTTGTCCTTGAGTACCCACCGCTTGCGGGTGCTGGCGTTGCATTACGCCGGCGATCAGCATCAGGCGCGGATCCACGCCGAACAGGTGATCCAGCGCATGGCCCACAGCGGCCACCTCAACCGTTTCACCCACGGCTTCGGCGTGCAATACGACCAGAGCGTCGCCTCATTGACCGTCCTCGCCCGGGTGTTATGGCTGCAAGGTTTTCCCGAGCAGGCCTGGCGCACGGCGCGGCAGGCACTGGATATCGCGGTGCAGATCAACCATGGCACCTCGATCTGCTACACCCTGGCCCTCGCCTCGTGCCTGATCGCCCATTACAACGGCGATGTGCAGAACGCCCGCGCACTGCTGCAACTGTTGCTGGAACAGGCGCAGAAGCATTCGGTGCTGCTGTTCTACACGTGGGCGCGGCACTATGCGCAGGTGATCGATGCCGATAGAGCCCCCGCCATCCCGCCTGCCGATAGCGGTCTGGTCAGGGAAATCATGGTCACGCTGGACCCGGGTTTCGTTGATGATGCCTTGCTGGAGCGGGCACAGAACGGCGCGGCCGGCTGGAGCACGGCGGAGATTTTTCGGGCTCGGGCGGAGCGATTGCTGGCCGCTGAATCGCCCTGTCAGCACACGGCCGAAAGCGCCTTGCAGCAGTCCCTTGCGATTGCGCGGACACAAGGTGCCCTGGCCTGGGAACTGCGCAGCGCGACGTCGCTGGCCCAGCTGTGGCAACGCCAGTCGCGCTATCGTGAGGCGCTTGAATTGCTGACGCCGATCTACCAGCGCTTCACCGAAGGCTACGCCACCCCGGACTTGCGCAAGGTGCGTTTACTGCTCGACGAATTGCGCGGTCAGTCGGCCGCTTGAGGCTGGTCGGGTGCGGCCCAGGTAGCGCGCGTGCCGACGCTCGACATCATTCAGTTCGCCACCCTGCTCCAGCCGTTCGCGGGCATAGCGGCGCGTGGTGTTGAGCATTCGATAACGCAGCGTTCCACTGGATCGGTCTACCGTCAGCAACGATTTGGCCGCCAGCTGTTCAACCACTGACACCAGCATCGAAGGTGGCAGTTGCGCGCAACTGATCACGCCGATGGCGGCATCCAGGGTGAATGCCATCTTGAACACCGACAGGCGTTGCAGCACGCGTTGTTCATGCTCGCTCAAGCGCTGATAGCTCCAGTCCAGCGCGGCACACATCGACTGATGGCGTGGTACGGCGGTCCGGCGGCCGTGACTCAGGACTTGCAGACCGTGGTCCAGTTGCGCCTGCATGCCGACCAACGCCACTGCATCGATCTGCGCCGCTGCCAGTTCGATCGCCAGCGGCAGGCCGTCGAGCCGTCGACAGATATCGCGCACGGTTTCCAGATCCTGCTCACGCAAATGGAAACCGTGCTGACGCGCACGTGCACGACTGACAAACAGCTGCACCGCCGAATAACCCATGACCTCGTCGACGCTGTTGAGCGCCGAGGTTTTAGGAGTGGTGAGCGGCGGCAGTGGCTGCTGGACTTCCAGACCGAGACGCAACGGCTCGCGGCTGGTGGCCAGGATCGACAGACGGGGCGCGGCCTCGAGCAGATTTTGCAGCAGGCTCCGGCAGACTTCGTGCAAGTGCTCGCAGTTGTCCAGCACCAGCAAGGCGTGGCGCGCTGCCAATGTGGCGAAATCGATGTCGAGGGTTTTCAGCAGGTGATCGAGCAGCGGGACGCCTTCGTCGATCAGCGACAGGTCCACCTGCCACACGCCGTCACGAAAATGTTGCAGCAGCAGTTCCGCTGCGCGCAGTGCCACGGTGCTTTTGCCGACGCCGGCAGGCCCCGTCACCGTTATCAGTCGGGACAGCGGCAGTTGCCGCACCAGACCGCCGACCAGTGAATCACGACCCGTAACAGGGGTCAGCCGTGCCGGCAGATTATGCTGTGGCACTTGCAGGCTTTCGAACACCACTTGCGCGACGCTGTCACCCTGCACCGGCGCAACGAAGCTGTACCCGCATTGCGGCACGTTGACGATGTAGCGCTGCCCGCTCTCGCCATCGCCGAGGGCCCGGCGCAACGCCGCGATGTGCACCCGCAGGTTGATCTCTTCGACCACCGAGTTCGGCCACACCAGCGCGATCAATTGCTCTTTGCTGACCACCCGTCCGGCGCGCTCGACCAGCACTTGCAGAATGTCCAGCGCACGGCCGCCCATGCGCAGTTGCCGATCCCCTTCGAGGATCAGCCGTTGGCGCAAATGGAACGCGTACGGTCCGAAACGCAGGACCGACGCCGAGCTCAATTCGTCGAGGCTGTTCATGTCCGTTATCTTGGCAGGCCTCGATGACGGTACAACCACCACACGGGGCCCGGCACGGACATCCGGATGCCCGTAACGGACAAAACCGCTCTAGCTGAACTGTTCGCGGTACTGGGCCGGGGTCAGCCCGAGTTTTTCGCCGAACAGAAAACGCATATGCCGCACGCTGCCGAAACCGCTTTTGTAGGCGACGGTCTTCAACGGCAGATCGCTGGTTTCCAGCAGATTGCGCGCGCAATCGATGCGTGCACTTTGCAGAAACTCCATGGGCGTCATGTTGACCTCGCGGGTGAACACCCGGGCGAAATGGCGAGCGCTCATGTTCGCAAGGCTTGCCATGCGTTCGATGGTGAAGCTTTCTTCAAGGTGTTCCAGAACGTGATTCTGTACCCGGGTGATGGGGGTTTCCTGGGGCGAAACTGCCGCCATCAACGGACTGAATTGCGCCTGTCCGCCCTGACGCTTCATCACCACCAGCAGCACTTTGGCCACGTCCTGAGCAAGCTTTTTGCCATGATCGCGGGCTACCACCGCCAGCGCCAGATCGATACCGGCGGTGACGCCGCCGGAGGTGATCAGGTTGCGATCCTCGACAAAAATCTGGTCGGTGGCGACATCTGCCTTGGGAAAGCCCTTGATCAGACGCTCTGTGTAATTCCAGTGGGTAGTGACGCGGTAGCCGTCGAGCAATCCGGCGTAACCCAGCACAAAAGCCCCCGTGCAAATCGAGCCGTAGCGCTCGGCACGACCCACCGCGCCTTGCAGCCAGGCCTGCAGCGGTGGACATTTTTCGTTGTAGGCCCCGGGGCCGCCCGGCACCAGCAGCAGGTCATAGCGATCGCCGGCTTCGTCGATATGCCGGTCGGTATGCACCTGCACACCGTTGGAGGCGCGAAGCGGCCCGCGTTCAGTCCCCAGGAGCGTCAGTTGATAGTGGTCTTCCGGCTTCAGGTATCGGTTGGCAACCGAAAACACTTCCAGCGGCCCGGCCATATCGAGCAGTAGAAACTCGGGAAACAACACCATTGCCACGGTTTTCATAAGCAGACATCACTGAAATCAATGAACAGTTATAAGTTGCCGCATTATGGCCAAGTACAGCGCAAACGTTGAAAAAGAATGCGTGAACTGGCGCACACAACTGTCAACCATGAAGGGACAGTGTTTCAGTTTTTACCTACTTATTGCACGCCAGAATAAACATTAACCTTCTCCTCACTCGGACGAATCAACGTCCTGAAAGGAGATTTCATCATGCTGACCCTTCGCAATGCTTCCGACCGTGGTCTGGCCAATCATGGCTGGTTGAAGTCGTTCCACACCTTTTCTTTCGCCAGTTATCGCGACCCGCGTGAGCAGGGTTTCTCCGACCTGCTGGTGATCAACGATGACCGCGTCGCCGCCGGCAAAGGCTTCGGCCAGCACCCGCACCGCGACATGGAGATTTTCTCCTATGTGCTCGACGGCGCGCTGGAACACAAGGACACCCTCGGTACCGGTTCGGTCATCCGCCCCGGTGACGTGCAACTGATGAGCGCCGGCAGTGGCGTGGCCCACAGCGAGTTCAACCATTCGGCGACCAAGCCTGTGCACTTCCTGCAGATCTGGATCGTGCCGGACGTGAGCGGCGCAAAACCGCGTTATCAACAGGAGCACTTCAGCGAACAGAAAAAACGCGGTCGCCTGCAACTGATCATCTCGCCCGAAGGCAGCCACGGCTCGCTCAAAGTTCGCCAGGATGCACGCGTGTATGCCGGACTGTTCGATGGCCAGGAAAGCGCCACACTCGAACTGCCTGCAAACCGCTATGCCTACGTGCACGTTGCTCGCGGCAGTGTTGAACTGAACGGCGTGCAGTTGAAGGAAGGCGACGGTGTTCGGGTTCGTGAAGAACAGGCGCTGACCCTGAGCAATGGCCAGGATGCCGAAGTACTGGTGTTTGATCTGCGGCCACAGGAGTTGCCGGAAATGCCATGAGGCAGTCTGGTTTTCATCGAGCACAAAAAACGGCCTTCGTTCAAGGCCGTTTTTCATTCTGCGGACAAGGTCGTCGAAACTGCCGGTACGGTATTTCCAGCCTCCTTCACTGACTGGACCATTGCCAGGGTGGTCTGCATCGTCACAAGCACATTTGACTGATTCGCGTAGTAGGAGCCTACAAGAATGGCAACCATTCCCAGAAAATGAACGGTAGTCGCCGCCCAGTAGTTCGCCTTGATTGTCGAGACCATTCTCATTGACTCGTCTAACCGCTCCATAGCCCGGTCCGAGCGAGCCGCCATGGACGCATAACGTGCATCACGCTCAAGGTGAGCCTTTTCTTGCTCCAGTCGGAGTTTCTCCTGTGACTTCTCGCGCTCCTGCCAGGCCTTTCTGGATTCTTCTTCTCTTTCCAGTCGAGCTTTTTCCCTCTCCTGACGAATCTCCTCCAGATGCCGCTCCCTGGCCAGACGCACTTTTTCCTGAGCCTTGTCTCGCTTCAGCCAATCGTCTTGCCGAACCTTCTCTTCCTTCAGCCAATCCTCTTGTCGAGCCTTCTCGTCCTTCCGCCAATCCTCTTGTCGAGCCTTCTCCTGCTCCAGCCGCACATTTTCCTGAATGCACTCCTGCTCGAGCCGTGCCCTGTCTCGCTCGGCCTGCTCGATGAGAAAACCATCGATTTTCGCGGACATCGATTCGATCCGTGCATCGATTCTGGTCTCGATGATTTCGATTCTGGCGCTGAATTCGTCTCTCGTTATGTAGTTCATAATTCCCGCACTGTCCGTTTGCCCGACCATGCCACCTGTTTGAAATTGGCTGAATTCCCTTGCAATCAACTCCACACCTCTGACGTTTATCAATACTTCCCTGAATTGATGACCCTGGAGTGCTTTGCCTGCTCGCCCAAGGTTTGAGAAACGATAGAACTCGGGCAAAAAACTGACAAGACAGCGGATTCTGGCGCGGATGTAGGCAATGTCGCCGGGGTACGTAGCCGTCCTACACGGTCTGAATGAGCTCTTCATTTTCCAGCGCAAACGCCTCGACAATCTGCTCGATCACCGCCCTCACCCGCGCCGTATGGCGCAAATCCGCATGGGTCACCAGCCACACCTCATAGGGAAGCAGTCGCGTGCGGTCCGGCCAGAGCCTGACCAGGCCATCGCGTTCTCCCATGTATATCGGAATTTCTCCTACACCGAGACCGGCCGCAATCGAGCGCCGTATCAACAGGCTCGAATTCAGGCTTGCGACAATACGCCCGCGACTCACCGGCTCGCCTGCCAGGGTGATCTCCTTGTTGCCTTGCAGGTACGGTTGGTAGACCACCAGATCGTGGCCCTCGAACGCGGTGCCTGGCGTTGGCACGCCATGGGCATCCACATAGGCCCGGGATGCGAACAACCCCACAGGCCAGCGCGCCAGGCGCCGGGCGATCAGGTCAGGTTTTTCCGGTCGGGCGTTGCGTACGGCAATGTCAGCCTCGCGCTTGGCCAGGTTAAGCATCTGCGTGGAGGCGTCCAGTTGCACACGCACGTCAGGGTGTTGCCCATGCAAGCGCGCGATGGCCGGGATCAGGAAGTCGATGGCCAGCGAATCGGTGGTGCTGACCCGCACGTTTCCGGTCAGGCGATCATCCAGGCCCTGGATCTGCCGCTCCAGCTCCAGCGCCGAATGCTCCATTTTCTCGACTGCCTTGAGGGCGGCTTCGCCCATTGCAGTCAAGGCATACCCCTCGGAAGTCCGCAGGAACAACGTGGCATTCAGCGACTTTTCCAGTGCCGCAATACGCCGCCCGACCGTGGCCTGGTCTACCCTCAATACTCGCGCGGCACCGCGTAATGTCGACTCGCGGCAGACCGCCAGAAACATCCGTGCATCATCCCAGTTCATGCTGTCCTCTCACGATGCAGAATCGCATCACCAGCAAGCAAAATCGCTGCATTTATGCAGCCAAGATAGCCGATATGCTGGTCGTCATGAACCTTTCACGGGGCCAAACGCCCCAAAGCACGACAGGAACCGACATGACTTTGCCCACTGAAATGACCCGCATCGAAATCACCGAGGCTGGTGCTCCCGACGTTCTGCAACCACGTCGTGTGCCGCTGCCGGTCGTCGCGCAGGGCGAGCTGCTGATCCGCGTGCACGCTGCCGGCATCAATCGGCCGGACGCCTTGCAACGCGCGGGCAAATACCCGATGAGACCCGGCATGAACCCGATTCCCGGCCTGGAAGTGGCTGGAGAAGTCGTGGCGCTGGGTGCGGGTGTCAGCACTTTTGCCGTGGGCGACAGGGTTTGCGCGCTGACCAATGGTGGTGGTTATGCCGAATACTGCACCGTTCCGGCGGGCCAGACTCTGCCGATTCCGGACGGGGTCGACTGGGTTCAGGCCGCGGCGATCCCCGAAACCTTTTTCACGGTATGGGCCAACCTGTTCGGTCTCGGTGGTGCCAGCCGTGGCCAACGTGTGTTGATTCACGGTGGCACCAGTGGCATCGGAACTACCGCACTGATGCTGTGCCGAGAGTTCGGCATCGAAGCCTTCGCCACCGCCGGCAGTGCCGACAAATGTGAGGCTATCCGTGCATTGGGCGGTGAGCCGATCAACTATCGCGAGCAGGATTTCGCTGCCGTGATCGCCGAGAAAACCAACGGCCAGGGCGTCAATGTGATCCTCGACATCATGGGCGGCTCGTATCTGAATGCCAACCTCAGCGCCCTGGCAATGGATGGCCGCGTGGTGATGTTGGGTTTCCTCGGCGGTGCCCGTGCCAACGATGTCGACCTGCTGACCATTCTCGGCAAACGGGCCGTGGTCACCGGTTCCTTGTTGCGCGCACGTACATCTGCGGAAAAGGCTGCCATCGCCGATCAATTACGCGAGCATGTCTGGCCGGTATTGGCCGCCGGGCGTTGCCTGCCGATCATCGACAAGGTTTACCCGCTCACCGACGTGGCCCGGGCCCACGCACACATGGAGGCGGGCGATCACATCGGCAAAATCGTGCTGGACGTGGCATGAATCACAGCATCGTTTTGTAAAGATTGCTGGCGGGCGACGGTCGAAATTGTCACGCGGGAATCAAGGCATCTGGTAAAAAGCCTTCTTTGTCCGTGCTGTGGTGAAACCGTCCATGTTCCTTGCCTTCATGACCCGACTCCGACGCCGTCGACTGGCGTTCGCTTGCATGGCCGCCCTGATCATCGGCCTGCCGACGAGTTGCGCCGTACTGGAGCACACCGAACGCAAACTGCTGTTTCGCATCGAACCGGGCACAGCCGGCTGGTATCACGGCTTGCCCGGCAGCGTTCAGGAACTGGATCTGAAGCCCAAAAGCTTCAAGGCCGGGCAGAACATTCATGCCTGGTGGTGGCCGGCGGAACGGGCCAATGCCCCCGCCATCCTTTACCTGCATGGCGTACGCTGGAATCTGACCGGGCAACTGTTCCGTATCGAACAGCTGCGCGCGGCGGGTTATTCGGTACTGGCCATCGATTACCGTGGTTTTGGCCAGAGTCATGGTGACTTGCCGTCAGAAAGCACTGTTTATGAGGATGCACGGGTAGCCTGGGAACGCTTCCAGCAACTTCAACCCGACCCCGGCAAACGCCTGATCTATGGTCATTCCCTCGGTGGTGCCGTCGCCATCGACCTCGCCGCCGAACTGGGCCGGGACGCCGCCAGAAACCATACGCCGCTGCCGGTCCGGGGCCTGGTGATCGAGTCCACCTTCACTTCACTGGCCGACGTCGCTGCGGCGGTGGCCAACACGTCCCTGCCCGTCCGCTGGTTGTTGTCGCAGAGGTTCGACTCCATCGACAAGATTGCCGACATCCATATGCCGTTGCTGGTGGTGCACGGTCTGGCCGATGCGTTTGTGCCGTCACGCTTCAGCGAGCAACTGTTCGCGGCCGCCAGCCAACCCAAGCGATTGCTGTTGGTGCCCGGCGGGACGCACAACAACAGCATGGCATTGGGCGGACAAAACTATCGCAAGGCGATAGATGCCTTGATGCAAACCAAGCCTGCCGCACGCGTCGCAGGCGCAACGTTGTTGCAAGGCGCGCGCGACTCCTGAAGACAGAGACCATTGGTCATCCCGATGTAAATAATTACCACACTGACTGGCATTCCTTCGATCCAAGGCTTTGCTGGATGGAGTCAATCCATGACGCAGCCTCGGCACACCCGGCCGCGCTGCGTTTCACTGCCCGTTCGGGAGCACTACCATGAAAATCAACCCGTACCTGATCTTCAACGGCGACTGTCGTGCCGCCTTCACGTTTTACGAACAATGCCTTCAAGGCAAGCTCGAGGCGATGATGACGTTCGGCGAAACGCCTGCCGCCGAGCACGTGCCGAAAGAGCACCACAACCTGATCATTCATACCTGCCTGAAGGTGGGTGACCAGATGATCATGGCTTCAGACACTACGCCCGACCGCCCGACCCAAGGCATGAGCGGTTGCTCTGTTTCCCTGAACGTCGACACCGTCGCCGAAGCTGAAAGAGTCTTCAATGCCTTGGCCAAGGACGGTCGGGTGGACATGCCACTGGAGGCCACGTTCTGGGCCGCGCGTTTCGGCATGCTGGTGGATCGTTTTGGCGTGTCGTGGATGGTCAATTGCGAAAGCGACAAGTGAAGCAGCCGTTGCACCAGACATGAAAAAGCCCGACCTCTTCAGGTCGGGCTTTTTGTTTATCGCTGAGCCAGTTCATGTCTCACGCACTGTTCATAGTAGGTCTGCTTGACGGCTGCGGGCTTGAGACGCGAGGTACTGTTATAGGTTTGCTCCGTGATGCCCATCGCGGTCATGCGCATCCACGGCTGCTGAAACTTGCGCACCTGCAAGCGCTTGCGGGCGCCATAAAGGGAAATCCCCGACAGCTTCGATTGCTGCGCGCCGGCCGCGATGTCCGAACCCCAGGTACAAGCAAAACGATGGCTCTTGCTCAGTTCCCTCGCTTGAGCACCCAGTGCGAAGAGAGTCAGGGAAAGCGTTGCAACGGTGATGACAGTCGTCCGCATAGGGCCAGCCTAACCTTTTGAAAAAAGGCGATTTTGACTATGAATTCACGTGACGAGGGCCAGCAATTTGCCGCCTTTCGTCAGATTTGGCCTAAAGCTTCAAGACGGTGCAATCCCTTTGCAGCATTTGTGAGCTACCTTGTCATCGCGGATTCGACAAAGGTGAACCCGCCGCTAGCTGCAGTATCGAATAATAATATTTCTGAACAGCCACCGTGGAGACAGCAGGATGCCGTCACAAGTTAAAAAAACCTGGAACACCTTGACCGTCCCTGAAATTGTCGTCGCTCAATCGAATGCCCCCGATGCCCAGCCCTTGGTTGCGCCAGTCCATGCGCAAAGACATGAGATGGTTTTGAAAGGTCGCCTGGCAAGGCAAAGACGTTTCGAAGTCGAAGCACTGTTCAATCGGCTCAAGGAAACAGAGCGCAGAGTCAAACTTCTTGAGAAAACCCTTCAAGAAATCAGGCCTCATTTCTTTGACGATCATCCTGTATCGAAAAGGATCGAGTCCGTCCTGGACTGAGCAACTGTTGCGCGCTCCCGGAGAAGGCTCTCCCTCTCCTGTCGACTCAGTCTGACGACGGAAGACCGAAGCCTCCCTGGTGCACTAATGCCGGGCATTACGCTGCCAAGGCCTGCGATAATCGCTGCTCCTCACTCATTCAAAAATCGCATGGTTCAGGTACAATCGCTGTTTGCCTGACAAAAGATTGAGTGCACAGTGAACCCCACGCATCAGAAAACTAAAGACCGCATCGTATTTTTAGATTACATGCGGATATTTGCGTTTATCAGCGTACTTGTCGGCCACAAACTTTACGACAAGCTTGAGTTCATATCCCAGAACCAAAGCCTGCACATCACCCTACGATACTTCGCCGAGGCACTCTTACCGCTTTGCTATGGTGGCGCGGCAGGTGTAATTGTTTTTTTCCTGACATCGGGATACATCATTACCCATGTCTTGCAGAACGAAACAACCAGCGAGTTTATGGTAAAGCGGATATTCAGAATTTATCCCCTGTATATCTTCGCGGTCATTGTGGAAACATTGCTTGCCAGAATCGTTGATGGCGTCGCACTACCTGGAATCGGCACTCTGATACCCAGATTGTTACTGATGGGTGATTTCTTCGGCACACCACTTGCCCTGACAGGCGTTGAATGGACGCTCAGGGTCGAGGTTTGCTTCTATTTCTACATGGCACTGCTGCGACATTTCGCAATTCTGGAGAAGCCCAAAACGGCTGTGGCGGCTTTCTTTACGACTGCCATGGTCATGTTTCTTGCCCCCCCATTCCCTGTGACCACCGAGTTCTCCCATGGGTACCTGAGTACCTACGGCGTGTTCCTTCTTGTTGGTGCTTGCTTCTACTTGTATGAAATGAACAAAGACATACGAAACCTATGTGTCTTTGCGAGCTTATCCATGCTCGTACTGTTCTTCTTCATGATCTCCAAAAATCATCCTGCCTGGATGAACAGCAACTATGGCATTTTTGCTCTCGTGATCTTTGGCGTCGGCTGGGTGCTGAGAGACCGCATGCAGTACGGCCCGATCATCGGCATTGCATCCAATCTCACTTATGCCATTTACCTGTTCCATAAGTGGATGTGGGACTACATACAAATAGTCGTCGCAAAGATTGGAATCGTGGCCGTACCCCAAAGCCTGCAAATATTCACGATACTTGTGATCATGTGCTATCTGCTCCATATCAGCGTCGAGAAATACGGGCTTGAGCTCGGAAAGAAAACACTGAAACTGGTTCGCTCCAGAAAGACTCCTGTGGAAAAAGCCCTGGCGGATTCGACGAATTAATCCGTAAGACCAAGCCAGACTTACTGACTGGGCCAGTCACATGAACGTGGGGGCCCAATCGAGCTGGTTCATGGGCTCAGACAGGGCAAAGTATTGATTCGAGCACTTCGCTGCTGGGCACTACTTCGTTATGACCATGCCTTTGCAGAGGCTTTCCAGCAAGTTTTCCCCACCGGGAGAGTTGAAAAACTCGACCGAACTCTTCACCTCCGATGCATACATTGGCTTATCCGCAACCTCTCGAATGTGATTGGTCATGGGCTCAGTCAAATTGCCTTTTTCTTGTTCCAGAAACCTTTCCAGAGAAATGCCGGCATCCGGGTGTTTTTTTGCGCATGCCTGCGTGGTTGCAACAGCCAGGACAGCGGTCTGATGCTCTTGGAGAGCAACGCTGGTGGCATGAGCTGCAAGGGAGTACACCGAGGCAATGATCGCGATGGCAATGCCGTTGCGGGCTTTTCGTAGAAACATTTCCAACTCCAGGTTTCGAGTATTTGGCGTGCAAGCCAAGACCGAACACTATCGGCCGAACTCGATGAATCCTTGAGTGAACGCTAACAATCGACACTGGGCAGCAAATCAAAAATCACATCGCCCCCGGTATCAGCAACCGATTCGCGAGGACCGGCGCTGACCATCTTGAGGAGAAAAACGGGATAAACTCCCGCAAAAGTCCCTACGCATGAAAAAGCCCAACTCGCTAAAGTTGGGCTTTTTCATTGAATTATATGGTCGGGACGGAGTGATTCGAACACTCGACCCCTAGCACCCCATGCTAGTGCGCTACCGGACTGCGCTACGCCCCGACTAGGCGTGAAACTCGCCCCTCATCTCGAGGAGCGCTCAAGAATATATCGCAAGCTTTTGAAAACTGGAAGTATTTAAAAGCAGGAAATTATTTCTTGAGAACCACCAGAACATCTTCGAGCTCGGCGATCATCTGGCGGATCATTTGCTTGTATTGGGTTGTATCGTCTTTGGCCTCATCACCGGACAGGCGCAGACGCGCGCCACCGATAGTGAAACCCTGATCGTAAAGGAGCGCGCGGATCTGCCGGATCATCAGCACATCCTGGCGCTGATAATACCGGCGGTTTCCGCGGCGTTTGACGGGGTTGAGCTGAGGAAACTCCTGCTCCCAGTAGCGCAGCACGTGCGGTTTTACCGCACACAGCTCGCTGACTTCACCAATGGTGAAGTAGCGCTTGCCCGGGATGACGGGTAGTTCGTCGTTATGACTTGGTTCCAGCATAAGCCTCAACTCGGGCCTTCAACTTCTGCCCTGGACGAAAGGTGACCACACGGCGAGCCGTGATCGGGATTTCTTCCCCCGTTTTCGGGTTGCGGCCAGGCCGCTGGCGTTTGTCCCGAAGGTCGAAATTGCCGAAACCCGACAATTTGACCTGCTCGTTGTCTTCAAGAGCGTGCCTGATTTCCTCGAAAAACAGTTCGACCAATTCCTTGGCTTCCCGCTTGTTCAGGCCCAGCTCTTCATACAGACGTTCCGCCATCTCAGCTTTCGTCAAAGCCCCCATACGTCACTTCCTTAACGTGGCGTTCAACCTTTGTTCGAGCGAGGTGAGGATATTTTGCGTCGTCGAATTCACCTCATCGTCATTAAGAGTGCGCGATGGATGCTGCCAGGTCAAGCCGACTGCAAGGCTTTTTCTATCAGGATCAATACCTTTACCCTGATACACGTCAAATAGCCTGAGGTCTGTCAGCCATTCGCCTGCATTTTCACGGATTACGTCCAGTACAGCCGAGGCTGCAACGTCTTTGTGCGCAATCAGTGCCAGGTCACGACGCACTTCAGGAAAGCGCGACAACTCGTGGAATTTAGGCATTTTGCCCAACGCTACTTCAGCCAGAACCAGCTCGAAAACGAAGACCGGACGGTCGAGACCCAAGGATTTCGACAATTCAGGGTGAATCGCACCGATAAAGCCGACTTCACGCCCTTCACGCTCGATGCGTGCGGTTTGCCCCGGATGCAGCGCAGGATGCTTGCCCGGTGCGAAGGTGAACTGATCCAGTGCGCCGGCGAATCCCAGTACTGCCTCAACGTCAGCCTTGACGTCAAAGAAGTCGACGGTATCGCGACCTTGCGCCCAGCCTTCCGGCAGGCGGCCACCGCAGACAACACCGGCCAGCATCGGCTCTTGCTTCAGGCCTTCCAGCTGACCGACGAAGCGCAGACCGCTCTCGAACAGACGAACGCGATCCTGCTGACGATTCAGGTTGTGCTGCAGCGCCTTGACCAGACCTGGCCACAGCGACGAACGCATGGCAGCCATGTCATTGGAGATCGGGTTCGCCAGCAGCAGCGGCTCGACACCTGGATTGAACAGTTCGAATTGCTTTGGATCGATGAAGCTGTAAGTGATCGCTTCTTGATAACCGCGAGCGACCAACAGACGACGCAGCTCCGGCAGATCGCTCCGCGCTTCAGCCTTGGCTTGCGGCGCCAAACGAGCTTGAGGGTAACGAACCGGCAGACGGTTGTAACCGTACAGACGTGCCAACTCTTCGATCAGATCGACTTCCAGGCTGATATCGAAGCGATGGCTTGGCACTTCTACGCGCCACTGCCCTGCTCCCTCGGCGGAAACTTTCAGGCCCAAAGCGTTGAGCAGACGCTCGACTTCGGCCGAATCCATTTCCATGCCCAGCATCTGGGTGATGCGCTGAGCGCGCAGAGTGATCGGCGCGATCGACGGCAAGTGCTGCTCGCTGACGGTCTCGATGATCGGGCCGGCTTCGCCACCGGTGATTTCCAGCAGCAGGCCGGTGGCGCGCTCCATGGCTTCACGGGCCAGTTGCCAGTCCACGCCACGCTCATAGCGGTGCGAAGCATCAGTGTGCAGACCATAGGAACGAGCCTTGCCCGCCACAGCGATCTGGTCGAAGAATGCACTTTCAAGGAACACGTCGCGAGTGGTCGCGGATACACCACTGTGCTCGCCACCCATCACGCCGGCAATGGCCAGAGCGCGAGTGTGGTCGGCGATCACCAGCGTATCGCTACGCAGGCTGACTTCCTGGCCGTCGAGCAGAACGAGTTTCTCGCCCTCTTCCGCCATGCGCACACGAATGCCGCCGTTGATTTCAGCGAGGTCGAAAGCGTGCAGCGGTTGGCCCAGCTCAAGCATCACGTAGTTGGTGATATCGACAGCGGCGTCGATGCTGCGCACTTCAGCGCGACGCAGGCGCTCAACCATCCACAGCGGCGTAGGCTTGGACAGGTCAACGTTGCGGATGACACGACCCAGGTAACGCGGGCATGCAGCAGGCGCCAGCACCTCAACCGAACGCACTTCGTCGTGCACCGCAGGAACAGTCATCACCACCGGACGAGTGACCGGAGCGTCGTACAACGCACCCACTTCACGAGCCAGACCGGCCAGGGACAGGCAGTCGCCGCGGTTCGGGGTCAGGTCGACCTCGATGCTGGCGTCTTCCAGATCCAGATAAACACGGAAATCTTCGCCCACCGGCGCATCGGCCGGCAGCTCCATCAGACCGTCATTGCCTTCACCGACCTGCAGCTCGGATTGCGAGCACAGCATGCCGTTGGACTCGACGCCACGCAGCTTGGCCTTCTTGATCTTGAAGTCGCCCGGCAGCTCGGCACCGATCATGGCGAACGGAATCTTCAGGCCCGGACGCACATTTGGCGCACCGCACACGACCTGGAAGGTTTCCGCACCATTGCTCACCTGGCACACACGCAACTTGTCGGCGTCAGGGTGTTGCTCGGTACTCAGAACCTCGCCCACCACTACACCACTGAATGCACCGGCGGCCGGCGTAACGCTATCGACCTCAAGACCGGCCATCGACAGACGAGCGACCAGCTCGTCGCGATTTACCTGCGGGCTGACCCAGCCACGCAGCCATTGTTCACTGAATTTCATCCTGCTCTCCTAAGAATTCGTTACGACTAGCGAAATTGCGCGAGGAACCGCAAGTCGTTGTCGAAGAACAGACGCAAGTCGTTCACGCCGTAACGCAGCATGGCCAGACGCTCGACGCCCATGCCGAAGGCAAAGCCCGAGAACTCTTCCGGATCGATGCCGGACATGCGCAGCACATTCGGGTGAACCATGCCGCAGCCCATCACTTCCAGCCAGCCCGTCTGCTTGCAGACACGGCAGCCTTTACCGCTGCACATCACGCATTCCATGTCGACTTCAGCGGATGGCTCGGTGAACGGGAAGTAGGAAGGACGGAAACGTACCGCCAGTTCTTTTTCGAAGAACACCCGCAGGAACTCTTCAATAGTCCCTTTCAGGTCGGCGAAGTTGATGTCGCGATCGACCAGCAGGCCTTCGACCTGATGGAACATCGGCGAGTGAGTGATATCGGAGTCGCTGCGATACACACGGCCTGGACAGACGATGCGGATCGGCGGCTGCTGCGATTCCATGGTGCGGACCTGTACCGGCGAGGTATGGGTGCGCAACAGCATGTTCGCATTGAAATAGAAGGTGTCGTGCATCGACCGGGCCGGGTGATGGCCTGGGATGTTGAGCGCCTCGAAGTTGTGATAATCGTCTTCGACCTCAGGGCCTTCGGCAATGCCGTAGCCGATGCGGGTGAAGAACTGCTCGATACGTTCCAGAGTCCGGGTTACCGGATGCAGACCACCGGAGGTCTGGCCACGGCCCGGCAGGGTTACGTCAATGGATTCGGCGGACAGTTTGGCAGCCAGTTCGGCCTCTTCAAACAGAGCCATGCGCGCATTGAGAACGCCTGTGACACGTTCCTTGGCAACGTTGATCAGGGCGCCAACTTGTGGACGCTCCTCTGCCGGCAAATTCCCCAGGGTCTTCATCACCTGAGTCAATTCACCCTTTTTGCCAAGGTATTGAACCCGGATTTGCTCCAGGGCATTGATATCTTCAGCGCTTTGCACAGCCTCTAGTGCTTGAGAGACCAGCGCATCCAGGTTTTCCATGTACAGACTCCAGATACAAAATAGGGGAAGAGCTTGAAGGCTCTTCCCCTATTTATGACGTTTACCACCTGACCCCACAGAGGTGAGGCCGGGTGACTGTCGGGGGTACTTAAGCCAAGGTGGCTTTAGCTTTCTCGACAATCGCGGCAAACACCGCTTTTTCGTTCACTGCCAGATCAGCCAGAACCTTACGGTCGATCTCGATGGACGCTTTTTTCAGGCCAGCGATGAAACGGCTGTAGGACAGACCGTTAACACGAGCACCGGCGTTGATACGAGCGATCCACAGAGCGCGGAACTGACGTTTTTTCTGACGACGGTCACGGTAGGCGTATTGGCCTGCCTTGATTACCGCTTGCTTGGCAACACGGAATACGCGCGAGCGAGCGCCGTAGTAGCCTTTAGCAAGTTTCAGAATTTTTTTGTGACGTTTACGGGCAATGACGCCACGCTTTACACGAGCCATGAGTTACTTCCTCTATTCTTGATCCAAAAATTAACGAAGGCGCAGCATGCGCTCGACTTTTGCCACGTCAGACGGATGCAGCAAGCTGCTACCGCGCAGTTGACGCTTACGCTTGGTCGACATTTTGGTCAGGATGTGGCTCTTGAAAGCGTGCTTGTGCTTGATACCGTTAGCAGTTTTCAGAAACCGCTTAGCAGCACCACTTTTGGTTTTCATCTTTGGCATGTTCGGATACTCCGCATTCAGTTGATAAACATAATCAGAAGGCCTGCCGTGCCCTGTTGATTACTTCTTCTTTTTCGGGGCGATGACCATGATCAGCTGGCGTCCTTCCATCTTAGGATGCTGTTCGACCGAACCGTACTCGAGCAGGTCTTGTTCAACCCGCTTGAGGAGTTCCATCCCCAGCTCCTGGTGGGCCATCTCACGGCCGCGGAATCGCAAGGATACCTTGGCCCTGTCCCCGTCACTCAGGAAACGTACCAGGTTGCGCAGTTTTACCTGGTAATCCCCTTCCTCCGTCCCTGGACGAAACTTGATTTCTTTTACCTGAATCTGCTTCTGGTTCTTCTTCGCCGCAGCAATCTGCTTCTTCTTTTCGAAGATCGATTTGCCGTAGTCCATCACACGGCAAACCGGTGGGACTGCGTCTGCAGAGATTTCTACCAGATCAAGCTTTGCTTCTTCAGCGATACGAAGCGCTTCATCAATCGAGACGATGCCAATCTGCTCGCCGTCAGCGCCAATTAACCGAACCTCGCGTGCCGAGATATTCTCGTTGATCGGGGCTTTCGGTGCAGTTCGTTTATCTTGTCTCATTTCACGCTTAATAATAATTACTCCGAATCTGGGCGACCACGCCGGGAAACCGCTTGCGCGAGAAACTCAGCGAACTGGGCGACGGGCATCGAGCCCAGGTCAGCACCTTCACGAGTACGCACAGCGACAGTCTGCATCTCGACTTCCTTATCCCCAATAACCAAGAGATATGGAACCTTGAGCAAAGTATGCTCGCGGATTTTAAAGCCGATCTTTTCATTTCTCAAGTCAGACTTGGCACGAAACCCGCTTTCGTTGAGAGTTTTTTCGACCTGAGCAACAAAATCTGCCTGTTTATCAGTGATATTCATGATCACTGCCTGGGTTGGCGCCAGCCACGCAGGGAATGCACCTTCGTAGTGCTCGATCAGAATCCCGACGAAACGCTCGAACGAACCGAGAATCGCACGGTGCAACATGACCGGATGCTTGCGGCTGTTGTCTTCGGAGACGTATTCGGCACCGAGACGCACTGGCAGGTTGAAATCGAGCTGCAAAGTACCACATTGCCACACGCGACCGAGGCAATCTTTCAGCGAGAATTCAATCTTCGGACCATAGAATGCGCCCTCACCCGGCTGCAGATCGTACGGAAGGCCCGCGCTATCAAGGGCTGCGGCCAACGCCGCTTCAGCGCGATCCCACAGCTCGTCGGAACCAACGCGTTTTTCCGGACGAGTGGACAGTTTCATCTCGACATCGGTGAAGCCGAAGTCGCGGTAAACATCCATGGTCAGCTTGATGAACGCAGCGGATTCGGCCTGCATCTGCTCTTCGGTGCAGAAAATGTGGGCGTCGTCCTGAGTGAATGCACGCACGCGCATGATGCCGTGCAGCGCACCAGACGGCTCGTTACGGTGGCAGGCACCGAACTCGGCCAGACGCATCGGCAGCTCGCGGTAGCTCTTCAGACCCTGATTGAACACTTGCACGTGGCAAGGGCAGTTCATCGGCTTGATCGCGTAGTCGCGGCTTTCCGACTCGGTGGTGAACATGTTGTCGGCGTAGTTGGCCCAGTGCCCGGACTTTTCCCACAGGCTACGGTCAACGACTTGCGGCGTCTTGATCTCGAGATAGCCGTTGTCACGCTGCACCTTGCGCATGTACTGCTCGAGTACCTGGTACAGAGTCCAGCCGTTCGGGTGCCAGAACACCATGCCCGGTGCTTCTTCCTGGGTGTGGAACAGGCCCAGACGCTTGCCGATCTTGCGGTGATCGCGCTTTTCAGCTTCTTCGATTCGCTGGATGTACGCTGCCAGCTGCTTCTTGTCAGCCCATGCGGTGCCATAAACGCGCTGCAGTTGCTCGTTCTTGGCATCACCGCGCCAGTAAGCGCCGGACAGCTTGGTCAACTTGAAGGATTTCAGGAAGCGAGTGTTCGGCACGTGCGGACCGCGGCACATGTCGACGTATTCTTCGTGATAGTACAGGCCCATGGCCTGCTCGTTCGGCATGTCCTCGACCAGACGCAGCTTGTAGTCTTCGCCGCGAGCCTTGAACACTTCGATCACTTCGGCGCGCGGAGTGACTTTCTTGATGACGTCGTATTCGGTATCGATCAGCTGCTGCATGCGCTGTTCGATGGCGGCCATATCTTCCGGAGTGAAAGGACGCTCGAAGGCGATGTCGTAATAGAAGCCTTCGTCAATGACCGGACCGATGACCATTTTGGCCGTCGGGTACAACTGCTTGACCGCGTGGCCAACCAGGTGGGCGCAAGAGTGGCGAATGATCTCCAGCCCCTCTTCATCCTTTGGCGTGATGATTTGCAGCGTTGCGTCGCTGTCGATGATGTCGCTGGCGTCGACCAGCTTGCCGTTCACCTTGCCGGCCAGGGTGGCCTTGGCCAGGCCTGCACCGATGGATGCGGCGACCTCGGCTACGGAAACCGGGTGATCGAATGAACGTTGACTGCCGTCGGGAAGAGTAATAGTTGGCATGGCGCCTCCTCTCCTAGTGGTGACCCCTACCAAAGGTCACGTGGGTTGGGATGAGCCAGTACAAGATCCGATCCAGGCCATTCAATGACGAACGCCTGCCTTACAGCGGCAGGAGCCTTGCGGCCAACCGGAAAACCGAACCAGAGTGACTGGGATTCAAATCAGAATATTCGCACGTCGCCGCTGCCGTGACTGTAGGTCATCCGGAGCCTGCGAACGCCCGAGTCGGCCATGCTAGCACAGATGAACGGTCACACACGCACTCTGGTTTTACCGGCAGGCAAATCGTCTGTTTTGTGCCAGAGTGATGAACTTGATCGGCCACTCAGCCATCAGATAACAAGACATCGACCCACAAGGAGCATCCTCGCATGCGTCTGAACACCCTATTCGCCGCAGTCGTCCCTTTAGTTCTGCTGTTGCCGCTGAGCGCGCAGGCTGCCTGGCCGAAAGGCGTCAAAGAGCAATACATGAACGACTGCACAAAAGCGGCCAGCCAAAGCGTCAACCCGACCGTAGCCAAACAACACTGCACCTGTGGAGCTGATGTCCTGGAGAAGAAATTCACCACCCAGGAAATCTCTCAGCTGATGGACAAGAACACCCCGCCGAGCGGTGAGCTGGGTCAGCGCGCGCTGAAGGAAATCTCGGTTTGCCGAGTGCAGAAATAGACCCTGTCGAGCGGATTTACGGGCATTCAGCGAGCAAAAAACGGCCAGAATGCCCCTGAATCCGATATTTTATGCAGGTTTTATAGCTTTTTTTACACCCCGTCGAATTGGCTGAAAGCCTCTGAAACCGGGGGTTACAGACATTCAAACTGTCGAAGCGTCTGCAATATGAAAGCAAACAGCACGTCCGGGGGGCTACCAAAGCGAACATTTCGACTATGATACCCCGGTGTGCCCAGTTGGCCTGAGCAGCACAGTACTACTGAAAATATATGTTTCTTGGAGATACACCATGTCTAATCGCCAAACCGGCACCGTTAAATGGTTCAACGATGAAAAAGGCTTCGGCTTCATCACTCCTCAAGGTGGCGGTGACGACCTGTTCGTACACTTCAAAGCTATCGAATCCGACGGTTTCAAAAGCCTGAAAGAAGGCCAGACCGTTTCCTTCGTGGCTGAGAAAGGCCAAAAGGGTATGCAAGCTGCACAAGTTCGCCCAGAGTAATTTCCCGGCGCACTAAAAAAACCCCGTCCATGTGACGGGGTTTTTTTATGCGCGTGACAAAAGTCTGTACAACTCAGCCACAGCTGGCCCGAGTGACCACCAGATTGTTGTCGGTATTGAGGTTCAGCCGATCAGACCGGTACTCAAGGGTGATCATGTCGTCAGGCTTGAGGAATCGGGCATTCTGCGCGCCGGCCTTTTTGCGCGCCTGCTCCAGCAATTCCGGCGAAGCCTTTTTGCCGACGGCGAACTCTGCAGCGGTTGCCTCGCAACGACTGTGACCGGTTTCGGTTGCCATGGGATCCTTCTGCGACTCGCTGGAGGTTGTGTTGCAGCCAGCCAGCATGGCAACTGCCATCAGAGTACCCAGTGACGCGAGCTTCCAAGGCATGAAGCCTCCTTTTTTCAATAGTTGAGCGAACATCGTGCGACCGCCAATACAGCGTTTGGTTTCATGACCTGCGCCACTCCCCTGCCCCACGATCAGAAAAACGGCGAGTTTGCCTCAGCAACGCCCGATCCTTCTTCATACAATCGTCACTGAATATGACCAGTGCTCAGTAGACATCAATGTAGTCAAAGGGCGGATTCGGCCAGTTGTCCTTGAGTGCATTGAAGATCTGCATCACCCAGACCTCGTCACTGGCCGCCACATTGCCCACATACCCCGAGCCCTTGGCCCAGGTCTCCAGGCGAAACGACAAGCCTTCGATATCCTGGCCACCGGTGACACCCGAAGAGATATACGCAATGCCGCCCTTGGTCACGCGTAACTGGGTGTGCTCATCGTCACTGGCCGAAGCCAGCATCAGACGCACGGCGTCCAGCGTCAGGCCGCCGGGGGAATTCAAATCGATCTGCACAGCTCAGGTCCTTGGTCATTTCGAAGACAACCAAGTGTCGCATAGCCCTGCGCTCATGCCTAAGTCGCAGTGCCAAACACCGGACAAAATGGTTAACTCAAGACTCCAGTCCAGAACCTTCCGAGCCCATCATGACGACCGTAAGCATCTCAGCCGACATCAAGGCCCACTGGCCACAAGGCCATAGTTCTTACAGTCCGGGCAGCCCGGAGGAATTGGCCTTGATCAGCATCGACCTGCTGGTCAAGACACTGGGAACACAAGCCGCGCAATCATTTATTGCCCAGCTGTTCGAGAAGTATCCGGATGACTTCAAAGGCACATCGGACATCGAAAAAGAATAAAAAAGGCCCGCCGGCTGGCACCTGCGGGCCTGTTACTTACTTCAGGCGCTTCAAGCGTTCGGTCAACAGATCGAAGAAGCCCTGAGCATCACCATTTTCCACCCAGAAGGCATTTTTCGGGGCTTTCAGGCCGTCATACCAGTCGACGATGGTCTGCCCGAAGGTCGGACCTTCACGGCTATCAACCACCACGTTCACCGAACGGCCGGTGAACAGTTCCGGCTTGAGCAGGTAAGCCACGACCGTGGCGTCATGCACCGGACCACCCGGAATGCCGTAGTGCTCCATATCGCCCTTGATGTACTCGTTGAGGATATCGCCAACAATCTTGCTCGCATTGTTGTTCAGCGCCGCGATCTGCTTCAGGCGTGCATCGCTGGTGAGAATCTTGTGGGTTACATCCAGCGGCAGGTAAGTCAGTTTCACGCCGCTCTTGAGCACGACTTCAGCCGCTTGCGGATCGGCGTACAGGTTGAATTCGGCCACCGGTGTGATGTTGCCACCGTTGAAGTGCGCGCCACCCATGATGACCACTTCCTTGATGCCCTGAACGATCTCCGGCTCCTGGATCAGTGCCAGTGCCAGGTTGGTTTGCGGCCCAAGCATGGCAATGGTGATGCTGTGCGGCTTGGCTTTTTTCAGGGTATCGATCAGGTAGTTGACCGCATTGCCTTCAGCCAGGCCTTTTTTCGGCTCATGCACGGTGACACCCGACAGGCCTTCCTTGCCATGGATGTTCTCGGCGTAGATCGGTGTACGCATCAACGGTTTCGGTGCGCCGGCGTAGACCGGCACCTCTTCGCGCCCTGCCCACTCACGGGCCAGTCGCGCGTTGCGAGAGGTCTTGTCGAGACGCACGTTGCCAGCCACGGTGGTCAGCGCGCGAATATTCAGTTCCTCCGGCGATGCCAGAGCAAACAACAGGGCCACCACATCATCGGCACCCGGATCGGTATCGATGATCAGATCGATCTTTTCCGCCGCCTGGGCGCCGGTCGCGGTTATCACGGACAAAAGCAGCAGGCTCCGGATCAGTTGGTGAATTTTTTGAGCATAGCGGTGCATGGCGCATTCCTTGTGCATTTGAAATCAGAAAAGGGACTGAGCCCCGTTAAAACGTTACCCCGGCCACCAGCACGATGTTGCAGTACGGCTGACATTCGCCTGTACGGACAATCGCTCGCGCCTGTCGGCTGAGAGCCTTGAATTGCTCATGACTGAGCAGATCGCGCCGCCCCAGCGCACCTTCTTCATTCAATGCATCCAGCGAAGCCAGTGCAGTGGGTAGCTTGTCGAAGATTTCCTGGGCGAGCACATGACTTTCCACCTGCATTTCGCTGAGCACGATCTTCAGGGTGCTGACGAAATCCGGAACACCGTGGGTCAGCGCGAGGTCGATCAACTCGACACCCGGTGGCACGGGCAAGCCAGCATCACCGATCACGACGATGTCGCCATGACCCAGGGAGGCAATCAGCCGAGACAGCGCGATATTGAGCAATGGAGTCTTTTTCATGCGGGCTTGAACGCCTGTACGTCGGATGATGTGGGAATGGACGGCTGGGCACCCGCACGAGTAACAGACAGCGCCGCGGCTATCTGACCAAAACGAACGGCCTCGACCTCGGTTTTGCCAGCGGCCAACGCCGCCGCGAAACCGCCGACGAAGGTGTCCCCGGCAGCCGTGGTATCGACCGCTTTCACTTTGGGCGCAGGAAAGTGCTGGTAGCCCGAGCCGCTGGCAAACAACGCCCCCTGAGCACCCAGCGTGACGATCACGTTGCCGGCACCCATGGAAATCAGTCGTGCAGCTGCTTTTTCAGCGCTTTCCAGCGAGTCCACCGGCAAGCCGCTGATGGCGGCAGCCTCGCTTTCATTGGGAATCAGGTAGTCGATGGAAGCAAACCAGTCCGCAGGCAAAGGACGACTGGCCGGGGCCGGATTCAGGATGACCGTCTTGCCCAGTTCACGACCGCGCTTGAGCGCATGACCGACGGTGGCATCGGGAATTTCCAGCTGACAAATGATCACATCCGCGGCCTGCAAGACCGCATCGAACTGGTCGATCACCGCAGGCGTCATCGAACCGTTGGCTCCGGCAACGATGACGATAGCGTTCTGACTGTTGTCATCGACCACAATCAGCGCTACGCCACTGGAGTCCTCGACCACGCTGACCGCCTGGCAATCGATCTGCTCGGCCAGCAATGCCTCGCGCAATTGCACGCCATAGTCATCATTGCCAACAGAGCCAACCATCGACACCTGAGCGCCCAGCCGCGCGGCGGCCACCGCCTGGTTGGCACCCTTGCCACCTGACACAGTGGCGAACGAATGCCCGATCAGTGTCTCGCCACCCCGAGGCAAACGAGGTGCCCGGGTGACCAGGTCCATGTTCAGGCTGCCTATTACCACTACATTTGCGGGCATACATCACTACTCATCAATTCGGTTTCAACGATATTCGGTAAACACGCCAGCCAGCGGCGCAGTCGACTCTCGCAAGACAATACTCGGGGTCACGATCCGCTGATCCGTAGCCAGATCCGGGGTGGCAATTCTCCGCAGCAACACTTCCGCCGCCATCTCGCCCAACTGCAGGATCGACTGCCCCACAGTGGTCAGCGCCGGGTACACATAACGGCTCATCTGGATATCGTCGAAGCCGATCACCGACAACAGCGCAGGTACGCGCACATTGCGCTCGGCGGCGGCGCGCAGCACACCGATGCCGATCATGTCGTTGCCGGCAAAGATTGCACTGGGGGGGTTGCCCTCAAGCAAAACTGCAGCCGCGTTGTAACCGCCAGTGCTGGTGAAATCGCTTTCCAGCATCCGCGATGGCGGTACTTCAATACCTGCCTCTTTCAAGGCGCGGCAAAATCCGGCCTGACGCATTTGCGCAACACTGGTGCTCGCCGGACCGCCAATCGTGGCGATATCGCGATGCCCCAGTTCAATCAGGTGTCTTGTCGCCAGATAGGCGCCATATTCATGGTCGATGCGCACAAGATCGGCGTCCACACCTTCCAGCCCCCGGTCAACGATCACCATCGGCGTCTTGACCCCGGCCAGACCTTGTACCAGACCACTGTCACCGCCAGCGGAGGCGACGATCAAGCCATCGATGCGCTTCTCCAGCAGCACCCGAAGGTAGCTGCGCTGCTTTTCCGGATTGTCGTCGGAATTGCAGAGAATTACGCAGTAGCCATTACGCTCACAATAATCCTCGATCCCCCGGGCCAGTTCGGCAAAGTACGGATTAAGACTGTTGGGCACCAGCAGGCCAATGGTGGCAGTGGTCTTGGCCTTCAGCGATCGAGCTACGGCGCTCGGCACGTAGTCGAGGCTTTTGATCGCCGCCTCGACTTTCAACCGCACCTCTTGGCTCACCGGTCGGGTGTTGTTCACAACATGGGAGACGGTCGTGTAGGAAATTCCCGCAAGCGCCGCCACATCCTTGATTGTCGCCATGTCTCAGCCCCGCCGGCTTGCGCGTTGGCTGCGATACGTATCGAGCACTACCGCGATGACGATCACTGCACCCGTGATGATGCGCTTGGTCGGCTCGGTTGCGCCGATCTGTGCCAGACCGGCCGCCAGCACGGAGATGATCAATACGCCGAAGAACGTACTGATGACCGAACCACGGCCGCCCATCAGGCTGGTGCCGCCGATCACTACCGCAGCGATCACTTGCAGTTCAAGGCCTGAACCGGCATTCGGGTCGGCAGCTTCCAGGCGGGAAATCTGGAACAGCGCCGCGATACCGGCCAGCAGCCCCATCAGGCTGAACACCAGAATCTTGTAGGGCTTGGGATTGATGCCTGCCAGCCGCACCGCTTCCTCGTTGGTACCGATGCCGATCAGGTAGCGACCGAACACGGTTCGGGTCAACACCGCTTGAGCAATAAAGATCACCAGCAAGGCGATGATGAACGACGGCGAAATACCAAAAGCGATCGGGTTCGACAACCACGCGAACGAGTCACCGATGTAGGCCGTGCGCGAACCGGTCATCTGATACGCCAGGCCTCGGGCCATTTCCAGCACACCGAGCGAAACGATAAACGACGGAATTCGCCAGGCAACCGTGATCGAGCCGGTCACCGTGCCGGCCAGTGCCGCCACTGCCATGCCAAGCAGCGCAGCCGGAAGGACACTCCAGCCCCAGCCCAGGATCGCCACGCTGACGGTCGATGCCGCAAGCGCCAGCACCGAGCCCACCGACAGGTCGATCCCGCCGATGATCAGCACGAAGGTCATGCCGACCGCCAACACCATCAGGTCGGGGATCTGGTTGGCCAGGGTGCTGAAGGTGTTGTACGACAGGAAGTGGCTGCTCATGACCGAGAACAGCGCAACCATCGCCAGCAAGGCACCGGCCAGGCCCAGGTAAGTGCCCAGACCGTAGAAGTTGCCACTACGTTTACCGGCAGAAGATGCAGTTTTCATGGGAGATCCCTAGGCGCTGCCTCGTTGAGCAACGCATCACGTTTTTGGTAGCCGGCGAACGCGGCAGCAAGCAAGTCATCCTGGGTCCAGCTGTCGCGCTCGAACGTGTCGATCAGACGCCCCGCCGACAGCACCCCGATGCGGTCGCAGATCAGCATCAGCTCGCGCAGGTCACTGGAGACCACCACCAGTGCCTTGCCCTGCCGGGTCAGCTCACCCAGCAGGTTATAAATGTCGAACTTGGCACCGACGTCGATACCGCGAGTGGGCTCATCGAACAGCAACACCGAACAGTCACGCTCCAGCCAGCGGCCGATCACCACTTTCTGCTGGTTGCCACCGGACAGTTCGGACACCAGTTGCGTCGGACTCGAACTGCGGATGCGCATGGCATCGATCTGCCGTTTAGCCAGGGAGATTTCGTCGCCATTGTTGACGAAACCACCGCTGGAAATCTCCGGCATATTGCCCAGGGCAATGTTGGCGCTGATCGACTGGCTCAGCAGCAGGCCCTCACCCTTTCGGTCTTCAGTGATCAGGGCAATGCCATTGCGCACTGCGTCGACCGGCGAGCGGATACTCACCACCTGCGCCGGTGAACCGAGGGCAACGCTGCCGCTGTCGGCGAGATCGGCGCCGAAGATCAGGCGCAGCAGTTCCGTGCGCCCTGCCCCGATCAACCCGGAAATGCCAAAAATCTCACCGGCACGCACTTCGAAGGACACGTCGCGCACCTTGTCGGAACGAGTGAGGCCTTTCACCGTCAACGCAGGAGCTCCGATATTGCGCGGGCCCATGTCCATGTGTTCGCCCAGCTCGCGACCGACCATCAGGGTGACCAGTTGCTCGCTGTTGTAGTTGGCCATCGGCTCGACGCAAACAAGATTGCCGTCACGCAGCACGGCAATGCGCTGTGCGACTCGGGCCAGCTCTTCGAGACGGTGGGAGATATAAATGATCGCAACGCCACGCGCCTGCAGCCGGGTGATCTGCTCGAAGAGCATTTCAACTTCGCGAGCGGTGAGCATCGCGGTCGGCTCGTCGAGAATCAGCACATGGCAATCGCCGATCAGGTTACGCGCGATCTCGACCATTTGCTGGTGACCGATACCCAGCTCACCGACCAGTGTGTCCGGGTCGATGGCATCCAGGCCGACCTGAGCCATGGCTTCGATGGCAGCCTTGCGCAGCTGTTTGCGACTGATCCAGCCACCATTGCTTGGCAGGTTGTCGAGAAACAGGTTTTCCGCCACCGAAAGGGTCGGCAACAGATTGAGTTCTTGCATGACCATGCGCACGCCAAGCTCTTCGGCCTGGGTACGGCTGCCAGGGCGGTATTCCTTGCCCTGGAATTGCATCTGCCCGGTGGTCGGGGTCACCAGACCACCGATGATTTTCGACAGGGTACTTTTACCGGCACCGTTCTCGCCGGTCAGTGCCAGCACTTCACCGCGCATCAGCGTCAAGTCGATGCCGGTGAGCACCGGCTGCGCATAGGTCTTACCGATACCGCTGACCGAGAGGACAGCGTTCGGGGCGGAAACTGACATAAAAACTCTCCATGCGCTCGCCCGGACGGACGAGCGCCGTTGTGTCGCCGAAGGACTACTTTTTGGTGACCAGCTCGACCGGGGTTTCGATGACACCGTTGGCGCCACTGTCGACTTTCTCGCCCTTGATGATTTTCAGCGCGGTCTCGATACCGAACACGGCCTGTTTGGCAGCGAACTGGTCAGCCGTTGCGAGTACGCGACCATCCTGCAGCATCGGCTTGATGGCGTTGATGTTGTCGTAACCGACCACTTGTACCTGCCCGGCCTTGCCGGCCGCACGCACAGCGGAAACAGCGCCGACCGCCATGCTGTCGTTACCGGCCAGCAACGCCTTGACGTCCGGGTACTCGCTGAGAATCGAAGCGGCTACCTTGTTGCCCTTGTCGATTTCCCAGTCGCCGGACTGCAGGGAAACGACCTTGATCTGCGCGGCTTCCATCGCATCCTTGAAGCCAGCGGTACGCTGCTGGGCGTTGGTTGTTGTGGAAACGCCCTCGATGATGCCGACTTCGTCACCTGCCTTCAGTTGCTTGGCCAGGTACTCGCCCACCAGACGTGCACCCTTGCGGTTGTCCGGGCCTACGAACGGTACGGAGATATTCTTGCTTTTGATGACGGCGGGATCGAGCTGGTTGTCGATGTTGATCACGGTGATGCCGGCGTCGACGGCTTTCTTGATCACCGGCACCATGGCCTTGGAGTCAGAAGGTGCGATGACCAGTGCATTGACCTTCGCCAGAATCATCTGCTCGACGATGCGGGTCTGGCCTGCCGTGTCGGTTTCGTCCTTGATGCCGTTGGAGATCAGGTCGAAATCGGCGGAGTGCTCTTTCTGGTAAGCCTTGGCGCCGTCTTCCATGGTGAGGAAGAATTCGTTGGCCAAAGACTTCATGACCAGTGCGACCTTGGGTTTTTCGGGGGACTCAGCGAAAGCCGAAGAGACAGGCAGTGCGGCGGATGCGGCAGCCAGCATGGCGACAGCGAGAAGACGTCCAGCGAATGGCAGCTTCATGGGTTCACTCCGATCTTATGATTATTGTGAGCAACGCTTGCGCTGGCGTAAGCTTCGTCGGCATTTTCCAGACAACAGGGTCTCGAAAAAGCCGCGCAAACGTTTGCGTAGACCGAACTATGCGAATCCCGCCCACGTTTGTCAACAATCAGAAGTCGGTATTGATTGTAGGGCGAATCTGCAGATTCGCCCCTTGAGTGCTCAAGCCGTGGTATTGACCACGTTACCGGCGGAAGAACCTTTCGACATTTCCTTGACCAGCGCGGCCGAGACTTCCAGCAGCGCGCCGCTGGTTTCGGCGATCTCGCCCTGAACGGCCATGACCGCCTGCGACTTCGCTTCCGGAGTCGGATAGCGCGCAGCTTGTGCCGCAGCCAATCGTTTCTGCTGCTCCTGCAATTGTTTCTGTAATTCCTGCATCCGCTTCAGCAGCATCTTGACGGTGACACTCAGGTTATCGCCACCCCCTTCAGTCTTGCTGTCTTCTTGCGCGGGACCGCCGGTCCTGACCTGATTGCTCTCCGGTTTTTCTGCGCCCAGCGCTTCAGTGGAAGCGTCCGCTTGCGCATCACTCATCGCGTTGATCGTAGCTGCGGTTTTGCCGCCGATGGTGACGGCACCGGGGTTGGAAAAACCGATCGTCAGTGACATGTGAACTCCCTCAATTCCAGTTTCCTTCAAAACCCATCGGCCTGCGGGAAGCTTTCTTTAGCAGAGAATGCAAATCCGGCAACCTCACTTGTCCTGCAAAAGATGTAGTCCTTTTCGGAGAGCCGAACACGAAAGCCTCCAATGTTCGGAATACCGGATCAACGATTCGGCCCGGGACTCACCAATCCATAAAATATTGATATAAATCATCAGGTTAAACATTTCTCTAACGCAAAGTACGGCTGGTACAGATCCTGCTCCCACCCTGCACCCCTGGCATTCAGATCGGCCCGGGGCGCATCTAGATGAACCTGCATCAGCACCGTCTCACTACTAGAGAGAAAAATAATGAAATCTGCTTTCAAGACATTGGTTCCGGGCGCTTTGGCCCTAATGCTGCTCCTGCCCTCCGCCCTTCAGGCAAAAGAAGTCGAAACCCAGGCCAAACTGGCCAACGTGGTGGTCCTCGCTACAGGCGGCACCATTGCCGGCGCCGGCGCCAGTGCCGCCAACAGCGCTACCTATCAGGCCGCCAAGGTCGGCATCGAGCAATTGATCGCCGGCATTCCCGAGCTGAGCAAACTGGCGAACGTGCGTGGCGAGCAAGTCATGCAGATCGCGTCGGAAAGCATCACCAATGAAAACCTGCTGCAACTGGGTCGCCGCGTATCCGAGCTGGCCGACAGCAAAGACGTCGATGGCATCGTCATCACCCACGGCACCGACACCCTGGAAGAAACCGCCTACTTCCTGAACCTGGTGGAAAAAACCGACAAGCCGATCATCGTTGTCGGCTCGATGCGCCCAGGCACTGCCATGTCGGCGGACGGCATGCTCAACCTGTACAACGCCGTCGCCGTCGCCAGCAGCAAAGAGGCCCACGGCAAAGGCGTGCTGGTGACCATGAATGATGAAATCCAGTCCGGCCGCGATGTCAGCAAAATGATCAACATCAAGACCGAAGCGTTCAAGAGCCCATGGGGTCCTCTGGGCATGGTGGTCGAAGGCAAATCCTATTGGTTCCGTTTGCCAGCCAAGCGCCACACCATGGATTCGGAATTTGATATCAAGACCATCAAGAGCCTTCCTGACGTAGAAATCGCCTATTCCTACGGTAATGTCGGCGACACCGCCTACAAAGCCCTGGCCCAGTCCGGCGCCAAAGCCATCATTCACGCCGGCACCGGCAATGGTTCGGTGTCTTCTCGCGTCGTCCCGGCCCTGCAAGCTCTGCGCAAGGATGGTGTTCAGATCATTCGCTCTTCCCACGTCAATGCCGGCGGCTTCGTTCTGCGCAACGCCGAACAGCCTGACGACAAATACGACTGGGTCGTGGCTCATGACCTGAACCCGCAAAAGGCCCGCATCCTGGCGATGGTCGCCCTGACCAAAACCAACGACAGCAAAGAGCTGCAACGGATGTTCTGGGAGTACTGATTCACCCTCGCCCGGCCGGATCTCGGCCGGGCACCCGTCTCACCACTCGCCGTCCTGGCGGGTGGTGCAATTACCTACACCGCCCCTGCTTCTTTCCTGCACAAAAAATTCGGATGAGCCACATCAAAACCGGAAAACCGCTGTCAGAGGATTTTCTTGATTTTTAAGCAGTTGCGAAAATGCCTACAGTTAAATACTGTATGCACGTACAGCTTAATAAGGATAACCTCGTGGCCACTTCCTCTGATGCTCCCGATGCCTACGAACGCATGGGCATGCGCGTTCAAAAGATCATCAACTCCCCCACCGCACAAAAAGCCAAAGCCGCTCTGATCTTCCGTCTCCCGGATGAACCGATCGATGAGTGGGAGCGCCTGCTGGAAGAAATCGACGAGAACGACAACGTCACCCTCGCCTATCGAGACGATGGTGGCGTGCAGATTTTCTGGGTTGTACCGAAGGAAGATTGACTCAATGATTGTCCGTTTTTTTGCTTTGCTTTTACTGTTCATTTCCCTGGGTGCCCAGGCTGGTGCGCCCCGCACATTCACCGAGGCCAAGAAGGTCGCCTGGAAGCTGTACGCACCACAATCCACCGAGTTTTATTGCGGCTGCAAGTACACGGGAAACAAGGTCGACCTGGCCGCTTGCGGTTATGTACCGCGTAAAAATGCCAAGCGCGCCGCCCGCATTGAATGGGAGCACATTGTCCCGGCCTGGGAGTTCGGTCATCAGCGCCAATGCTGGCAGGAAGGCGGACGCAAGAATTGCACGCGCTATGACCCGAGCTACCAGAAAGCCGAAGCAGACCTGCACAACCTGGTACCGAGCATCGGTGAGGTCAATGGTGATCGCAGCAACTTCAGTTACGGCTGGCTGCCAGTCGAAAAAGGTCAATATGGCTCCTGCCTGACCCAGGTCGACTTCAAGGCGAAGAAGGTCATGCCCCGCCCTTCGATTCGCGGCATGATCGCTCGCACCTATTTCTATATGAGCAAGCAATACGGCTTGCGCCTGTCGAAGCAGGATCGCCAGCTATATGAAGCGTGGGACAAGACGTACCCGGTGCAAGACTGGGAGCGTCAGCGCAATCAGAGCGTGGCGTGCGTGATGGGGCGTGGCAATGAGTTTGTCGGGCCGGTGAACATGAAAGCCTGCGGCTGATCGCCACGCAAAAGAAAAGGCCCCGCGCTTCAAGCTCGAGGCCTTTTTTGTGGTCAGCCGCCGGGCTTGTTGCATCGCCAGTAGCCCATCAGATTGAGTGCTTCTCGCGGGATACCGCGCTCCTTGATCAGGTATCGGCGCAAATTCATGACCGCCGCAGACTCACCGGCAATCCAGCCATAGAAACCGTCAGTGGCGGTTTCGGCGATTTCCCAGAGGATCTCCTGATCGATATCGACGTCGGCCAGTTCTACCGCCTGATTGATCGTCGATGCGTCGACAGGTAGCGCAGCCTTTCGCACCGCCTCCACCATCAGCGTCCCGGCAACCGCCGCTCTCGCTTGCTCCCGAATCAGCCATTGTACCGATAGTCCGGGCCAGTCCGGGACTGCGAGCATGTCCTGCGCACTGTCGACCTCAAAGAACGCCTGGGTCCGGGGTGGCTCTACCAGTGCGGCCAGCTCCTCGAGAATCCCCATTGCGGCGGGCAATGCGGTTGAGTCGGCGACCAGCAAAAGCTGCTGGAGGGTTTGCGGCGGCTTCCATTCAAAGCCGCCCGCCTCCTCGGCCGAAAACCGGCTATCGGGCGCCAGAATCTGCATCGACTCTCCCGGTTGCGCTCGAAGAGCCCAGCGAGAAGCCGGTCCGGTTTCGCCATGCAGTACAAAGTCGATGTCGACTTCGCCCCGATCGGCACGCAAGTGGCGAATGGTGTAGGTGCGCATCGCCGGGCGCCGATCCGCCAGCACCGAGCGGAAACGAGCGTACCAACCCTCACCCTCAGAGAGCCGGGCTGGCGAACCGTCCGCGGCCGGGAAAAACAGTTTGACGCGCTGATCAGGCGCCCAGGTTGCCATCTCGGCAACGGCCTCGCTGGCGAGGGTAATCCGCATGAGGTGCGGACTCAGCTGATGCTTGTGACGCAAAACAACGTCGAACAACTTGTAGGGACTGGCGGAGGCCATGCGGAGCTCCTTCTGAGTAACTTCGGTGACGCCTTTAAAAACGAATCACACCGGACACCCTTTAGTCAGCTCCGCTGAAAGGAATGTTTACTGTGCTGCGGTACGTTCGATCACAAGCGTCTCGATGTTCTGTTTTTTCGCCTTGATCAGCGCCGCATTCACATCAGCCTGTTTCGCTTCGGCTTCGGCTTCGGAGTTGAATGGCCCCAAAAGGATCCGGGTCTTTCCGCTGGCATCCTTGATGACATTGGCGATAAACGCATGCTCGATCAACCAGCCGCTCAGATCACTGACGGCTTGAGGTGTTTCACCGCGCACTTCCAGATCCCACTGCGGCCCGGACACGACTGCCGGCGCTGCCACCGCTACCGATTTTGGCTTTTGAGCATCTACACTCTTGCCTTCACCACATCCCGCCAATGCCAGTGCTGCGACCAACCAGACCAATTTGCGCACAACGCTTCCCTCTGAATTCTCGAAAGGGGGATCTTAACATTCGCGAATACTTTCAGAGCCCGGCAAAATGGGCACAAAACTACGAGATTGATGATTGCCGCACCTGTATAGTTACGCGCTGGGAATTAATGCCACATCTGCGCGTCAGAAAGAGGCACCCAAACCGTGAGACTTCGCACTAATCTATACGTACCACCGACCTCTGCACTGTCTGAATCAGGTGCCCTACAAAGCAATCAAGGAGAAGACCATGCTGATACTCACCCGCAAAGTCGGTGAAAGCATAAACATTGGTGATGACATTACGATCACCATCCTCGGCGTAAGCGGCCAACAGGTCCGCATCGGCATCAACGCTCCAAAGAACGTTGCCGTACACCGCGAAGAGATTTACCAGCGCATCCAGGCTGGCCTGACCGCACCGGACAAGCCACAAACCCCCTGAGCCCTTTCGCAGTCAGTAGCCAGTCTGTTCACCCTCGCGTCATGACTGGCTAAAGATCCGAGCGCCGTATTGCCATCCCCCACCTCATTGGTGACGGCGCAGGCTATTTCTCCTCCTGCTGCAACTCCCTCCCCCTTCCTCGCCACCGATACTAACCCTCATTTCAATGGCTGGCTGTCGGACGTTTCCGAATCAAAGCCGGGAATTGCGCCCGCCTAGCCGAACGTCACCCCACGCGCCATCCCGGTGGCCGCTATCACCATCAGAACCAGCAACAACGCCTCAGCATGACTGATTCGTGCAAACACCTTTGCTCGCGCCGTGTCGAGGGGAGTTCCGCGCGCCTGACCGATGCGCCATTTGATCAACGTAATCATCGGCGCAAGCTCCAGCAGCAGAATCAGCACAAATAGCGTCATCTTCAAATGGAACAGTGGCTGATGCAGATAGTAATCGGTGCCCTTTTCGTAACCGCCAAAAGCCCGCATGCCGCCCGTGACCAGCAGCACCAGCGCAGATACGCCCCATAGATTGTCAGCGAGCAAAACCCGCCGAACCTCGCCCGCCCCGGCCGCCAGGCGGCTGAAAGCCGTTCCGCGCGTCAGCACGGCCCAGAAACCCAAGGCAAATGCCAGCAAGTGAACTGCAGCCAGAAACCAATGAACCAGCATTGATGAACTCCCGTCAGACTGAGATGAAAATCGGCCAGACAGTAGTAGTCGAAAAAATACGGACTTGCCCGATGCCCACCTGAAAGGCAGCGCTGGTTGAGAAAGGCGACAGGATGAATGCGTGAGGAGAGGTAAATCGCGGGCAAAAAAAATCCCAAGCAGCTGATGGAAGCTTGGGATTTAAAAATGCATAAACCGTGGTGGTGAACGCGGGGCGGATATTACTGATTTTCTCAGTGTGTAACAACGTATTTTTGATAACCGGTTGGTTCAATAGCAACGTAAGCCTTTCAATATCCACATTTTTTATACGGAGGCCTACCTTTTACCCAGATGATCCTCCAGGAATTGCTCATTGAACGGCTGACAAGAATTCGCCAGCCTATCCTTGATGACTGCCCACGCCTGCTTGCGGATAACATCGAACCCCTCATCTGTGAGAGGAAGCCGCCCATTGAAATATTTGTCGATCATAGCGACTAGCTCATCCCGCCGCGGCCCTGGCTCAATCCGCTCAAGAGCGAGGGTGTCGAGTTCTTTGGCCATCCTCAATTTCCCCAAATAGAAACAAGCGACCTTTTTAAAGCAGATCACTTAAGGCTTCTGTAGGAGCTTTCTGTTTTGGGTGGGAGATAATTCTCAAAACGGCCAAATAACTTATTTGGCCATTTTCTGCTCATCCACCCAGATACGAACTCCATTGAATGAAGCTCAGGACTTCAGATGTCGACTCAGGCGGATGCCAAACCTGCGCCCGGAACAAATCAGGGGACTAAAAACGCCAGACAACAAAAAAGGGCTCACCTTTCGGTGAGCCCTTTCAGACCGCCCAGCAGAGCGGATTTTGTTTGGTAGGCGCGATTGGACTCGAACCAACGACCCCCACCATGTCAAGGTGGTGCTCTAACCAACTGAGCTACGTGCCTGCTGTGAGGCGGCATTCTACGGAATTCCGGAGGGGTGTCAACACCTTTTTTTCACCTAACCCTATGAATATGCAAAATATTTAATTTCGGCCCATCGCAAGAAGATTTCCCGGTGGCTGGCGGAGGTTTTTCAACTCGGGTAGGATCGTCGCACTCGTAAAATATATTAAACAGAGGCTGCAGGATGGCGAACACCCCTTACCCAGAGTCTTATTACGCTGCGTCGGCCAACGCCGTACCACCACGCCCTGCCCTGCAGGATGACGTGGAGACGGATGTCTGTGTGATCGGCGCTGGCTATACGGGACTTTCCTCGGCCCTGTTCCTGCTGGAGAACGGCTTTCGCGTGACCGTGCTGGAGGCCGCCAAGGTCGGCTTCGGTGCTTCGGGACGCAATGGCGGGCAAATCGTCAACAGCTACAGCCGTGACATCGACGTGATCGAACGCAGCGTCGGCCCGAAGCAGGCTCAGTTGCTCGGGCAGATGGCGTTCGAGGGCGGCCGGATCATTCGTGATCGTGTCAGCAAATACAACATCCAGTGCGACTTGAAGGACGGTGGCGTGTTCGCGGCCTTGTCGGCCAAGCAGATGGGCCACCTGGAATCACAGAAGCGCCTGTGGGAGCGTTTCGGACACACCCAGCTTGAACTGCTCGATCAGCGCCGCATCCGTGAAGTGGTCGCCTGCGATCAATACGTCGGCGGCATGCTCGACATGAGCGGTGGCCACATCCACCCGCTGAATCTGGCACTTGGCGAAGCCGCAGCCGTGGAATCCCTGGGTGGCACTATCTATGAACAGTCACCGGCCGTGCGCATCGAACGCGGCGCCAACCCGGTCGTGCATACGCCGCAGGGCAAAGTCAGGGCCAAATTCATCATCGTTGCCGGCAACGCCTACTTGGGCAATCTGGTGCCGGAACTGGCAGCCAAGTCGATGCCGTGCGGCACTCAGGTCATCACCACCGAACCTCTCGGCGATGAACTGGCAAAATCCCTGCTGCCACAGGACTACTGCGTCGAGGACTGTAACTACCTGCTCGACTACTACCGCCTCACCGGCGACAAACGCCTGATCTTCGGCGGCGGCGTGGTGTACGGCGCGCGAGACCCAGCCAATATCGAAGCAATCATCCGCCCGAAAATGCTCAAGGCCTTCCCGCAGCTCAAGGATGTGAAGATTGATTACGCCTGGACCGGCAACTTCCTGCTGACCCTGTCGCGCCTGCCTCAGGTCGGGCGCCTGGGCGACAACATCTATTATTCCCAGGGGTGCAGCGGCCACGGCGTGACCTACACGCACCTGGCCGGCAAGGTCTTGGCCGAAGCGCTGCGCGGCCAGGCCGAGCGCTTCGATGCGTTTGCCGACCTGCCGCACTATCCGTTCCCCGGCGGGCAACTGCTGCGCACGCCGTTTGCTGCGCTGGGCGCGTGGTATTACGGGCTGCGCGACAAGCTCGGTTTCTGACGCGCAAAAAAAGGGCCGCTGAAAAGCGGCCCTTTTTACATTCAGCATCAGTCACAGCTGATCTCGTGCAATCCCGCTGCGAATCCGCAGAATATCCGCAAGCACTGCCAAAGCGATTTCCGACGGTGTCTTGCTGCCAAGGTTAAGACCGATCGGCGCATGAATCCGCGCCAGCTCGCCCTCCCCCAAGCCGCCAATCCGGCGCAAACGCTCGAAGCGTTTCTGCGATGTCTGCTGCGAGCCCATTACACCGATATAAAAAGCCTCGGTGCGAACGGCTTCCATCATCGCCAGATCGTCAATACGCGGATCGTGGGTCAACGCCACCACCGCCGTATCACGGTGACAGCCACCCTCAGCGATGAACACCGACGGCAGTTGCCGGCGAATCTCGACGCCATTGAGCACCACGCCTTCCAGCACTTCATCACGCGGGTCGCAGAGAATCACTTCGAAGCCGAGACCGACCGCAAACTCCGCACAGGCCTGCGCCACGCTGGAATACCCAGCCAGCAGCAAACGCTGGGCGGCACCAATGCGAATCCGCACCCGATCGATTTCACGCTCGATCCGCGCACCCTGTTCACGATCCGCAAACAGCCTGCGCGCGCCCGTGGCCAGATCGACCTCGCGAATCAAGCGGCGCTGCCCCAGCAACGCCGATTCGAGTTCGCGCAGATGCGCCTGCACATCGCAGTCGGCGTCAAATTTCTCTACCAGCACATCGAGAATGCCGCCGCAGGGCAGGCTGACCCGCGAGCGCGGATCGTCACCTTCGCCATAACGCACGACGTTGATTGCATCGAGAAACGCACCCTCAGCGACGCGTTCGAGAAAATCTTCCTCGACGCAACCACCGGACAGCGACCCGATCCACTGTCCGTCATCGTTCACCGCCAACAGCGAACCCGGCGCGCGCGGCGCCGAGCCGTAGGTGGTCAGCACGGTGCAAAGCCAGATGCGCCGCCCCGCCGTCGACCATTCCAACGCCCGACGCACGACCTGCAGATCGAGATGCTGCATGATCAGTGCGCCTTGTGCTCGATGGACGAGGCGTCAGCCTGCAGCTTCTGCACGTCGCCCACCGCCAGTTCAGCAGATTGACCGCCCCAACCCTGACGCAGGTAGTTCAGCAGATCGGTCAGTTGTTCGGCACTGAGCTTGTCGGCAAAACCGGGCATCGGCTGCATGTGCTCGAATCCGGCGAATTTCTGTTCGCCGATACCGTCCTCGATCACTCGAACCAGATTGCGCGGATCTTCCAGGCGCAGCGTGGTATTGCCGCGCATGGCCACCGCGATGTGCGGCTTGCCTTCACCACCGGCCGCGTGACAACCGGCGCAGACGTTCAAGTATTCCTGACGGCCGCGCTGGGCACTGGCACTGAGTTTTTCCACTGGCACGTCGGTCAGTTCTTTCGCCGCCGGCGGCCTGTCGCCGAGCAGGAAGGTTGCCATCGCTGCCAGATCCGGATCATTCAGGCCCTGGGTGCTGTTGTGGAACACCGGGAACATCTCGTTGAACATCGTGCCCTGGGCACTCATGCCGTGCTTGAGGAACGTGCTCAGGTCCTGCTGATTCCAGCCGCGGGCCGCCAGGTCCGTTGCCAGCAGGCTCGGTGCCAGATAGCCATTGAGGATGCCGCCGGTCAGGCGTTTGTCCAGCTGCATCGCGCCCGGCAAGCCGCGTGGCGTGTGGCATTCGCCGCAGTGGCCGAGCACTTCGACCATGTACTGACCGCGCTTCCAGGCATCACTTTTGCCTTCGGCCGGCTCCAGCTTCAAGGCTTTGCCGTACATCATGTTCCAGCCGATCAGACCCGGACGCACGTTGAACGGAAAGCTCAGGCTCGTCACCGGCGCGGCGCGCTCGATCGGCTCGATGGTTTTCAGATACGCGTGAATCGCATCCGAATCCGCACGCGGCATCAAGTGATACGAGGTGTATGGCATCGCCGGGTACAGATTGGCGCCGTCACGACGCTTGCCTTCGGTGAGCGCAGCGAAGAATTCGTCATCGCTGTACAGGCCGATGCCGTGCTCCTTGCTCGGGGTGATGTTGGTGCCGTAGATCGTGCCGAATGGCGAAACGATCGGCAGGCCACCGGCAAACGGCGCGCCGCCCGGCGCTGTGTGGCAAGCCATGCAGTCGGCGGCGCGGGCGAGGTATTCGCCGCGTTTGACCTGATCATCCGCATGAGCCGCCAGCACAGGCACGGCAAACCCGACCGCCAGGGTCAGGCGGGTCAATAAACGCTTCATGCTTAACCCTCCTTGACCAGGCCGAGATCGGTCAGCACGTTGCGGGTGGCGTTGTAGTAACGCACATACCCGGTGCAACGGCAGATGTGATGGCCAAGGCTGTCCTCGATGACTTGTTCCAGTTTGCTTTTGACGATCGGCTGGCGTTGCAGCTTTTCCACCAGCACGGTCGCCGCGTTGACGAAACCCGGCGCGCAGTAGCTGCACTGGAAGGCGAACTCGTCGACGAAACGCTGCTGGATCGGGTTCAGCTCGGCGACCTGACCTTGCTCGTCACGCTTGGCGTGGCCTTCGATGGTGCGGACTTTCTTGCCCTCGAAGTAATGCGCGCCGGTGATGCAGGTGCGCACTTCCTCGCTGGTGCCGTCCGGGTTGTCGACGATCACCACACAGGCGTGGCAGATGCCCTGGCCGCAGCCCAGGCGCGAACCGGTGAGGTTCTTGTATTCGTGCAGGTAATCGATCATCGGCAGGTCATCAGGGATGTCCACCGGGCCGACGGATTGACCGTTGAGGGTCAGTTGAAGCGGACGGTTAGCCATTTAGGGCCTCCTTGATGCGCGCAGCAGTGATTGGAAGATCGCGGACACGTTTGCCGATGGCGTGGGCCACGGCGTTACCGATGGCGCCAACCACCGGGATCATCACCACTTCGGCGATGCCTTTGGACGGGTCACTTGGCGACAGTGGCGGAAGGATTTCCGACGTCTGCTTCCACACCGCCACATGGCGCGCCATCGGCAGGCGATAACGGTTGAAGTTCCAGTCACCCTCCCCCGGCCCGCCTTCGTACAGCGGCATCTCTTCCATCAAGGCGTGACCGATGCCCATGGCGATCCCGCCTTCGAGCTGGCCACGAACCAGTTCTTCGACCAGCACCCGGCCGCATTCCAGCCACGAGTGATGGTTGAGCACTTCGACTTCTGCCGAACCTTTGTTGACCTTCAACTCGACCAGCGTCGCCACCGGGCTGTAGTAGGTCACGGCGGCGTTGTTCAGTTGAACCACCGGATAGGCGATGTTCTGCCGATCCAGCAGGTGGAAACCGTCGCTGGTCATTTGCGCTTTCTTGGCTTTCGGAGCGCCGTCACCGTATTTCACGGCCAGACCGTCCAGCGGCAGACGTTCGCGCACGCCGTCGATGCTGTATTCGGCTTCTGCCCAGCTCCAGCGGTTGAAGCCGTGAACCGTGGCAGCCGTGACCAGACCGCGCTCGTGAGCACGCTTGGCCAGCTCTTCGAAACTCAGCGGCTGCATGCCGTTGGCAGTCAGTTTGCCGTCGACCCAATGCGCATCTTCGCGACGCACCACGTAAGGGTTGGCCTGGCCGCCGTAAGGGCCCTGACGCCAGATCTCCAGCGCTGCCGGCCACAGACCGTGGTTGAACAGCACGCGCGCCGCTTCACGGGTGGCGTGGCTGAAGTAGTAGGCGGAGTTGGTCGCGGACGAGGCCGACGCCAGCTTGCCGACCCAGCGTGGGTTACGCAGGAAGTTGTCCTGTTCGGCCTGACTCATGATGTAAGGGTTGCCGGCGGTGACCAGCTGCATTTCCTTCCATTCGGTTTCGCCGGTCTTCACGTCGTGCGCCGGGCTGCCGAGGAAATCAGCGACCACCAGGGCTTGCGAAGTGGACATGCCGGTGCCGATCTCGATACCGATATGACGCAGGGAAATGCGCCCTTCAGCGGTGAATTCGATGCTGGCCATCGGCGCTTCGGAACCGGTGCCGAAGTCTTTCTGGCAAATGGCGAAACCGACGCCGTACCAGTTGTCCGGATCCGCCGCTTCACGCTGTTTCTTGATCGCGTCGCGGTTTTTCCAGACTTCGTGCAGCGAAGCCTTGTCGAGAATCTCGTGCAGGCGCAGTGCACCGGCCGGGATCGCGCCCTGGGTGTTTTTCATCCCCGAACGCAGCGCGTTCTTGCGACGCAGATCGATGGCATCGACACCGAGGCGGTCGGCGATTTCATCGACCATCATTTCGGTGGAAGCCATGCTCTGCAGCGTGCCGTAGCCACGCATCGAACCCGCTTCAACGCCACGGGAGTGGTAAGCGGTAACTTGCAGGTCGTTCTGCGGCATGTAGTAGATCGACTGAGCCGCCGTTGCACCCACCGCGGCCACCGACGGGCTGTAGTTGATCCGACCACCACCGTCGACGCTCATTTCGGCGCGGAAGATCTTGAAGCTGTGATCGGTCTTGTCCACTGCCAACTGGTAGCGGATGTCGAACGGGTGACGCTTGATGCCGCTCTGGAACTGCTCGTAGCGGTCGTTGGCCAGGCGAATCGGCACACCTGCGCCGTACAACGCTGCCAGGGCCGCGTAGTAGACGAAAATGTTGTGGTCCTTGGAACCGTAACCGACGGTGTACCCCGGGTGCATGTTCAGGTTGGCAAGGCCGAAGCGCGACGGCGAGATCATCTTCGCGGTCTCGGTTGCAGCCTCCAGCGGGCACTGGGTGGCGACGACGAAATGCAGCGTCTTGGTGGCCGGGTCGTACCAGCCATTGCCGTTGTCCGGCTCCATCGCGGCAGGTTCGATCGACGGCGTCTTGTAGCGCTCGTCGAATACCAGCCAGTTGTCCGGCGGGGTGTCGATCTCTTTCTTCATGCGATCGGCGTAAAACAGGCCGCGCTCGGTCAGGTTGCCGTGCAGGTTTGGCTGGGAATTCCACACCGGGCGACGGTTTTTCAGCATCGGGAACAGGATCGAGTCCTTGAGGCTGGCGAACTCGTCTTCGTCCGCCGAGGTCGGGCCACCGACGCGCACGTAGCGGAAACTGCCATAGGGATCGCCTTCGTAGAACGGCACTTTTGCACCGTAACGAATCGCTTTGTCATTGAATTTGAGTTTGTTCTTGGCCTGACGGAAACGCTCGAAATCGTTCCAGATCAGGATGGCCACCGGGTGACCGATGAACATCGGTACCTTGCCTTCCGGCAGTAGCGGATCCGGCGCGTGCTCTTCAGGGAACACGATGCCGTCCTTGTCCAGGTCGGCCGCGGTGACGATGCGGTCAGGCTGCAGATCGGCACCGAGCCACGACAGGTCATAGCCGTCGTAGATGCGGTCGGCCTTGATGGTTTTCAGCAACATGGCGTGACCTTGCTGCTGGGGCCAGCCAGGCATGTCCTTGGAACGGATGTCGCGGGCAAAAACCTTGCTGCCGCAGACCTTGGACAAGGCATCGTTACGCTGGCGCGCCTTGCCGTTATTGCCGAGCCACTGCTCGGACGGCACGGTCACGCTGTTTTCCATCAAGGCAGCCAGCGCCTGACTGCTGAGCGGCGTGAGCGTAACGCTCACACCCGCCACCAGCCCGCCCTGAAGGAACGAGCGCCGGGATATTTCACGGTTGGACATGGATCATCCTCTGGGCGGTTATGGATCCGCCCTTCTGGTTATCTACTGGGAATCTCGAGTCTTGCAGAAGCCCTTTTTGGATAAACAAAGGGCGTGATGACAGTGCAAAGCTGACCGAAAGGTTAACTTTAAAGGTTTCTGCGCTCGCAGCAAACAACCAGTTACAAAAATCTGACTAAAGAATCAAAAATCAATGTGGCATTGCATCGCAGCGACCCGATGACGCAGAGGATATTGCCACGCGGACAACGTGCAGTCGTCGCGAGGCAACTGGAGGAGGAATTTGGGAAAGGTCAAATTTCAGACACAAAAAACCCCGGTCTTTCGACCAGGGTCTTTGCTATCGATTCCGAATCAACCAACGGTTGGTTTCGGTGTTTCAAGGCGTTCAGTGGTCCTTGAAACAGATATGGCGCAGCGGACGGGACTCGAACCCGCGACCCCCGGCGTGACAGGCCGGTATTCTAACCGACTGAACTACCGCTGCGTATCGCTTTGAGCTGACGCTCAAGTAACTCGTTTGACTGAAAGCTTCGTTGCTTTTCAATCGCGAACCAGACAGTGCCTGACTCGTTGAATATGGCGCAGCGGACGGGACTCGAACCCGCGACCCCCGGCGTGACAGGCCGGTATTCTAACCGACTGAACTACCGCTGCGCGTCGGTGGAGGCACTTTCAGCCTACCTCTTGCTTTCGCAAGTCTCTCGGGGAGTGGTGGGTGATGACGGGATCGAACCGCCGACATTCTGCTTGTAAGGCAGACGCTCTCCCAGCTGAGCTAATCACCCGTTTGCATCTCCGAGGCCGCGAAATTTACGCAGGTAGCGAACCTAAGTCAATAGCAGGATTGAAGTTTTTCTCAAAAATACAAAAACATGTCATTCCGAGTAGATCATCTTCTTGGTCATACCGCCGTCGACCACGAATTCCTGCCCCGTCACAAACCCGGCATTCTTCGACAGCAGCCACGCCACCATCGCCGCCACATCCTCGACCGTCCCTACCCTGCCCGCCGGATGCTGGGCATGATCGGTATCGGTCAGCGGCTCGGCCCGCCGTGCGGAAGGATCCCGCGCGTCGATCCAGCCCGGACTGACCGCATTGACCCGAATCTCCGGCCCGAGGCTGATTGCCAACGCATGAGTCAACGCCAGCAAACCGCCCTTGCTCGCCGCATAGGCTTCGGTATCGGGTTCTGACTGCGCCGCCCGGGTCGAGGCCAGATTGACGATCGCCCCGTTGTGCGCCCGCAGATACGGCGCACAATGCTTGGCCAGCAACATCGGCCCGCTGAGATTCACCGCCAGCACCCGGTTCCAGTAAGCCAGATCCAGGCTTTCCAGAGTGATGTTATGCGGATCGGCCACCGCCGCGTTACACACCAACGCATCCAGACGACCGAACTGCCCCAGCACTTCCGCGACGCCGAGCGCAACCTGGCTTTCATCCGCCACATCCATGGCGATAAACCAGGCATTTTCACCCAGCACTTTCGCCACTTTGGAGCCACGCGCCCGGTCCAGGTCCGTCAGCACCACTTGCCAGCCTTCGCTGATCAGCCACGCTGCGATCCCCAGACCGATGCCGCGAGCGGCACCCGTGACCAGCGCAACGCGGCCATGGGTGCCCGTATTTGGCATGGACAACTCGATCACAACGCCGCCAGACCGCGCGCCAGGTCGGCTTGCAGGTCAGCGACGTCTTCCAGACCGACCGCGATGCGGATCAGGCTGTCACGAATCCCCGCCGCTTCACGCTCCTGCGGTGCCAGACGGCCGTGGGACGTGGTGCTCGGGTGAGTGATGGTGGTTTTGCTGTCGCCCAGGTTGGCGGTGATCGAAATCAAACGGGTTGCATCGATAAAGCGCCAGGCGCCCTCTTTGCCGCCCTTCACCTCAAAGCTGACGACCGCGCCAAAGCCCTTCTGCTGACGCTGGGCCAGCTCGTGCTGCGGATGGCTCTTGAGACCAGCGTAATGCACTTTCTCGATGCCATCCTGCTGTTCCAGCCATTCGGCCAGTTGCTGAGCGTTGGCACAGTGCGCCTTCATCCGCAGATTCAGGGTTTCCAGGCCTTTGAGGAAGATCCAGGCGTTGAACGGGCTCAGAGTCGGCCCGGCAGTGCGCAGGAAGCCGACGATTTCTTTCATCTGCTCGCCGCGACCGGCCACCACGCCGCCCATGCAACGGCCCTGACCATCGATGAACTTGGTGGCCGAGTGCACAACGATGTCGGCACCGAGCTTCAGCGGTTGCTGCAGCGCAGGCGTGCAGAAGCAGTTGTCGACTACCAGCATCGCGCCCTTGGCGTGCGCGATTTCCGACAGCGCGGTGATATCCACCAGTTCAGCCAGCGGATTGGACGGCGACTCGACGAACAGCAACTTGGTGTTGGACTTGATCGCCGCATCCCAGGCCGACAGATCGGCCAGCGGCACGTAGTCGACTTCCACGCCGAAGCGCTTGAAGTACTTCTCGAACAGACTGATGGTCGAACCGAACACGCTGCGCGACACCAGCACATGATCGCCGGCGCTGCACAGGCTCATCACCACCGCCATGATTGCGGCCATGCCGGTCGCAGTGGCTACGGCCTGCTCAGCGCCTTCCAGCGCAGCAATGCGCTCTTCGAACGAGCGAACGGTCGGGTTGGTGTAACGCGAGTAAACGTTGCCCGGCACTTCCCCGGCAAACCGTGCGGCGGCGTCGGCGGCGGTACGGAACACGTAGCTGGAAGTGAAGAACATCGGATCACCGTGTTCGCCTTCCGGCGTACGGTGCTGACCGGCACGTACGGCCAGGGTATCGAACGCTACGCCTTCGAGGTCGCTGTCCAGCCGACCGGCATCCCATTCCTGACTCATGCTGTCACTCCTTGCCCTGTTCTCGATAAATGAAAGTCTTTTGCCAGATACAAAACCGGCCCCTAAGGGCCGGTTGAAACTCAGTTGTTGTACAGATCGATGATCGCACTGACCGCCTGGGTCTTGACCTTCGAGGCATCGTTGCGTGCCTGTTCGATCTTGTTCAGGTAAGCCTCGTCGACGTCGCCGGTGACGTACTTGCCGTCGAACACTGCGCAGTCGAAGTTTTCGATCTTGATCTTGCCGCCGCCGACCGCTTCGATCAAGTCAGGCAGGTCCTGATAGATCAGCCAGTCAGCGCCGATCAGGTCAGCGACATCCTGAGTCGAACGGTTGTGTGCGATCAGCTCGTGAGCGCTCGGCATGTCGATGCCATAAACGTTCGGGAAGCGCACGGCCGGAGCGGCCGAGCAGAAGTAGACGTTTTTCGCGCCAGCTTCGCGGGCCATCTGGATGATCTGCTTGCAGGTGGTACCGCGAACGATCGAGTCGTCCACCAGCATCACGTTCTTGCCGCGGAATTCCAGCTCGATGGCGTTGAGCTTCTGGCGTACGGACTTCTTGCGTGCGGCCTGGCCGGGCATGATGAAGGTACGGCCGATGTAACGGTTCTTGACGAAGCCTTCGCGGAATTTCACACCCAAGTGGTTCGCCAGTTCCAGCGCCGCAGTGCGGCTGGTGTCCGGAATCGGGATGACCACATCGATGTCGTGCTCTGGACGCTCGCGCAGGATCTTCTCGGCCAGCTTCTCGCCCATGCGCAGACGGGCCTTGTAGACCGACACGCCATCGATGATCGAATCCGGACGCGCCAGGTAGACGTGTTCGAAGATGCACGGAGTCAGGGACGGGTTGGTCGCGCACTGACGGGTGTGCAGCTTGCCGTCTTCTGTGATGTAGACCGCTTCGCCCGGCGCCAGGTCGCGAATCAGGGTGAAGCCGAGCACGTCCAGCGAAACGCTTTCGGACGCGATCATGTACTCGACGCCTTCGTCGGTGTGACGCTGGCCGAACACGATCGGACGGATGCCGTGCGGGTCACGGAAGCCGACGATACCGTAACCGGTCACCATCGCCACGACCGCGTAGCCACCGACACAACGGTTGTGCACGTCGGTCACGGCGGCAAACACGTCTTCCTCGGTCGGTTGCAGCTTGCCGCGCTGGGCCAGCTCGTGAGCAAACACGTTCAGCAGCACTTCCGAGTCGGAACTGGTGTTGACGTGACGCAGATCGGATTCGTAGATCTCTTTGGCCAACTGTTCAACGTTGGTCAGGTTACCGTTGTGCGCCAGGGTGATGCCGTACGGCGAGTTGACGTAGAACGGCTGGGCCTCGGCCGACGTCGAGCTGCCGGCAGTCGGGTAGCGGACGTGGCCGATACCCATGTGGCCGACCAGGCGCTGCATGTGACGTTGCTGGAACACGTCACGCACCAGGCCATTGTCCTTGCGCAAGAACAACCGGCCGTCATGGCTGGTCACGATACCGGCAGCGTCCTGGCCGCGGTGCTGGAGCACGGTTAGCGCGTCATACAGCGCCTGATTGACGTTCGACTTACCGACGATACCGACGATGCCACACATGCGACGCAACCCCTACTTAATGGATCTGAACTGAACAACACTCACTGAGGCGTTTTGGCCGACGGCAAGAGTTGCTCCTTGAACGGAATATCAGCGGGTACGCTGATTCCGCTGGCAAGCCACTGACTGCTCCACCCGAGAATCAGGTTTTTGGACCAGTCGGCGACCAATAGAAACTTTGGCAGGAGCTGTGATTCTTTCCACCACCCGTCCTGCTGTACCGGCCCCAGGCTCAACAGCCCGACCGCCACGACCACCAGCAACACGCCACGCGCAGCGCCGAAGGCCATGCCGAGGAATCGATCGGTCCCGGACAACCCGGTGACACGAACCAACTCGCCGATAAGATAATTGATCATTGCGCCCACGATCAGTGTGGCGACAAACATGATGGCACAGCCCGTGATCACACGAGCCGATGGAGTTTGAATGTATCCGGCGAGGTACTCGGACAGTGAGCCACCGAACATCCAGGCAACCGCTCCTGCGATGATCCAGGTCACCAGCGATAGTGCTTCCTTGACGAAGCCGCGGCTCAAACTGATCAATGCGGAGATGGCGATGATTGCAACGATCGCCCAGTCAACCCAGGTAAATGGCACAGTGCAGCCTACAGACGGATAAGGCGGCGCATTTTAGCAGAGCGCATGGCTGTCGGTAAGCTGCGATTGTCAGTGCATTTCAATCGACGTGATAGTTTTCAGCCACGCTCGGGCTGGAAGCGCACCACAAACCCCTTGAGGTTCTGCTGGCGGCTCAGCAAATCGCGCAAACGATCGGCTTCGGCGCGCTCGATCAGCGGACCGACAAACACACGATTCTTGCCATCGGCGGAGCGGATGTAAGCGTTATAACCCTGACTGCGCAGGGTTTTCTGCAGGCTTTCGGCGCTGGCGCGGCTCGACAGACTGGCCAGCTGTACCGACCAGCTTACCGACAGGCCGTTGACATCGACCCGGCTCTGGGTGGTATCCGGCTTGGCAGACAGTGCGGCGATCGGCTGGGCCGGGGCTGCAGCAGGCTTGGTCACGGGTGCAGGTGCCGGAGCAGCTGCGACTGGTTTGGCTACCGGCGCTGGAGCCGGTGTCGGCGCAGCAGGCGCAATCGGTGCCGCTGGCGCCGTTTGCTCGGCAACTTCGTAATCGCTCGGCACTGGCTCCTGAGGCAGAACCTGCGGCTCAGGCACCGCGACCGTCTCCATCTGGATCTGCGCCACGGCAGGCGCCTGCGGCGCAGCCGGCGCATCGACGGTCACCTGACGCTGTTCGTCCTGACGGGAAAACAGCATCGGCAGGAAAATCACCGCCAGCGCCACCAGCACCAGGGCACCGACCATGCGCTGCTTGTACGCTTTATCCAGCAAAGCCATTTGCCGCTTCCTCCGTGGAGCGCCGGGCCAGCCATTCAAGGGCCTCGGCGACACAATAAAATGATCCGAACAGCAAGATCTCGTCGTCGCTGGTGGCCACTGCACACTGCCCTTCCAGGGCGGCCGCCACGCTGTCATAAGACGTGACCGAAGCCCCAAGGTTCTGCAATGCAACATTCAATTCATCCACCGGACGCGCACGCGGCGAATCCAGTGGCGCCACCGCCCAATGCTGGACGCTGGCATTCAATTCACCGACCACACCGTCCAGATCCTTGTCCGCCAGCAGGCCGAACACCGCCAGGCGCTTGCCGACCGGCGGGCGAGCCGCCAGACGCCGGGCCAGGTACTCCGCCGCGTGCGGGTTATGCCCGACATCCAGCAACAGGTTCAGGCGCTTGCCGTTCCATTCGAACGAACGACGATCCAGACGACCAACCACGCGAGTCGCCTGCAAGGCCGCAACAATCTGTTGAGCATCCCAAGGCAGACCGAGCAGCAGATAAGCCTGCAACGCCAGCGCGGCGTTTTCCATCGGCAGATCGAGCAGCGGCAAATCACGCAGCTCGACGACTTGACCATCAGCATCAGTGCCGCGCCACTGCCAGAATTGATCAGTGATGCCGAGATCGAAATCACGCCCACGCAGGAAGAGCGGGCAAGCAAGTTCGCGCGCCTTGTCCAGCAAAGGTTGTGGAGGATTCAGATCGCCGCACAGCGCTGGCTTGCCCTGACGGAAAATCCCGGCCTTCTCGAAAGCCACGGATTCGCGGGTATTGCCGAGGTAATCGGCATGATCGACACCAATACTGGTGACCAGCGCGATGTCGGCATCGACCACGTTGACCGTGTCCAGACGCCCGCCCAGACCGACTTCCAGCACCACCGCATCGAGCCCGGCCTGTTGAAACAGCCAGAACGCCGCCAGGGTACCCATTTCGAAGTAAGTCAGGGAAGTCTCGCCCCGCCCGGCTTCGACCGCCGCGAAGGCTTCGCACAGCTGCGCATCAGTGGCTTCGACGCCATTGAGCTGCACCCGCTCGTTGTAACGCAGCAAGTGCGGAGAATTGTAGACACCAACACTCAGGCCCTGCGCCCGCAGCAACGAAGCCACGAAAGCGCAGGTCGAACCCTTGCCGTTGGTGCCGGTGACCGTAATCACCCGAGGCGCCGGCTGGCCCAGCCCCATGCGGGACGCTACCTGTTGCGAACGCTCCAGCCCCATGTCGATGGCCGAGGGATGCAACTGCTCAAGGTAGGCGAGCCACTCGCCAAGGGTGCGTTCGGTCATACGTTGGCAGGCACCGGCGGAACGACGATCGGTTCGATCGGCGCGGCAACGAAGGTTGGCGTCGGCTTGCCGGTCAGTTGCGCCAGCAGGTTGCCCAGACGCGGACGCAGTTCACGACGGTCGATGATCAGGTCGATTGCACCGTGCTCCAGCAGGAACTCGCTGCGCTGGAAGCCTTCCGGCAGTTTTTCACGAACGGTCTGCTCGATCACGCGCGGACCGGCGAAGCCGATCAGGGCTTTCGGCTCGCCGACGATCACGTCGCCCAGCATTGCCAGACTGGCGGAAACGCCGCCGTAGACCGGGTCGGTCAGCACGGAGATGAACGGAATGCCTTCTTCACGCAGACGTGCCAGCACAGCCGAGGTCTTGGCCATCTGCATCAGAGAGATCAGGGCTTCCTGCATGCGCGCGCCACCGGAGGCGGAGAAGCAGACCATCGGGCAACGGTTTTCCAGGGCGTAGTTGGCGGCGCGTACGAAGCGCTCACCAACGATGGCGCCCATGGAGCCGCCCATGAAGCTGAATTCAAACGCCGAAACCACGACAGGCATGCCCAGCAGGGTGCCGCTCATGGAAACCAGTGCGTCTTTCTCGCCGGTCTGCTTCTGGGCAGCCACCAGGCGATCCTTGTACTTCTTGCCGTCGCGGAATTTCAGACGGTCAACCGGCTCCAGGTCGGCGCCCAGCTCAACACGGCCTTCGGCATCCAGGAAGATGTCGATGCGTGCACGTGCGCCAATACGCATGTGGTGGTTGCACTTAGGGCAAACGTCCAGGGTCTTTTCCAGCTCCGGACGATACAGCACGGCCTCGCAGGACGGGCATTTGTGCCACAGGCCTTCAGGCACCGAGCTCTTCTTGACCTCCGAACGCATGATCGAAGGGATCAGCTTGTCTACCAACCAGTTGCTCATGCTTTCTTTCTCCAGTACCGGCGGCCCGAACGCTCTGGTTCGCGGCCCCGCGTATGCCCTTCAGCTAAATTCATGTGTGGCGATGATCGATGGACTGCCGGGTCAGCGGAACTGACCTGCGTACAACCCGAAAAGACCCTCAGCCTCTTTTCTACAGAGCTGTGGACGGCGGCAGTCTGCCAGCCGTCACATCAACGTACGGCGTTGATGAACGCCCGAATCTTTGCGTGATCCTTGATGCCTTTGCTCGCCTCTACCCCACCACTGACGTCCACGGCATATGGCCGCACCCGGGCAATGGCGTCAGCGACGTTTTCCGGGGTCAGGCCGCCGGCCAGAATCAGCGGCTTGCTCAAACCCTGCGGAATCAATGACCAGTCGAACGCCTCACCGGTTCCACCGGGCACGCCTTCAACGTAGGTATCGAGCAGCACACCACTGGCGCTCGGGTAGGCATTGCAGGCGGCGGCGATGTCATCGCCCGCCTTGACCCGCAGGGCCTTGATATATGGCCGGTGCCAGCCTTCGCACTCGGCAGCGGTTTCATCACCATGAAATTGCAGCAAGTCCAGCGGCACGGCATCGAGGATTTCGCCAAGCTCGCAACGGCTGGCATTGACGAACAGTCCCACCGTGGTCACGAACGGCGGCAACGCGGCGATGATCGCCCGCGCCTGTTGCACTGTCACCGCACGTGGGCTTTTAGCGTAGAACACGAACCCGATGGCATCGGCCCCGGCCTCGACGGCTGCCAACGCATCTTCCATGCGGGTAATCCCGCAAATCTTGCTGCGAACGGCCGACATGTCGATAAAAACCTCAAGGCAAATCCGGGAAAGTCCCGGATGGTAACAAATGCATTCGAGGGCGTCAGCCGTCAAGTTCCGAGAAACCCGTAAGGAAATGTGGCCCGATGAAACGCTCGGGCAACGGGAACTCGTCGTGGTACTCGACCTGCACCAGATACAGCCCGAACGGATGCGCCGTGACCCCGCCGGAACGACGCTCGCGGCTTTCCAGCACTTCCTTCATCCACTCCGCCGGCCGCTCGCCGGCACCGATCGTCATCAGCACCCCGGCGATATTGCGCACCATGTGATGCAGGAAGGCATTGGCGCGGATGTCCAGCACGATCATCTTGCCGTGACGGGTCACGCGCAGATGATGCATCTGCTTGATCGGTGACTTGGCCTGACACTGACCGGCACGGAAGGCGCTGAAATCATGGGTACCAATGAGGTACTGCGCGGCCTCGGCCATGCGCTCCACGTCCAGTGGACGGTGATTCCAGGTGATTTCTTCATTGAGATGCGCCGGACGGATCTGATCGTTGTAGATCACGTAACGATAGCGCCGGGCAATGGCCTTGAACCGCGCATGAAAGTGCGCAGGCATGACCTTCGCCCAGCTGACACTGATGTCGTGGGGCAGATTGATGTTGGCACCCATGACCCAGGCTTTCAGCGAGCGGTCGACCTGGGTGTCGAAATGCACGACCTGCCCACAAGCATGCACACCGGCGTCGGTGCGCCCGGCGCATTGCAGCGAGATCGGCGAATTGGCGACCTTCGACAAGGCTTTTTCCAGCGTTTCCTGCACGGTGAGCACACCCGTGGACTGGCGCTGCCAGCCGCTGTAGCGCGAACCCTTGTATTCAACGCCCAGGGCGACGCGAAAAAAGCCTTCGGGGGCCATTTCGGCGGCCGGGTTATCTATGTTTGCCAAGTCGGTACAGCCTGCTGATCTACAAAGGCGGGCATTATAAGGCGGCGCACCGGGGATACCAGACCCAAACAAAAACGGCAGCCTTGATGGGCTGCCGTTTTGTTTACTGACGAACGCTGACTCAGGCCAGGTGCGAAAGCATTTCCTTCGCTTCGCTCTTCTGCTTGTCGTCACCCTCGCTGAGCACTTCGTTGAGGATATCGCGTGCACCATCGTTGTCGCCCATGTCGATGTAGGCCTGGGCCAGATCGAGTTTGGTAGCGGCTTCGTCGGTACCGGCGAGGAAGTCGAAGTCCTCGTCGTTCAGATCACCACCCAACGCTGCGTCGGCTTCGGTGAAGCTCGGCTCGTTGATGCTGCCCGACAGGCGATCCAGCTCGGCATTGACGTCGTCCAGCTCGGCGGCGAAGGCATCCGGTTCAGCCGGGGTCGCATCCATTTCGTCGGCCAGGGACAGATCGAAATCGGCCGGCAGCTCCAGATCATCCAGAGGCGCTTCAGCGACCACCGGTGGCTCGACCGGCGGCAGATCCTTCACGCCCTCGTCCAGCTCCAGCGAAAAATCCTCGTCGGCCAGATCAACCGGCACCGGCGCAGGGTCGGCACCCAGGTCCAGATCCAGATCGAAGTCGGACAGATCGTCAAGGTTTTCCTTGATCTCTGTCTGCTGCTGCAGCACAGACTCGAAGCTCAGGTCGTCATCGGCCGGGAATTCGTCCAGCTCCACCGGTGCCTCTGGCTCGACAGCCGCCACCGGAGCAACCGGATCCAGCGGCTTGATGTTGTCGAGATCATCCAGACTCAGGTCGAAAGCGCTGTCCAGATCGTCCTCCGCCTTGGCGACAGGCGCTTCTGGCTCATCAAGCAGCAGTTCCTTGACGTAATCCTCGTCCAGCTCGGCCGCAATGGCCGCTGCCGCCAGACCGGCAGCCGCAACGACCGCCATGGCCGGGAAGCGTTTTTTCAGCTCTTCGACCTTGGCGAAGTTGTCGCCATTGGCAACCAGTTGGCGCTCCTGACCGACAAAAGCATCACGATCACCCTGGCGACCGTAGACTTCCATCAGCTTCAGACGCAGGTCACTGCGCTGCGGCTCCAGGCTGACGCCCTCCTCCAGCAACGCCGCAGCCTGATTCAGACGACCGCCATCGATGTGCGACTGTGCCTTGTCCAGCACGTCATCGGAGCGCTCGGCTGCCGGGGCCACCAGCGGCGCGGCGATCGGCTCGGCCATCACCACCGGAGCCACCACAGGGGCGGGTGCCGGAGTTGGGGCCGGGGTCGGAGCCGGTGCTGGCGTGAGCTTGACGCTTGCCGCCGGCACTTCCAGGCCTTCGAAGCTGTCTTCCGGCAGATCGAGCTCTGGCGAGAACGACTGCTCTTCCAGGGCGCGAGCCATGCGCAGGTGTTTCTCGGCTTCCTGTTGTGCCTTGCGGCGACGGGCCAGCAGCAACAGCAGAAGCAGGAACACCACTGCACCACCACCGACCAGACCCAGCAGGATCGGGTTGGTCAGCAGTTCGTTGAAGGTCTTGTCTTCGTCGGCAGCAGGCTTCGGCTCGACCACTGGCTCAACCGGTGCCGGAGCGGCGGCTTCAGGCGCAGGTGCAGCAGGTGCCGCCTCGGCCGGAGTCGCCGGTGGAGTCGCAGCCAGTTCCGCAGTAATGGCCGGAACCGGCGCAACGGCTGGCGCAGCCGCATCAGCTGCCGGCGCCGGGGTTGTGCCCGGACCTTCAGCCTGCATTTTCGCCAGTTGATTGTTCTTCAACTCGATCAGACGCTGCAATTTGTCCAGCTGACTTTGCAGATCAGCCATGCGGCTTTTCAGTTCTGCGTTGTCACGACGGGTCGTGTCGAGGCTTTCCTGGGTCACCGCCAGCTTGTTGCTCAGAGCCTTGGCATCGCCAGCCGGGCCTTTACCGCGCCCCTTCGCACCTTCGGCGGAGACCAGGCTCAGATTGTCCTTGGCATTCTTGGCAGGACCGGTGTTGGCGCGACCGCGATTGGTGGCGTCCAGTTGCTGCTGACCGGTGCCTGGCTTGGCCACGTAACGACGACCCTGACGCCAGGCCTCATTCTGCGCGGCCACTTCGGCAATCGCCTTCGACTGCGGCAGCGCAGTGCTTTGCACCTGATCCGGCAGACGCAACACCTGACCGGTTTTCAGGCGGTTGATGTTGCCGTCGATAAATGCGTCAGGGTTCAGAGCCTGAATCGCCAGCATGGTCTGCTGGATCGAACCGCCAGTGCGCGCCTTGGCTGCGATTTCCCACAGGGTGTCGCGCGGCGTGGTGGTGTGGCTCGGATGCGTTGCACCCGTGGTCGGCGCGGTGATGGTTTGCGCCGGCGCTGGCTGAGCGGCGGCATCAGCGGTCTGCGGCGAGAACTTGGACGGATCCAGCAGCACGCTGTAATCGCGCAGCAGGCGGCCGTTCGGCCACATCACCTGCACAAGGAATTTCACCATCGGCTCCGACAGCGGCTTGCTCGACGTTACGCGCAGCACGCTTTTGCCGCTGGCGTTGAGCACCGGGGTGAAGGTCAGATCATTGAGGAAGGCCTGGCGATCGACGCCGGCCTTGGCGAAATCCTCCGGCGAGGCCAGGCTCGGCACCACTTCGGCAGCGGTGAGATCCTTGACATCGAGCAGCTCGATTTCCGCCACCAGCGGCTGGTTCAGGGTCGACTTCAGGGTCAGCTCCCCGAGCCCGAGGGCATGCGCCATACCGGAGGACAGCGCCGAGGCGGCCGCTATTGCTAACACCAGTTTGCGAACTTGAACCATAGCCTCTTCCTTTGTTTGAACGTTCCTCGGCGAGCGAGAAGATGTTGATTGTCGCTGCCGTAAGGCATTGCGCGCGACGACGACAGCATGCCGCGCGCGATCATTTCTTTGATGCCCCGGAAAGTCCCGGAGGGTATTACGTCATCAAGCGGTCTGGCCAAGCATAGCGCCCGGCTAGAATCAGTCGACAAATTGTTGCCAAGTATCTTTTACAGCAGGTCTTTTATCAACAACTCGGCCACTTGCACCGCGTTGAGCGCCGCGCCTTTGCGTACGTTATCTGACGTCAGCCACAGATTAAGTTCCGACGGCTCGTCGACACCGGCGCGAACCCGCCCGACATAGACCACGTCCTGCCCCACCGCGTCACCGACGGCGGTTGGATAATCGCCGGCCTCGACCAGCTCGATCCCCTCGGCGTCTTCAAGCGCGGCATTGACCTTTTCCAGGTCGACCGCGCTCGCTGACTGCAAGATCACGCTAAAGCTATCGCCAAAAAACACCGGGGCTTGAACGCAAGTTGCGGAAATCTTTAATGAAGGCTTGGCCAGCACCTGGCGCAGCTCGCGCACCAGACGCTTTTCCAGCAGCGTGTGGCCGTGCGCGTCCGGCGTGCCGACCTGAGCCAACAGGTTGAACGCCATCTGCCGATCGAAGAATGTCGGTTCCAGCGGACGCATGTTCAGCAGCTCCGTCGTCTGACGGGCCAGCTCGGAAACCGCCTCACGGCCCTGGGCAGAAACGGCCAGACTGGCGGTGACATGCACGTATTGCAGATCGACCAGATCGAGCAACGGCGCCAGCACCACGGCCAGCGTAGTGGCCGACGGGCTCGGGCTGCTGACCTGGAACGGCACTTTCATGCTCGCCAGCACAGCAGCATTGGCTTCCGGCACCACTTGCGGTGCCTGATCCGCCGGCAAGGCGCCGGACAGATCCACCAGCGAGCAACCCGCCGCATGGGCGCGAGCCGCGTAGCTCAGGGTGATCGCCGGGCCGGCGGCAAAGAACGCCAGCTTGACCTTGCTGAAATCGAACTCGTCGACTTCGCGCACGCGCACGTTCTTGTTGCGAAACAGCACCGAGCTGCCAGCGGATTCGCTGCTGGCCAGCAGATGCAGGTTGCCGACCGGGAAGTCGCGCTCCTCGAGAATCTGCACAAGGGTTTCGCCGACAATACCGGTGGCGCCGATCACGGCAATATCAATGGGCTGGCTCATGGTGCGACCTCTGGTGGAACGGGGGGAGCGGCACTTTACCGGGTGGCTGCCAGACAGGCAAAAAAAACCCGCGCCTCTTGCAAGGCACGGGTTCTTTCATGGCTTCAAGCGATCAACGCTCCAGCAGGATCCGCAGCATGCGACGCAGCGGTTCTGCCGCGCCCCACAGCAATTGGTCGCCGACGGTGAACGCGCCAACGAACTGCGAACCCATGTTCAGCTTGCGCAGACGACCGACCGGTACGTTCAGGGTGCCGGTGACTTTCGTCGGACTCAGCTCCTGCATGCTGATTTCACGGTTGTTCGGCACCAGCTTGACCCAAGGGTTGTGCTGGCTGATCAGCCCTTCGATGTCGGCAATCGGCACATCTTTGTTCAGCTTGATGGTCAGCGCCTGGCTGTGGCAACGCATGGCGCCGATGCGCACGCAGATGCCGTCGACCGGGATCGGGCTCTTGAAGCGGCCAAGGATCTTGTTGGTCTCGGCCTGGGCCTTCCACTCTTCACGGCTCTGGCCGTTTGGCAGTTCCTTGTCGATCCACGGGATCAGGCTGCCGGCCAGCGGTACGCCGAAGTTTTCGGTCGGATAAGCATCGCTGCGCATGGCTTCGGCCACACGACGGTCGATGTCGAGGATCGCACTGGCCGGATCGGCCAGTTGATCGGCAACAGCGGCGTGGGTCGCGCCCATCTGCTTGATCAGCTCACGCATGTTCTGCGCGCCGGCACCGGAGGCCGCCTGATAGGTCATGGCACTCATCCACTCGACCAGACCGGCCTCGAACAGACCGCCCAGGCCCATCAGCATCAGGCTGACGGTGCAGTTGCCGCCGATGTAGTTCTTGGTGCCCGCATCGAGCTGCTGGTCGATGACCTTGCGGTTGACCGGGTCGAGGATGATGACGGCGTCGTCGTTCATCCGCAGGCTCGAGGCCGCATCGATCCAGTAACCCTGCCAGCCGGCTTCGCGCAGCTTCGGGAACACTTCGCTGGTGTAGTCGCCGCCCTGGCAGGTCAGGATCACGTCGAGAGTCTTCAGCTCTTCAATGCTGTAAGCGTCCTTGAGCGGAGCAATGTCCTTGCCCACGGACGGGCCTTGGCCACCGACATTGGAAGTGGTGAAAAACACCGGCTCGATAAGATCGAAATCCTGCTCTTCCAGCATCCGCTGCATGAGCACGGAACCGACCATACCGCGCCAACCGATCAGACCTACACGTTTCATCGCAACTACACCTTCTTGAAAAGTGGGCCGCTGCTTTGTATTGAATTTCGCAGCGGGCCCGAGAGATTACAGATTCCGCAGCGCGGCGACTACTGCGTCACCCATTTCCTGCGTACCGACTTTAGTGCAACCGGTCGAAAAGATGTCACCGGTGCGCAAGCCTTGATCCAGCACCACGCTGACCGCTTTCTCGATGGCATCCGCCGCTTCGTGCAGATTGAAGCTGTAACGCAGCATCATCGACACCGACAGAATGGTCGCCAGCGGGTTGGCAATGCCTTTGCCGGCGATGTCCGGCGCCGAACCGTGGCAAGGCTCGTACATGCCCTTGTTGTTGGCGTCCAGCGAGGCCGACGGCAGCATGCCGATGGAACCGGTGAGCATCGACGCTTCGTCGGACAGGATGTCGCCGAACATGTTGTCGGTGACGATCACGTCGAACTGCTTCGGTGCGCGCACCAGTTGCATGGCGGCGTTGTCGACGTACATGTGGCTCAGTTCGACCTCAGGGTAATCCTTGGCCACCTGCTCGACCACTTCACGCCACAACTGGCTGGAAGCCAGCACGTTGGCCTTGTCCACCGAGCACAGTTTCTTGCCACGGACCATGGCCATGTCGAAACCGACACGGGCGATGCGGCGGATTTCGCTTTCGCTGTACGGCAGCGTGTCGTAGGACTGACGCTCACCGTTTTCCAGAGTGCGAGTACCACGCGGCGCGCCGAAATAGATGCCACCGGTCAGCTCACGGACGATCAGGATGTCCAGGCCGGAAACGATTTCCGGCTTCAGGCTCGAGGCATCGGCCAGCTGCGGATACAGGATTGCCGGACGCAGGTTGCCGAACAGGCCCAGTTGCGCACGGATTTTCAGCAGGCCGCGCTCAGGGCGGATGTCACGCTCGATGGTGTCCCATTTCGGGCCGCCCACGGCGCCCAGCAGCACGGCGTCGGCAGCGCGGGCACGGTCCAGGGTTTCATCGGCCAGTGGCACGCCGTGCTTGTCGATGGCGGCACCACCGATCACGTCATGGCTCAGCTCGAAGCCCAGGCTGTACTTGTCGTTGGCCAGCTCCAGCACCTTGACCGCTTCGGCCATGATTTCCGGACCAATACCGTCGCCTGGGAGAATCAGAATCTGCTTGCTCATGCTTTCCTCGTGTCTTCAGTCGGTGCGCCAGCGACTGGCGCGCCCGGAAAAATGCTTGTTGTTCTAAATTTATTTCTCGGCCCAGAGCACCAGTACATCTGTACTGAACGAACCATCGGCCTCAATCTCAAAATATTCGCGCACTTCGGTGCCCATCGATTGCTGCAACTGGCGGATCGCGGCGCGCATCACCTCGGGCGTGCGCATGCGCTCGACCCAGCTGTTGTACTCCAGACGCAGGCGCTGACGCGTGGTGCTGCGGGTGTGCAGACCGGCCTCGCTGACCTGACGCAGCCACTCTCCGGCAGAATAATCGCGCACATGGCTGGTGTCGCGCAGCACTTCGACGCTCTGCAGATAGGTGTCGAACAGCGGACTGCCCGGCGACAGCACATCAATGAACGCCGCCACGCCACCCGGCTTCAGCACCCGACGCACTTCGCGCAGGGCCACGCCGAGGTCGCTCCAATGGTGCGCCGAATAACGGCTGAACACGAAGTCGAACTCGCCATCGGCGAACGGCAGGCGCTCGGCGGCACCATTGACCGTGGACACATTGCTCAAACCACGATCAACCGCAGCGGCAGCCACCACATCGAGCATCTGCTGCGACAGGTCGTAGGCCACCACTTCCTTCACCAGCGGGGCGACGTAAAAACTCACGTGCCCGGCGCCGCACCCCAGATCCAGCACCCGAGCCTCGCCCTGCCCCGCCAGCTCAGCCTGTAGCAGCGCAAATTCAGTGCCTTGAGCGTGAACGGCGCTGCTCAGGTAGGCGGCGGCCTGTTCACCGAATTGCTTCTGTACAACCTGACTGTGCTGGGCGGTGCTGGTCATGGGGACTTCCTTTGTGGGGTTTCAACCTTTCAAATTCACGCGTCGCGGAACAACCACGGCTGACTAGCGCGATGCTTGGCTTCGAACGCTGCAATCGCATCGCCGTCCTGCAAGGTCAGGCCGATATCGTCCAGACCGTTGAGCAGGCAGTGTTTGCGGAATGCATCGATCTCGAAGCGGTACACCTTGCCGTTCGGGCTGGTCACAGTCTGCTCGTGCAGATCGATCTGCAACTGATAGCCCGGCGCGGCCTCGACCTGCTTGAACAGCTCGTCAACTTCGGCATCGCTCAAGATGATCGGCAGCAAGCCGTTCTTGAAGCTGTTGTTGAAGAAGATGTCGGCATAGCTCGGCGCGATGATGCTGCGGAAACCGTATTCCTCCAGCGCCCACGGCGCGTGCTCACGGCTGGAACCGCAACCGAAGTTTTCGCGTGCCAGCAACACGCTGGCGCCTTGATAACGCTCGGCGTTGAGCACGAACTCCTTGTTCAGCGGGCGCTTGGAGTTGTCCTGATACGGCTGGCCCACATCGAGGTAACGCCACTCGTCGAACAGGTTCGGGCCGAAACCGGTGCGCTTGATCGACTTCAAGAATTGCTTCGGGATGATCTGGTCGGTATCGACGTTGGCACGATCCAGAGGCGCGACAAGACCAGTGTGCTGGGTAAAAGCTTTCATGCTGCGCTCCTTTCAGATCAATTCACGAACGTCGATGAAACGACCGTTCACCGCCGCCGCAGCGGCCATGGCCGGGCTGACGAGGTGGGTACGGCCACCGGCACCCTGACGCCCTTCGAAGTTACGGTTGGACGTCGAGGCGCAATGCTCGCCGGACTCCAAACGGTCCGGGTTCATCGCCAGGCACATCGAGCAACCCGGCTCGCGCCATTCGAAACCGGCCTCAAGGAAGATCTTGTCCAGACCTTCGGCCTCGGCTTGCGCCTTCACCAGACCCGAGCCCGGCACCACGATGGCCTGCTTGATGGTCGATGCGACCTTGCGACCCTTGGCGATCACCGCAGCAGCGCGCAAATCTTCGATGCGCGAGTTGGTGCAGGAACCGATGAATACGCGGTCGAGCTGAATGTCGGTGATCGCCTGATTGGCGGTCAGACCCATGTATTTCAAGGCGCGGACGATCGAGTCGCGCTTGACCAGATCCATCTCTTTGGCCGGGTCCGGCACATTCTGATCAACGGCCAATACCATTTCCGGGGAAGTGCCCCAGCTGACTTGCGGCTTGATCTGCGCAGCGTCGAGTTCGACCACGGTGTCGAAATGCGCATCGGCGTCGGACACCAGGTCTTTCCAGGATTCAACCGCCAGATCCCACTCGGCGCCTTTCGGTGCGAATGGACGACCCTTGACGTAATCCACAGTCTTCTGGTCCGCCGCCACCAGGCCCACCCGGGCGCCGGCTTCGATGGACATGTTGCAGATGGTCATGCGGCCTTCGATGGACAGATCGCGAATCGCGCTGCCGGCAAATTCGATGGCATGGCCGTTACCGCCGGCGGTGCCGATCTTGCCGATCACGGCGAGAACGATGTCCTTGGCGGTCACGCCGAACGGCAATTGGCCTTCGACGCGCACCAGCATGTTCTTCATTTTCTTGGCGACCAGGCACTGGGTGGCGAGCACGTGCTCGACTTCGGAAGTACCGATACCGTGTGCCAATGCGCCGAATGCGCCGTGGGTCGAGGTGTGCGAGTCGCCGCAGACCACGGTCATGCCCGGCAAGGTCGCGCCCTGCTCCGGGCTGATCACGTGGACGATACCCTGGCGCACGTCGTTCATCTTGAATTCGACGATGCCGTATTCATCGCAGTTGTCGTCGAGGGTCTGAACCTGCAAACGCGAGACCTGGTCGGCAATGGCGCTGATGCCGCCCTTGCGTTCCGGGGTGGTCGGTACGTTGTGGTCCGGAGTCGCGATGTTGGCATCGATGCGCCACGGCTTGCGTCCGGCCAGACGCAGGCCTTCGAAGGCTTGCGGCGAGGTCACTTCGTGGATGATGTGACGATCGATATAGATCAGCGCCGAACCATCGTCGCGCTGCTTGACCAAATGCGAATCCCAGAGCTTGTCGTAGAGCGTTTTGCCGGCCATCAGACGTTTCCTCATCAGCTTGTTTCTATGCCCTGGGCTTATCAATAACCCTTTGGCTTGTGAGGCCGATCCTATGGGGTTAGATTGAATAACTCAAATTCATATTTTTTATGCTTTGGATAACCCACTGGAATACAAACATGGATCTGGCCAACCTCAATGCTTTTATCGCCATCGCCGAGTCCGGGAGCTTCTCCGGCGCCGGAGAACGCCTGCACCTGACGCAACCGGCGATCAGCAAACGCATCGCCGGGCTGGAGCAGCAATTGAACGTGCGGCTGTTCGACCGGCTGGGCCGTGAAGTGGGCCTGACCGAGGCCGGCCGGGCTTTGCTGCCACGGGCTTATCAGATTCTCAACGTGCTCGATGACACCCGCCGCGCCTTGACCAACCTCACCGGCGAAGTCACAGGGCGCCTGACCCTGGCCACCAGTCACCACATCGGTCTGCACCGTTTGCCACCCCTGCTGCGGGAATACACCCGCCGTTACCCACAGGTAGCGCTGGATATTCAGTTTCTTGATTCGGAAGTGGCCTACGAGGAAATTCTCCATGGCCGCGCAGAACTGGCGGTCATCACCCTCGCACCGGAGCCGCATACACTGGTCAAAGCCACGCCAGTCTGGGATGACCCGCTGGATTTCGTGGTCGCCCCGGAACACACATTAATCAGCAATGGCGCTGTCACATTGGCCGACATTGCCGGTCATCCGGCGGTTTTCCCCGGCGGCAACACCTTTACTCACCATATTGTCCAACGCCTGTTCGAGGCTCAGGGCCTGACGCCGAACATCGCCATGAGCACTAACTATCTGGAAACCATCAAAATGATGGTGTCGATCGGCCTGGCGTGGAGCGTTTTGCCGCGCACCATGCTCGATGAACAGGTGGCGCGCATACCTTTGCCGGGCATACAGCTCAGTCGCCAGCTAGGCTATATCCTGCACACCGAACGGACGCTGTCGAATGCTGCACGGGCGTTTATGGCCCTGCTGGACGCGCAAATCGATCTGCCAGGGACTCTCGGCTGACTTGTGCTAATCCTATAGAGCTGCCGTCCCCTGTGCCTAACGCCCAAATCAGCTCAAGGCCCCTTAACAATGCCGAAATCTGTTGACCGTATTCCGCCGATGCCGCGTATTCAGGCCATTGATCCACGGCGTTCCGAACAGAGCTGGGAGAGCGCGCCGCAATTGCTCGCGGCGCTCAACGGCGCCCGCCTCGGCGCCTGGTATTGGGATATCGAGCGCGGGCAGATCAGTTGGTCGCGGGGCACCCAGGCCCTGTTCGGCTTCGATCCACGGCAGCCGCTGCCCGAAGACCTGGAATATCTCGACCTGTTGCCGCCGGAAGACCGGGCGAAAACCATTCGTGCCTTCCACGCGGTGATTGCCGGCGCGCCGCTGGAACAGGCGATGCACCACCGCATTCGCTGGCCCGATGGCAGCCTGCACTGGCTGGAGATCAACGGCAGCCTGCTGCCGGACAAGCATGGCCGCCCCCGAATGATCGGGGTGATCCGTGAAATCACCCACCAGCGGCAACGGGAACAGGCTCTCAGCAGCTCGGAGAAACGTTTCGCCACACTGTTTCACCTGTGCCCGAACATGGTGCTGCTGACCCGCCAGGAAGACGGCCTGATCAGCGAGGCCAACCAGTATTTCGAAAGCCTGTTCGGCTGGCCGGTGCAGAGCGCCATCGGGCGCACCACCCTGGAACTGGGCCTGTGGGTGCATCCCGAGCAGCGAGCGGAACTGGTCAAGAAAACCAAGGCCAAGGGCGAGTTGATAAGCATGGAGGTGCAGTTCCGCGCCAGTAACGGTCAGGTTCACGACGGGATTCTCAGTGCGCAAAAGGTCGAACTCGAAGGCCAGCCTTATCTGTTGAGCACTTTTCTCGACACCACCGAACGCAAAGCCGCCGAACATGCGCTCAAGGACAGCCAGGAGCGCCTCGATCTGGCACTGGATTCGGCGCAGCTCGGCACCTGGGACTGGCACATTCCCAGCGGCATGCTTTACGGCTCGGCCCGGGCCGCGCAATTGCACGGGCTGGAGCCGATTCCGTTTCACGAATCGTTTGATGAATTCTTCGAAGGCGTGCCCGGCGAAGAGCGCGACAGCATGCGTGACGCCTACCGCAGCCTGCGCGAGGGCCCGGCGGGCAACTATCAATTGACGTATCGCGTGCAACTGCCGGACGGCAGCTCACGCTACCTGGAAAGCCGCGCCCGCCTCTATCGCGACGAAAACGGCGCGCCGCTACGCATGGCGGGCACCCTGCTCGATATCACCGATCAAGTCGAACGCGAACAGCGCCTCGTGGCGTCCGAAGAGAAATTCGCCACCCTGTTCCAGGTCAGCCCCGATCCGATCTGCGTCACCCGTCAGGAAACCGGGGAGTTCATCGAGATCAACTCCAGTTTCACCCAGACCTTCGGCTGGAGCGCCACCGACGTCATCGGCCATACCGCCGAAGAAATCGGCCTGTGGGACGCTTCGGCGAAAAGCCTGCAACGCATCGAACGGGTGATCCGCGAACAGGGCCTGAGCAACGTCGCGATCATCGTCCAGCACAAGGACGGCCAATCGCTGACCTGTGTGATTTCCAGCCGCCAGATCAGCGTCGGCAACCAGCCGTGCATCGTCACCACGCTGCGTGACATCACCCAGCAACAGCGTTCGGAAGCGGCGCTCAAGGCCAGTGAAGAGAAGTTCGCCAAGGCGTTTCACTCCAGCCCCGACGCGATCACCATCACCGAACGTGACACCGGGCGTTATCTGGAGGTCAACGACGGTTTCTGTCGCCTGACCGGCTACCGCGCCGACGAAGTGGTGGGCAAGACCGTGTATCAGGTCGGCATCTGGGCCGAGGAAAAACAACGCTCGGGGTTGCTCGCCGAGCTACAGATCAAGGGCCGTGTGCATCATCAGGAAATGCTCGGGCGCAACAAGCGCGGGGAATTGCTGACGGTGGAAGTCTCGGTCGAGCCGATCACCCTCAACGAAATCGCCTGCCTGCTGATGACCGCACGGGACGTCAGCCTGCTGAAGAACGCCGAAGCGCAGATCCGTCATCTGGCCTATCACGATCCGCTGACCAACCTGCCCAACCGCGCACTGCTGATGGATCGTCTGAGCCAGCAGATCGCCCTGCTCAAGCGCCACAACTTGCGCGGCGCGCTGCTGTTTCTCGATCTCGATCACTTCAAACACATCAACGATTCGCTCGGCCATCCGGTTGGCGACACGGTGCTGAAGATCATCACCGCGCGCCTCGAAGCCAGTGTGCGCATGGAAGACACGGTGGCGCGACTTGGTGGCGATGAATTCGTGGTGTTGCTCAGCGGGCTGGAAGGCACGCGCAACGAGGTCAGCGTTCAGGTGCGTGAGTTGGCGGACACCATCCGCGAATTGCTGTCGGAGCCGATGTTCCTCGACGGCCAGCGCCTGCAAGTGACGCCGAGCATCGGCGTGGCGCTGATTCCCGATCACGGCTCGACCCCGACCGATCTGCTCAAACGCGCGGACATCGCGCTGTACCGGGCCAAGGATTCCGGGCGCAACACCACGCAGATGTATCACAACACCATGCAGAAAGCCGCCAGCGAACGGCTGCGCATGGAGACCGACTTGCGACTGGCGCTGTCCCGCGGCGAATTCAACGTACATTTCCAGCCGCAAGTGGACGCCCGGGACAACCGCATCATCGGCGCCGAAGCGCTGGTGCGCTGGAATCACCCGGAACTCGGTGCGCAATCGCCGACCGAATTCATCAAGGTCCTGGAAGACAGCGGGCTGATACTCGAGGTCGGCACCTGGATCCTCGATGAGGCCTGCGATGCCTTCAAGCAATTGATCGCCGACGGCCTGATCGATCCGCTAGCGTTCAGCCTGTGCGTGAACATCAGCCCCCGGCAGTTCCGCCAGAACGACTTCGTTGAACGTATCGAACACAGCATGACCAGCCATGGCCTGCCCTGCTCGCTGCTGAAACTGGAAATCACCGAAGGCATCGTGATCCAGAACCTGGAAGACACCATCAGCAAGATGCGTCGCCTGAAAAAGCTCGGCGTGAGCTTCGCCATGGACGATTTCGGCACCGGTTATTCATCGCTGACTTACCTCAAGCGTCTGCCGGTGGACACCTTGAAGATCGATCAGTCTTTCATCCGCGACGCCACCAGCGACCCCAACGACGCCGAGATCATCCGCGCCATCGTCGCCATGGCCCGCAGCCTGGAACTGGAAGTGATCGCCGAAGGCGTGGAAACCCCCGAGCAGCTGGCGTTCCTGCAAGGGCTGGGTTGCCATTTGTATCAGGGGTATCTGCATAGTCGGCCGGTGGCGCTGGAGGTGTTGAAAGGCTTGCTGGTTTGACAGGCACAAAAAAGGGCGCCTTTCGGCGCCCTTCTTGTCGGTCGGCTTATTGCAGCGCCGGCTTCTGCGTCCCGTTGATCGGGATGCGCTTGGCTTTCGCTTCTTCCGGGATCACGCGCAACAGATCGATGCTCAGCAGGCCGTTGCTCAGGCCGGCGGCCTTGATCTCGATGTGATCGGCCAGACGGAAAGACAACTTGAATGCACGCTGGGCGATGCCCTGGTGCAGGAAAGTGACGCCTTCGTTCGCGTCACGCTTGCCACCACTGATGGTCAGCACGCCTTTCTCGACTTGCAGTTCCAGGTCTTCTTCCTGGAAACCGGCCGCCGCCACGACGATGCGGTATTGATCGTCACCGTGTTTTTCGACGTTGTAAGGTGGATAGCTGCTGCCTGGCTCGTTGCGCAGGGCGGTTTCGAACAGGTCGTTGAAACGGTCGAAACCTACCGAGGAACGGAACAGTGGAGCGAGGGAAAATGCAGTACTCATGGTTCAAATCTCCTGAAAACAATCAGCAAGGTTTTTTGTCTCCGCGACCCGAATTCGGCATCGCGTAACCCTTAGATAGGGACCTGCATTTTGTTTTCAAGAGATTATTCGAAGATTTTTTCAGGCGGCTTCGGCGACCGGCAAACCCAGCAAACGCGAGACCTGGTCCGGCTCGGTTTCGCGGCGAAGTACGGTAAACAGCTCGGTGGCCTCGGGATAGTTGCGGGTCAGCATCGCCAGCCATTGCTTCAAACGGCCCGGCGATTGGCGCGGCGTCATCTGCGCCTTGGCTTGCAACCAGAAGTCCTGGATCAGCGGCATCAGCTCGCTCCAGGTCATCTCGACGACTTCCTCGCCGGCACGGGCAGCAGCGATCTGCTTGGCCAGATCCGGACGCGAAACCAGACCACGACCGAGCATGATGTCTTCGACACCGCTGATTTCCCGGCAACGGCGCCAGTCGTCAACGCTCCAGATATCGCCGTTGGCGAACACCGGCACCTTGACCACGTCCTGCACACGCGGGATCCACTCCCAATGGGCCGGCGGCTTGTAGCCGTCCATCTTGGTCCGGGCGTGAACCACGATATGCTCTGCGCCGCCCTCGGCCAGCGCCGTGGCGCAGACCAGCGAGCCGTCCGGGCTGTCGAAACCCAGGCGCATCTTGGCGGTGACCGGAATGTGCGCCGGCACCGCACGCCGCACGTGTTCGACGATCTGGTTGAGCAGTTCCGGCTCCTTGAGCAAAACCGCGCCACCACGGGATTTGTTGACGGTTTTCGCCGGGCAGCCGAAGTTCAGATCGATCACTTCGGAACCCAACTCGCAGGCCAGCGCAGCGTTTTCCGCCAGGCACACCGGGTCAGAGCCCAGCAATTGCACGCGCAGCGGCACGCCGGAAGCGGTGCGGGCACCGTTGAGCAATTCAGGGCCGAACTTGTGGAAATAGGCCGGGGTCAGCAACTGATCGTTGACCCGGATGAACTCGGTCACGCACCAGTCAATACCGCCGACACGGGTCAGGACATCGCGCAGGATGTCGTCGACCAACCCTTCCATCGGCGCCAGAGCAATTTGCATGGGAAACACACACTCAAGGAAAAACGTGCGGCAGTTTACTGGGTTTCGCGGGTTAAACCCATGTCCGCTGTCTGGATGGCCGGGCCGTAACCTTCAATGAACTCGGCGGGCATGCGCTTGGGTCTGCCGGTGGACAGCTCGATGCAGACGAAGGTGGTCTGGGCGCGCAGCAGCGTGGTGTTGTCGCTGGGGCGGATCAACTGGAAATGACGGGTCATTTTCAGGCGCTGATCCCAATCGACGATCCAGGTCGCCAGTTGCAGTTCGTCACCTTCGTAGGCGGCTGCGAGGTAGTCGATTTCGTGCCGCACCACAGCCATCGCACGATCCAGACGACGATACTCGACCAGATCCAGACCCAGCCGCTGCGAGTGGCGCCAGGCGCAGCGTTCGAGCCAGGAGACGTAAACCGCGTTGTTCGCGTGTCCCAGCCCGTCGATGTCCTCGGCGCCCACTTGCAGATCAATGGTAAACGGCGTTGCCCGATCCCAGCCCATGCCCTACTCCCGGTCAAATGATTCAACCGGGGCAGTGTAACGGATGACTAGGCCGATTGCCGCGCCTGAAGGCTGCGACCGGCGAGCAGTGATAACACGCCATCAATCACCCGAGGGTCGGCCAGCACGCGCTGGTGACCGCCGGCCTCCAGGCGCAGCAGTCGGCTGTCGAACCAGGATTCGTGGATCAGCTGGGATTCCTTGACCGAGACGAAGGTGTCGTCCTCGGCATGCACGATCAGGCCTGGCATATCCAGTTGATAGTGAGCGACATCGAGGGTGGCGGCGCGCATGCCGACGTCCTGTTCAACCTGGCGGATGAAGGCAGAACGAGCTCTGGGCGGCATGCCGACGTAGCGGGCGAATCCACGCAATACACCCAAAATTCGGGCCGGTGCGGCAATGCTGACCAGGGTTTCGGTGCGCAGGCCCAATTGCACTGCGAGCATGGCGCTGGCGCCGCCCATGGAGTGGCCGATGACGGCTTGCAGCGGAGGCAATTCAGCGGCGGCTTCGAGCATCGCGCGGGCGAACAATACGACGTTGGCTTCGCGTCCCGGTGATCTCCCGTGGGCCGGACCGTCGAGAGCGACGACGGTGTAACCGGATTCGACCAGCGCCGTGATCAGCGCAGCAAACTGGGTCGGCCGCCCTTCCCAACCGTGCATCAGCAGAACCGTCGGCCCTTGCCCCCAACGCAGTGCGGAGAGACCGAAGCGCAAAGTGATCCGCTCGGATTTCGCCAGCAGCGGTAATTCCCAATCCCGTGGCGCATTGGCGCGAGGGGTCATGAATGCCAGCCGCATTTTGCTTGCCACCAGCTTCGGTGCAAACCAGCCCAAGGTGCCATTAACGCCGCGAACCCACTTCAACGTGCTCATCGCTCTCTCCTCAGGCTTGCTGCCTTCAGGTCAACGCACCGCCGATTTGGCAGCGCGCAGCAATCGATCGGACAAATCACCAGGCCCCAACGCCCTTGCGAGCGCCAGGCCACCCACCATCAGGGCCACGTCGGCCAACGCTTTATCAATGTCTTCAGGGCTTGAAGCCAACTGCGCGATCATCAGTTCCAGATGCTCGTTCAGCGCTATGCGGAATTCTTCCGGCAACCGCCCCAGCTCGCCGATTGAGGCCGGGATCGGACAAGCGGAATCGCTGGAATCACGGTGCTTGCGCGACAGGTAGAACGCAGCCACCAGGGCGCGACGTTCTTCACCGGTCAATTCGGAGTCCATGTCGGCAATCAGGTCGCGGCGGCGACCCAGCAACTGTTTGAACGCCTCCAGCATCATTGCGTCCTTGCTTTCGAAGTGCGCATAGAAGCCACCAACAGTCAGGCCGGCGGCGCCCATCACTTCACCCACGCTTGGCTCGGCCGGGCCACGCTGGATCAGAGCGGCGCTGGCAGCCTTGAGGATGCGTTCGCGGGTTTGAGCTTTTTTGTCGTTCATCGTTGCCTCCGAATATTACGATTAGAATATTATTCTCATAATAATATTCTGCAAGTCGAAAATATGACCGCTGGTCTGAAGCACAGTTTAAGGAAAAAGGAGATTTGGCCAAACGCCAGACAAACAAAAGGGCCATTCAATAATTGAATGACCCTTATAAATCCCGCATGGCGGGTAATCGTGGCGTCCCCTAGGGGACTCGAACCCCTGTTACCGCCGTGAAAGGGCGGTGTCCTAGGCCACTAGACGAAGGGGACACAAACCTTCTATACAACTGATCAGTGCTGAGATCTGATCGATTCAAGGCCGGTGTGGCCAGACCTTGAACTGTAAATTGGTGGAGCTAAGCGGGATCGAACCGCTGACCTCCTGCATGCCATGCAGGCGCTCTCCCAGCTGAGCTATAGCCCCGGATTTTTCGCCTCGCGGCGGAGCGACTACTTGTAACATCGCTTCTGTAAAACTGGCGTCCCCTAGGGGACTCGAACCCCTGTTACCGCCGTGAAAGGGCGGTGTCCTAGGCCACTAGACGAAGGGGACGCAAACCCTTCTATACAACTGATCAACGCTGAGTGTTGATCGCTTCGAAGCCGGTGTGGCCAGGCTTCGAAGTGTAAATTGGTGGAGCTAGACGGGATCGAACCGTCGACCTCTTGCATGCCATGCAAGCGCTCTCCCAGCTGAGCTATAGCCCCTCATCGTTGATGTCATCGCTGAGGACGGGGCGAATCTTAAGGGCGTATCGAAAGCCTGTCAAACTTATTTTTGAAAAATTTCAAAATTTTTTGTCGGCATAACAATCACTTACCGCCCTCCCCCCGTAAATTCGGGGGAAAACGCCGAAGGACGGGATCAAAAGATCCTGGCCTGCGGCGCGTCCTGCAGAGTCAAACGCAATCAGGCGATAGCGCCCAACAGCTTTTCCCACTCTTTGTTTTCTTTCTTCGACACGCCGCCCAGCAGGTCAATCGCCTGGCGCAGACGGAAACGGGTCAGGTCCGGCCCGAGGATTTCCATCGCATCGAGCACCGATACCGAGCTCGCCTGACCGGTGATCGCCGCAAACATCAACGGCATCGCATCACGCAGTTTCAGCTCGAGGGATTCCACCACCGCCTGAATCGTCGCGGTGATGCTGTCCTTCTCCCACTGACGCAGGCTTTCCAGTTTCCACAGGATCAACTGCATCAGTTGACGAACCTGATCACCCGAGAGCTTTTTCGATTCGAACAGCTTGGCATCCGGATTGACGCCACCGGCGAAGAAGAACCCGGCCAGCGGTGCGACCTGGCTGAAGGTTTCAACGCGGCCCTGAACGTGCGGCGCGATCTTCATCATGTATTCGGAGTTGAACGCCCACTTCTGTACGCGAGCGGCGAACTCTTCCACCGGCAGATCACGCAGCCACTGGCCGTTGAGCCACGAGAGTTTCTCGATGTCGAAAATCGGCCCGCCCAGCGACACGCGCTTGAGGTCGAAATTGTCGACCATTTCCTGCAGCGAGAACTTCTCGCGCTCGTCCGGCATCGACCAGCCCATGCGGCCCAGGTAGTTGAGCATCGCTTCCGGCATGAAGCCCATGCGCTCGTAGAACGTCACCGAGGTCGGGTTCTTGCGCTTGGACAGCTTGCTCTTGTCCGGGTTACGCAGCAGCGGCATGTAGCACAGCTCCGGTTGTTCCCAACCGAAGTATTCGTAGAGCAGGATCAGTTTCGGTGCCGATGGCAGCCATTCTTCACCACGCAGGACGTGAGTGATGCCCATCAGGTGATCGTCGACCACGTTGGCCAGGAAGTACGTCGGCAGGCCGTCGGTCTTCATCAGCACTTGCATGTCCATGCGATCCCACGGGATCTCGACGTCGCCACGCAGCATGTCCGGCACCACGCAGACGCCTTCGGTCGGCACTTTCATGCGGATCACGTGGGGTTCGCCGGCAGCCAGACGGCGCGCGACTTCTTCCTTGGACAGCAACAGCGCACGGCCGTCGTAGCGCGGGGTTTCGCCGCGAGCCATTTGCTCGGCGCGCATCTGGTCCAGCTCTTCAGCGGTGCAGAAGCACGGGAAGGCGTGGCCCATGTCGACCAGTTGCTGGCAGTACTTCTGATAGATGTCGCCGCGTTCGCTCTGGCGATAAGGACCGTGCGGGCCGCCGACGTCCGGGCCTTCGCTCCAGTCGATGCCGAGCCAGCGCAAAGCGTCGAAAATCTGCTGTTCGGACTCGCGGGTCGAACGCAGTTGATCGGTGTCTTCAATGCGCAGGATGAACTCACCGCCGTGCTGCTTGGCAAAGCAGTAGTTGAACAATGCGATGTAAGCGGTACCTACGTGGGGATCCCCGGTAGGCGATGGCGCGATGCGAGTGCGGACGGTGGTCATGGCATGTCTCGAAAAGAATGAAAAGCAAAGAACAATCAAGCGGCGAATGGTAACAGGCGACACCCGCCCCGCTCCAGCGGGCAGGGCATTTAAGCCAACTTTGCGTCTGTAACGCCCGTAGGCCGTGGTGAATGGCTGAATATCAGCAGACGGCATTTACCGTTCATCGGCTGTATGCCAGATTCGCCTGCTGATAACTTTCCTTACAATTCCTGGACTACAGTTTGCCCATGCCTGCCCAACTCAAGCGTCGCCTGTTCATTTTCCTGCTGCTCGTCCTGCTGATTGCCGGGGGCTTTTTCGCTCATTGGTTTTTCAAGGGCCGCTTTTATGAAAGCACCGACAACGCCTATGTCCAGGGTGAAATCACCCGCGTGTCGAGCCAGTTGAGCGCGCGCATCGACGAAGTCCTGGTGCAGGACAACCAGCACGTGGAAAAAGGCCAGTTGCTGGTGCGTCTCGAAGGCGACGACTTTCGCCTCGCCGTCGATCGCGCCAATGCCGCCCTCGCCACCCGTGAAGCCGAGCGCCTGCAGGCTCAGAGCAAACTGACTCAACAATCCAGCCTGATCGCCGCCAGTGAAGCGCAAGTGGCAACCACGCAAGCGACACTGGGCCGCTCGCAAATCGATCTGTCTCGCGCAGAAGCCCTGCGCAAACCCGGTTTCGTTTCCGAGGAGCGGGTCACCACCCTCTCCGCCGACAACCATATCGCCCGCTCGCAAGTGGCCAAGGCTCAGGCCGATGCGCAGAGCCAACGCCAGCAGGTCAGCGCACTGAATGCCGAGATCAAGCGCCTCGATGCGCAGATCGCCAACGCCCGTGCCGACCTCGCCCAGGCCGAACTGAACCTGACCCGCAGCGAAATCCACGCACCGATCAGCGGCCTCGTCGGCCAGCGTGCCGCCCGCAATGGCCAGATTGTTCAGGCCGGCGCGTACCTGCTGTCGATCGTTCCGGACGAAGACATCTGGGTGCAGGCCAACTTCAAGGAAACCCAGATCGGCCACATGCAGCCGGGCCAGAAGGCCGAGCTGGTCTTCGACGCTTATGGCGATACGCCGATCGAAGCCCGGGTCGACAGCCTGTTCGCGGCCTCCGGCGCGCAGTTCAGCCTGTTGCCGCCGGACAACGCCACCGGCAACTTCACCAAAGTCGTACAACGGATTCCGGTCAAACTGACCTTCAAAGCTGACAATCCGCTGCACGGCAAGATCCGTCCGGGCATGTCGGTCACCGCCACCGTGAATATCAAAGACGCCCCAGACAATGGCCGGTGATCAACTGATCCGCCCGGTCGGCGAACCGACCCGGCGGGACTGGATCGCAGTGATGAGCGTGATGCTCGGCGCCTTCATGGCGGTGCTCGACATCCAGATCACCAACTCGTCGCTCAAGGACATTCAAGGCGCCCTGTCGGCGACCCTTGAAGAAGGCTCGTGGATTTCCACCTCGTACCTGGTGGCGGAAATCATCATGATCCCGCTGACCGCGTGGCTGGTGCAGTTGCTTTCCGCACGACGGCTGGCGGTGTGGGTGTCGCTGGGGTTTCTGATTTCATCCTTGCTGTGTTCGATGGCCTGGAGCCTCGACAGCATGATCGTGTTCCGCGCCATGCAGGGTTTCACTGGCGGCGCGCTGATTCCGCTGGCCTTCACCCTGACCCTGATCAAACTCCCCGAACATCACCGCGCAAAAGGCATGGCGATGTTCGCCATGACCGCCACTTTCGCCCCGTCCATCGGTCCGACCCTCGGCGGCTGGCTCACGGAAAACTGGGGCTGGGAGTACATCTTCTATATCAATGTGCCGCCGGGGCTGATCATGATCGCCGGGCTGATGTACGGACTCGAGAAGAAAGAAGCCCATTGGGAGCTGCTGAAAAGCACCGATTACACCGGCATTCTCACGCTGGGCATCGGTCTCGGTTGCCTGCAGGTTTTTCTTGAAGAAGGCCATCGCAAGGACTGGCTGGAATCGAGCCTGATCGTGACGCTGGGCAGCATCGCCCTGCTGAGCCTGATCACCTTCGTGATCGTGCAGATCTCCAAGCCCAACCCGCTGATCAATCTTCGCATCCTGCGCAATCGCAACTTCGGGCTGTCGAGCATTTCCAGCCTGGGCATGGGCGTCGGGCTGTACGGTTCGATCTATCTGCTGCCGCTGTATCTGGCACAGATCCAGAATTACAACGCCTTGCAGATCGGCGAAGTGATCATGTGGATGGGCGTGCCGCAGTTGTTCCTGATTCCGCTGGTGCCGAAGCTGATGAAGTTCGTCTCGCCCAAATGGCTGTGTACTTTGGGGTTCGGGCTGTTCGGGCTGGCGAGTTTTTCATCCGGCGTGCTCAACCCGGACTTTGCCGGGCCGCAGTTCAATCAGATCCAGATTATCCGCGCCCTCGGCCAGCCGTTGATCATGGTGACCATTTCGCTGATCGCCACGGCTTATATCCTGCCGCAGGATGCGGGTTCGGCGTCGAGCCTGTTCAACATCCTGCGCAACCTCGGCGGCGCCATCGGCATCGCCCTGCTCGCGACGCTGCTGGATGCACGCACCAAGACCTACTTCGATTACCTGCGAGAAGCGGTGGTGCCGACCAATCCGCAGGTGGCCGAACGCCTGGCGTCGATGACCGACCGCTTCGGCAGTGATGCCGCAGCGCTGGGGAAATTGAGTGACATCGTCCATCAGCAGGCGCTGATCATGGCCTACAACGATGCCTTTCATTTTGTCGGGATTGCGCTGGGGATCAGCATGTTGGCGATCTTGCTGACCAAGAAGCTGCCCGCCGGCCTGAAGGCCGGCGAGGCTCATTAAGACCGAGCCGCCCCATTCGCGAGCAGGCTCGCTCCCACAGGAAACTTGTGAACAACACAGATCCAATGTGGGAGCGAGCCTGCTCGCGATAGGGCACTGTCAGGCAATAAAGATCAAACAGCCAAAAGCCGCTCGCGCATTTTGGCAATCTCGTCGCGCATCTGCGCCGCCGCTTCGAATTCCAGGTCGCGGGCCAACTGATACATCTTCTCTTCCAGTTGGCGGATGCGCTTGGTGATCTCGCTTGGCGAGCGCAATTCGGCTTCGTACTTGGCGTTTTCCTCGGCAGCCTTGGCCATGCCTTTGCGCTTCTTGCTACGCGAGCCGGGCACAGTGGCGCCTTCCATGATGTCGGCGACGTCCTTGAACACGCCCTTCGGTGTGATGCCGTTGGCCAGGTTGAAGGCGATCTGCTTGTCGCGACGACGCTCGGTTTCGCCGATGGCGCGCTCCATCGAACCGGTGATGCGATCTGCATAGAGAATCGCCCGGCCATTGAGGTTACGAGCCGCACGACCAATGGTCTGGATCAATGAGCGTTCGGAACGCAGAAAGCCTTCCTTGTCCGCATCGAGAATCGCCACCAGTGACACTTCCGGCATGTCCAGACCTTCACGCAGCAGGTTGATCCCTACCAAAACATCGAAGGTGCCGAGGCGCAGGTCGCGGATGATTTCCACCCGTTCGACGGTGTCGATGTCCGAGTGCAGATACCGCACACGGACGCCGTGATCGGCCAGGTAATCGGTCAGGTCCTCAGCCATGCGCTTGGTCAACGTAGTGACCAGCACCCGCTCTTCCAGCGCCACACGCTTGGTGATTTCCGAGAGCAGATCGTCAACCTGGGTCAGCGCCGGGCGCACTTCCACCTGCGGGTCGACCAGACCGGTCGGGCGTACGACTTGCTCGATCACTCGTCCGGCGTGTTCGGCTTCGTAGTTGCCGGGCGTGGCCGAGACGAAAATCGTCTGCGGGCTCACCCCTTCCCACTCGTCGAAGCGCATTGGCCGGTTGTCCAGCGCCGATGGCAGGCGGAAGCCGTATTCCACCAGCGTCTCTTTACGGGAACGGTCGCCCTTATACATCGCGCCGACTTGCGGCACGCTGACGTGGGACTCGTCGATCACCAGCAATGCATCCGCCGGCAGGTAATCGTAGAGCGTTGGCGGCGCCGCGCCGGCCGGGCGTCCGGACAGGTAGCGCGAGTAGTTTTCGATGCCGTTGCAGTAGCCGAGTTCGAGGATCATCTCCAGGTCGAACCGAGTGCGTTGCTCCAGACGCTGGGCTTCGACCAGTTTGTTGTTGTTGCGCAGGTATTCCAGGCGCTCTTGCAACTCGACCTTGATCCCCTCGATGGCGTCGAGCAGGGTTTCCCGGGGCGTCACGTAGTGGCTTTTCGGGTAGAAAGTGAAGCGCGGCAGCTTGCGGATGACCTCGCCGGTCAGCGGGTCGAACGCGGAAATGCTTTCCACCTCGTCATCGAACAACTCGATACGGATCGCTTCGAGGTCGGATTCGGCCGGATAGATGTCGATCACATCGCCGCGCACCCGGAACGTCGCCCGGGCGAAATCCATGTCATTGCGGGTGTATTGCAGGTCGGCCAGACGCCGCACCAGCGCACGCTGATCGAGCTTGTCGCCGCGATCGACGTGCAACACCATTTTCAAATAGGTTTCCGGGCTGCCCAGACCGTAGATGCACGACACCGTGGTGACAATGATCGCATCCTTGCGCTCCAGCAATGCCTTCGTCGCCGACAGGCGCATCTGCTCGATGTGGTCGTTGATCGACGCATCCTTCTCGATGAAGGTGTCGGACGACGGCACATAGGCTTCGGGCTGGTAGTAGTCGTAGTAGGAGACGAAATACTCGACCGCGTTGTTCGGGAAGAACGACTTGAACTCGCCGTACAACTGCGCGGCCAGGGTCTTGTTCGGCGCCAGCACCAGGGTCGGACGCTGCACCTGGGCAATCACGTTGGCGATGCTGAAGGTCTTGCCCGAACCGGTCACACCGAGCAGGGTCTGGTGCGCCAGCCCGGCTTCAATGCCCTCGACCATCTGGCGAATGGCTTCAGGCTGGTCGCCGGCAGGGTCGAATCGGGTGACGAGCTGGAATTCAGACATAAACACCTCTGGAATCGCGACGCCGGCGGCAAACCGCAGCACCACGAGAAAGACCGCAAACGACCGATGTCGCGCAAGGAAAAACGAAGATTGTGCTGAATGTGGAGCCGATTGCCTCGCCTTTCAAGGCAAACTTCCTACATCCGGTAAAGTCTCCGACAAGTCCATTCGACTAACGGTCGAGAAATAATCGGAAAAACTTACCTGAAAACCCGAATCGCCTGTCGCCATTGGTCGATGATGGCCTCTATACTAGCTCCCCGTTTGTGCACCGCTCTAGTGCATTCGGCTGGAGCGCCACACGTCCCTCCACTCTCCATTAGAGCTGCCGTAAAAATGAGCCTGTTCTCCGCTGTCGAAATGGCACCCCGCGATCCAATCCTGGGCCTCAACGAAGCATTCAACGCCGATACCCGGACCAATAAGGTCAACCTCGGGGTGGGTGTGTACTGCAACGAAGAGGGGCGAATTCCACTCCTGCGCGCCGTTATCGAAGCCGAAACCATTCGCGCGGCTCAGCACGCCTCCCGTGGCTACCTGCCGATCGACGGCATCGCTGCCTACGACCAGGCCGTGCAAAAGCTGCTGTTCGGCAATGATTCGCCACTGCTGGCCGCTGGCCGCGTGGTCACCACTCAAGCCGTCGGCGGGACCGGCGCACTGAAAATCGGTGCCGACTTCCTCAAGCAACTGCTGCCGAATGCCGTTGTGGCGATCAGCGACCCGAGCTGGGAAAACCACCGCGCGCTGTTCGAAACCGCCGGTTTCCCGGTGCAGAACTACCGTTACTACGACGCCGCCACCCACGACGTGAACCGTACCGGCCTGCTCGAAGACCTCAACGCCCTGCCGAACGGCTCGATCATCGTGCTGCACGCTTGCTGCCACAACCCGACCGGCGTCGACCTGAGCCCGGCGGACTGGAACAACGTGCTGGAAGCGGTCAAGGCCAAAGGTCACGTGCCGTTCCTCGACTTGGCTTACCAGGGTTTCGGTGACGGCATCGCCGAAGACGCCGCTGCCGTGCGTCTGTTCGCCGAGTCCGGCCTGACCTTCTTCGTGTCGAGCTCGTTCTCCAAGTCGTTCTCGCTGTACGGCGAGCGCGTCGGCGCGCTGTCGATCGTCAGCGAGTCGAAAGAAGAAAGCGCCCGCGTTCTGTCGCAGGTCAAGCGCGTGATCCGCACCAACTACTCCAACCCGCCGACTCACGGTGCAAGCGTTGTCGCCGCTGTGTTGAACAGCCCGGAACTGCGCGCCCAGTGGGAAGCCGAACTGGCTGAAATGCGCCTGCGCATTCGCGGCATGCGCGAGCAGATGGTTGCTCTGCTGGCGAAAAAAGCCCCGCAGCGTGACTTCAGCTTCGTCGGCCGTCAGCGCGGCATGTTCTCCTACTCCGGCCTGACCACCGAGCAGGTTCACCGCCTGCGCAACGAGTTCGGCATCTATGCCCTGGACACCGGCCGCATCTGCGTCGCCGCGCTGAACCAGAGCAACATCGAAGTCGTGACGGACGCGATCGTTCAGGTCATCTGATCCGGCGCAGCACTGAAAACGGGAAGCTTTCGGGCTTCCCGTTTTTATTTGTCTGAAGAAAAGCCGTAACACCCTCTAGACTGCACACAGACGATATTTCAGAGAACCGACATGAAAAACGATGACCTGCGCGCCGACCGCGATGAGCTGGACTACTATCCGCCCCGCAGCTCGGGCAAACGCGAAAAGAGCCTGGTACTGCAAGTGGCGGCCGGCGTGTTTCTCGGTGGACTGGCCCTTTGGCTGGTGCAACTGGCGGCCACAGCGTTGTACGCCAAACTGCTGATGGGCAACTTTACATTTGGCGGCTAAATTCCCGTTGCTGAAAAAGTTTTCCGGCAAAGCTTGACTAGTCTTTTTAAATCAGTAACATACGCACCAATTCCGCAATAGCTCAGTTGGTAGAGCAAGTGACTGTTAATCACTGGGTCCCTGGTTCGAGTCCAGGTTGTGGAGCCAAATACAGAGCCCCTGAATCGAAAGATTCAGGGGCTTTTTTGTGGGCATTGAAAAAGTGCGTGCCATAAAAAGGGCCGATCAGTTTCCCGACTGATCGGCCCTTTTCTATTTCAGAAACAGCGGTCAGACGTGCTCGCTGCTCTTGGCATGCACTTTCGGTGCACCATGACCGTGATCCGAATCCGGATCGATCACCGGCACTTCATTGCCGTCGCAGTCATGCAGCTTGCCGTCGCTGAAGTAGTCGCCTTCACGCAGCGCCGCCAGATCCCGATAACGCAGGGTCCGCTCTTCTGCCGCCGCGAACACCGACTGCTGATCCGAGTTACCCGCCGTGAAGTGGTTGAACGCCAGGTTCAGCAGGATCGCCATGATCGCCGACGAACTGATGCCCGAATGGAAAATGGTCGCGAACCAGCTCGGGAAGTGATCGTAGAAGTTCGGCGCGGCAATCGGGATCATGCCGAAACCGATCGAGGTGGCAACGATGATCAGATTGACGTTGTTGCGGTAATCGACCTTGGACAGCGTGCGGATGCCACTCGCTGCCACGGTGCCGAACAGCACGATACCGGCGCCGCCGAGTACCGACGTCGGCACCGCCGCAATCACCCGACCCATGAACGGCAGCAGGCCGAGGATCACCAGGAAGATGCCGCCGGTCGCTACCACATAACGGCTCTTGATTCCGGTCACCGCCACCAACCCGACGTTCTGGGCAAAGGCGCTCTGGGTGAACGAACCGAAGATCGGCGCAAACATGCTCGACAGCATGTCCGCCCGCAGGCCGTTGCCCAGACGCTTGGAATCGACCTTGGTGCCGATGATTTCACCGACCGCCAGTATGTCCGCCGAGGTTTCCACCAGGGTCACCATGACCACGATGCACATCGACAGGATCGCAGCGAAGTGGAAAGTCGGCATGCCGAAATGGAACGGTGTCGGGAAGCCAAACATCGGGCCCTGGGTAACGTTGGAGAAGTCCGCCATGCCGAGAAACACCGCCAGCACCGTGCCGATCACCATCGCCAACAGGATCGACAGACGCGAGATGGTGGAACTGCCGACCTTGCTCAGCAGCAGCACCAGCACCAGCGTGACCGCCGCCAGACCGATGTTCTGCATGCTGCCGAAGTCCGGAGCATGACTGTTGCCACCCATGGCCCAGCGGGCGGCCACCGGCATCAGCGTCAGGCCGATGGTGGTGATCACGATCCCCGTAACCAGCGGCGGGAAGAACTTGGTGATGCGTGAGAATACCGGCGTGATCAGCAAGCCGATCAGGGACGCCGCAATGACCGCGCCGAGCACTGACTGAAAGCCGCCCTCCCCGCCGCTGCTGACAATCGCCACCATCGTGGCGACACCGGAGAACGACACGCCCTGCACCAGCGGCAACTGACATCCGAAAAACGGCAGACCCAGGGTTTGCAGCAACGTGGCCAGCCCCCCCGCAAACAATGAAGCAGCAATCAACAGACCAATGTCCGCCGGCGACAACCCGGCGGCCTGACCGATGATCAGCGGCACCGCGACGATACCGCCATACATGGTCAGAACATGTTGCAGGCCGTAAGCCATATTCGCGCCGACCCCGAGGTTTTCGTCCTCGGGTCGTTGGTGTGAAACATGGGGCGTTTTCATGGTGGGGGGGTTCCCTGGTTTTTGTTATGCGCACACTGTATTCAATAGTCGTGACAAATGTCCATATAGTTGTATACAACTTATCGGTCATATTATGGATAGGTAGCCACCCAACCTTCTATCCCGCCGCTTCCATACCCCACAAATCCGGCAACACATCGTTAACTGACCCCGCGTTTTATCCACCTAGGCTGAAGTGTTCATGGCGACCGACGGTGCGGCCGCGCTCTTTTTTATACATATAAAGTATGCATAATGAAGTTATTCAAAATTCAGTTCGACAAAAGCAAGAATGCTGCCAACAAACTCAAGCACAGAGGGATCAGCCTCGCCGAGGCCGAACCGGTCTTCTACGACGAACGAGCACTGACCATTGAAGACAACGACCATGACGAACAACGCTGGATCACACTCGGCACCGACGCCAAGGGACGTTTGCTGGTCGTTGTTTACAGCTATCGAGAGCCGAATATTGTTCGAATCATTTCCGCGCGCAGCGCAACACCCAGCGAGCGACGCCATTATTTTCCGGAGACTTGATCAATGAAGGATGAGTACGATTTCAGCCAAGGTAAACGCGGCGCCGTCGCCTCCAACAAGGGCAAGACCCGCATCACCATCATGCTCGATGACGCGGTCATCGAGGCTGCGCGCGAGGTCGCTGAAAGCGAGGGGTATGGCTATCAGACGGTAATCAACAACACCCTGCGCCATGCTCTGCTCGACGGCCGTACCACAGCCGATGAACTCGAGCATTCCATCGGTCAATTCAAGAAAGGCATCACCGCCACCGACCTCAAGAGCCTTGAGAAAAAACTGTCGGCGGCCGTAAACGAAATCCGGCGGGTGCTGGAGCCGGATGCAAAACCATAGGTTTCAGTTCGGCTGAATCAAGCGCGCCAGTGCCAGACGCGCACCAGGCTGGTGCGGCAAGCGCAGGCCGAACTCCCGTTCCAGCAATTCGATCAGCTCATCGACATCCGTCACCTCGCGCCGCTCGCTCTCGGCACCGATGCGGTGGATCGCGTAACTGCCGTTGTTCAACGTGCGCCGCCAGTCGTCGCCCGTACGCGCGACCATCAGGCGCTGGGCGAACGGTGAGTCCGGATGGGTCGAGACGTACCAGTTGCCGAGGGTGTAATCGATGTCTTCCTGGCGTTGCAGGTCGAACAGGTACATCGGCCGCCATTCGCCGGCGACTCTGGCCCGCAGCATGTAGCCATCGGCTTGCACTTCGATGCGATACGGCTCGTGCGGCGTGGATTGCTCGGCTTCGGTATCCAGAATCAGCGGTGCGGTCGGCACCATGCCGCCGAAGCCGACATCGGTGATGTAGCGCACGCCGTCAAGGGTCACCAGGCTCAAGCGATGAGTGCGCGCCGTCCAGCTGCCTTCGGGCTGATTCATGACCACTCGGCCGCTGATGCCCCGTGCATCGAACCCCAGCTCCAGCAACAAGGCCAGAAACAGATTGTTGAGTTCGTAGCAGTAACCGCCACGGGCATCCTCAAGAACCTTGCGCTGTATCGACGGCAGATCGATCAGTACAGGTTCGCCGCTGAGCGTCGACAGATTCTCGAAGGGAAAGACGCCGGTATGTCGCAACTGCAACAGACGCAGGGTCTCAAGGGTCGGTGCCGGGGGCGTGTCGAATCCCAATCGTTGCAGATACTGTTTCAGATTCGTCAGGCGTGGCTCGCTCATTGCTCGGTCCTTATGCATGGAGACGCGGATCGTTCCGCTGATGGTCGCCATGTATACGGGATCCGGGCATTGAATCGACAATTGATTTCACCAATCGGCCTTGGCGCCTGAACCGGCGGTTGCAACGACGCTGCTTGATGCGGCGTAATAAGCTCTCGCCCGAACTACCAAGAGCCACGCCCATGCACATCACACTGCAAGGCCAGGGCATCGTCCTGCGCCCGCTGCAATATTCCGATGCCGACGCCCTGGTCCACGCTGCCGCAGACGGCGAGCTGTGGAATCTCACTGTCACCGTGGTGCCGTCGGCGACCACCGTCGACAGCTATCTGAAAAAGGCCCTCGACGGGCGTGAGGCCGGCACGGTCATGCCGTTTGCAATTGTGTTGAAGGAGACCGGCGAGGTGATCGGCTCGACCCGCTTCTGGAAGATAGATCCGCTCAATCGCAAGCTGGAGATCGGCAGCAGCTGGATCTCGGCGCGCTTTCAGAAAACCTTCGTCAACACCGAAGCCAAGTACCTGATGCTGCGCCACGCCTTCGAGGTACTTGATTGCGTGCGCGTGCAGTTCACCACCGACGAAAACAACCAGAAATCACGCCATGCGATCCTGCGTCTGGGCGCGCAGCAGGAAGGCATCGTGCGACACGAACGGATCATGCCCGATGGCCGCAAGCGCAACTCGGTGCGCTTCAGCATCATCGATGACGAATGGCCAGAGGTGCGCTTGAACCTCGAACAGAAACTCGCCGGATACGAACGCCGCTGATCCGCCTCAGGCGCGATGGCGCAGCCACTGCAGGAAGCCTCTTTTCGGCACGGCTACCGGCGTTTCCTGAGTCAGCGCCTGCGCCTTGAGCAGGCGGAAATCCAGCAGCGCCTTCATTGCATCGTTGATGTCATGACGGGCATCCAGGCAAGGCTTGAGATATGACTTCTCGATGCGGTACAGGGCGCAGAACGTCTTGGCGGAAAAGTCGGCCGGCAACGAGGTATCGGAAAGGATCCCGGCCTCGCCGATCACTTCTCCCGGCCCCATGCGTCCCGATTCGAACGGTACGCCGTGACGGTTCAACGTCACCGAAACCACACCGGACTCGATGATGAACAGATGGTCGCTGACTTCCCCGCCCGCCAGAATGATCTCGCCGGCACGGAAGGTTTGCAGGGCCATGTTCTGGCTGAAGGTCTCTTTCTCTTCCTGACGCAGGGTGGAGAAGATCGGCGAGCTGTCGAGCAGCGCCCGAGGCCGCGAGAGATGGGCTGGCGCGGCGGGTTCATCGCTCGACAGCAGATTGACCCCGGACGCTTGCAGATGCCGGAAAGCCAGATCGAACAACTGATTGCGCACCGCACGCTTCTCGCTCATCGACGCCACGAAGCCACTGATTTCATATTCCGCGCCGGCACTGCTCGAACTCTTCAACGCGACGCTTGGCGCCGGGTTATCCAGCAATGGGCGACAGCCCTGCATCGCCCGCTCCAGGGCATCGATCACTGAGTTCGGCCGCGCATGTGGACTGACCTGCACGCTCACGGCAACACCGAACATGTTGCTCGGGCGACTGAAGTTGATGATCTTGGCCTTGGCCGCCAGCGAGTTGGGAATCACCGCCATGCTGCCCTGAGAAGTCTGCAGGCGCGTGGCGCGCCAGTCGATGTCGGTGACCCGCCCTTCCGTGCCGTCGATGGAAATCCAGTCATCGAGTTGATAGGGCTTGGTGGTGTTCAGGACGATCCCGGAAAACACGTCGCTCAGGGTACTCTGCAACGCCAGACCGACGATGATCGCCAGTGCTCCGGACGTGGCCAGCACGCCCTTGACCGGAAGATCCAGCACATAGGCCAGCGCCGCAATGATGGCGATCAGGAAAATCACCGCGCCGAGCAGATCCTGCAACAGTCGACCGGTGTGGCCGACCCGCTGCATCATCACCGCGCCGATCAGCACCGTCAGGGTGCGTGCGCCGAACAGCCACCAGCCGATCTGCAACCCGGTCGCCGCCAGATGCAGCGGCACGTTGTCGGCCCAGGGCGCCGGCTCCATCGGATTGAGGCCTTCGTTGAACAGCAGCACGCTGAACAGGCTGAAAATCAGCACCCGCACCAGCAGCTTCCATTCGCTGCCATGGGAACTGATCAGGCGCCACAGTCCCAGGTCGAGCAGGATCAGGATCAACGCGCAGAACAACGGATGTTCAGTCAGCAGAGACAGCATCAAACAACTCCGACAGAGGTCAATCGCGAGAAGATCGCACAGATTGGGCTTAGTGTAGGAGCAATTGATTTGGCGGGATAAGGGCTATTGAAGGCGCTTCTGAAATAAAGCTGTGGGAGCCAGCAAACTGGCTCCCACAATGTCGATCTACACGGGCATCCGTCCGAACCGGCCAGACTGGAAATCAACGAACGCCTGATGAATTTCCTGCTCGGTATTCATCACGAACGGACCGTGACCGACGATCGGCTCATCGATCGGTTCGCCACTGAGCAGCAACACCATCGCGTCCTCGCTGGCCTCAAGCGTCAGGCGGTCACCCTCACGCTCGAACAACGCCAGTTGCCCTACGCCCGCCGACTCCTCGCCGTTGATCCGGACCGAGCCACGCAGCACCACCAGCGCAGTGTTGCGGCCTTCATGCAGCTCCAGCGTCAGCAATTTGCCGGCATTGAGGCGCAGATCCCAGACATCGATGGGCGTGAAAGTCCGGGAAGGTCCCTTGTGACCGTCGAATTCACCCGCGATCAGACGCAAGTTACCGGCATCGTCCCGGAGTGCGACGTTCGGGATATCGCTGTCGAGAATGGTCTGGTAACCCGGTTCAGCCATTTTGTCTTTGGCCGGCAGGTTGACCCACAGCTGCACCATTTCCAGGTTGCCACCCGTTCTGGCGAAATCTGCGGAGTGAAACTCCTCGTGCAGGATTCCGGAAGCAGCGGTCATCCATTGCACGTCGCCGGGGCCGATCTTGCCGCCACTGCCGGTGGAATCGCGGTGCTCCACTTCGCCGTCATAAACGATGGTCACGGTTTCGAAACCACGATGCGGATGCTGCCCTACGCCACGTCGTTCAGTGGTCGGGGTGAAATGCGCGGGACCTGCGTGATCGAGCAGCAGGAACGGGCTGATGTGCTTGCCCAGGTTGTCGTAGGAAAACAGTGTGCGAACCGGAAACCCATCGCCGACCCAGTGGCCGCGAGGGCTGGTGTAGATACCGATGAGGTTTTTCATGGTGGGCTCCGAATTGAGGTTGATCATGGACTGATCATAAATTCACCACGTATTTAGCACTAGTCAGCCAAAACCGGCCTCATCGTTCTACTGATGGAACGACACCTCATCGCAACGATTCGTGACTTTCAGTCAACAGTACTTTGCCCCAACAGCGGTTTTTCTCAAGGAAACAGCAGCGGATACTTCGTCCATTCCCACTGCAACCCTGGAGTCCTGCATGTCTGTTCCCGCTTTCGGTCTTGGTACGTTTCGCCTGCAAGGTCAGGTGGTCATCGATTCGGTGAGCACCGCCCTCGAGCTGGGCTACCGGGTCATCGACACCGCGCAAATCTACGAGAACGAAGCCGAGGTCGGCCAGGCTATCGCCGCCAGCGGCATCCCTCGCGACGAATTGTTCATCACCAGCAAGATCTGGATCGCCAACTTTGCCGGTGACCGTCTGATCGAAAGCCTCAAGGAGAGCCTGCAAAAGCTGCAGACCGACTACCTCGACCTGACGCTGATCCACTGGCCGTCGCCGGAAGATCAGGTGCCGGTGGAAGAGTTCATGGGTGCACTGCTGGAAGCCAAACGCCTGGGCCTGACCCGACAGATCGGCGTGTCCAACTTCACCATCGACTTGATGAAACAAGCCATCGCAGCAGTTGGTGCGGAAAACATCGCCACCAACCAGATCGAACTGCATCCGTACCTGCAAAACCGCAAGGTCGTGGAGTTTGCACAGAGCCAGGGTATTCAGATCACTTCGTACATGACCCTGGCCTATGGCGAAGTGCTGAAGGATCCATTGATTGTCGACATCGCCCTGCGCCTGCAAGCGACTCCGGCGCAGGTCACTCTGGCGTGGGCGATGCAATCGGGTTACGCGGTGATTCCGTCGTCGACCAAGCGCGCCAACCTGCAAAGTAACCTCTGCGCCACCGCGCTGACGCTGAGCGATGCAGACATGGCGCTGATCGACACACTGGAGCGCGGCCATCGCCTGACCAGCCCCCAAGGCATCGCGCCGCAGTGGGACTGACCGCTCAGGCCTGAAGTTGCTGCGCGAGGTCGTGCATGGCCACGCGCAGCAATTCAATTGCAACTTTCAATGCGGCCTCGGGCTCACCGTCCCGGCAGGCCTGTTCGAGTATCCGGCACGCAGAAACCACGCGCTCGGCACCGATCACATGCGCCCCGCCTGTGATGTGATGTGCCAGACCCTTCAGACCTGCACGATCACCTTCCCGCCCGGATTCCTCCAGACGCTCCAGATCGCTGCGCAGACTGCTCAGCACTTCTTCACGCAACTGCCCGATAAGCGGGTTGTCCGCTCCCGCCAGTTGCAACAGCGAACTCAGATCGAAACCGGGCAATACCTGATTCTCCGCTCCTGCGATCTGCATTTCATCGGGCTCTGCAGCGATCAGCGCCAGGTTCAGCTCCCGCAGCAAAACCGGTTTGAACAGGCAATCATCCATTCCGGCTGCCAGGCATCGTTGTTTCTCTTCCATCTGTGCATTGGCGGTATACCCCAGAACCAGACAAGGCACCCGGCCTGTCGCCGCCTCCTCTTCGCGAATCGCTCGCGCCAGATCGTAGCCGTTGATTCCGGGCAAGTTGACGTCGGTAATCAGCGCATCGAAAGATTGACCGCGCCACAGATCCAGCGCCTGTTCACTACTCCCGGTATCGACAAAGCGATGCCCGAGCTCACTCAACTGCCGACACAGCAGCAGACGATTCACCGGATGGTCGTCCACTACCAGTACGTCCAGCCGCTTTGTCGCCGTCACTGTCGGCGTCGCAACGTCCTCCTGAGCGGGCGACTCCAGCACGGGCAGTTCCAGGCGCAGCATGACTTGTGTGCCTCGTCCGGGTTCGCTGGTCATCCAGAGATCGCCGCCCATCATCCGGCACAGGCTGCGGCTGATCACCAGCCCCAGACCGGAACCGCTGCGGACCGACAACGGCTGACTGCCGACCTGCACAAACGGGCTGAACAAGCGCTGCTGATCTTCGGCGCTGATGCCCCGTCCGCTGTCCTCGATGACAACACCGATTTCCAGCGGCCCGTCCCGCTCGGCAAACACTCGCAATCGCAGGCTCACATCGCCTTCATCGGTAAACTTGATCGCATTGCTCAGAAGATTCGACAACACCTGCTTGAAACGCAGGGCGTCGAGCATCACCTCGACATTGCTGCGCTCATCCAGTTCGACATGCCACGACAACTGCTTCTGAAGCGCCACTCCTTCGAAAATCCGACACACCGACAACACCGACTCACGCAGATTGACGCGTTCGGGAGCCAGCGACAGATGACCGGATTCGATGCGTGCGATATCGAGAATATCCCCGATCAATGCCAGCAGTTGCTGCCCCGCCGCGGACGCCACCTGGATAGCCCCACGGTCGGTCACGCCTTCATCGGCATGCTTGAGCGCCAGTTCGAGCATGCCCAGCAAGGCGTTCATGGGCGTACGGATTTCGTGGCTCATGACAGCCAGAAAGGTGCTCTTGGCCCGGTTGGCTTCATCCGCCGCGTCCTTGGCTTCCTGCAGTTGAAGCAGCCATTGCTGGCGCTGGCGAATCTGCCGGCGCTGAAAGGCGATCCAGCCCAATGCCAGCAGCAACAGCCCGGACGCACCGGTGAATCCAAGCAGGATCTCCCGTCGATGGCGCTGCCAGTAACTGTCATCGGCAACCGCGTCTTGGCCCCAGCGCTCGACCAGATCATCGACCTCCTTTGGGGCAATGCTCAACAGCGCCTTGTTCAGAATCGAATGCAACACCACCGCATCCGGTGCGGTGGCCAATGCAATCCGGGCGGGCTGATCCCCCACCGTACCGACTATCCGGGTACGCCCTCGGTACTGACGGGAAATCAGATAGCGCGCCACCATCAACGAACTCAGCGTGGCATCGGCCTGCCCGCTGACAATGGCTTCCATTCCGGCTGCCGGGCTTGGTACTTCAACCATTCTGAGCTGCGGTACTCGCTCCAGCAGATAATCGCGCAACGGGTGACCGCGATAGATCGCCAGCCGTTTGCCGGCCATGTCGTCCAGGCTTCTCACGCCCGATGGCGAGACCCCGCTGACCAGGACGAACGGATTGTTCAGATAGGCCCGGGAGAAACGCATTTCGAGTTCACGCTCGCTGCTGGGTGTCACCACGGGCAGCAGATCAAGTTCCCCGGCCTTCAATTGTTCGATCTGTCGGTCCAGTGACTGCCCCCGTACGATCTCGAACTTCAGGCCGCTGCGTTGACTGATCAGGCTCAACAACTGCGCCGCAAGCCCCTGCACTTTTCCCTCGGCATCAAAGAACGTCAACGGGGCGAAATCCTCGATCGCACCGACCCGTACGCTCGGATGCCGGTCGAGCCATGCCTGTTCACTGCCGCTGAGACTTACCCGCGCCTGTCCCGTCATGTCCGCACGCCCGGCACTCCAGCGCAACTCGATGGCCAGGCGCTGCTCCATGGGAATGGCCAGCAAGGCCTTGTCGACCAGTCGTTTCAAGCGTGTATTGCTGCGAGTCAGGGCAAAGGCGAACGGGTTGGCGTCGAGGCCCGAAGGGCCGGCCAGCTGCAGGTCGTTGTGGAAGTTGATGTTGATCAGATAGCTGGCACTGATGAAGTCACCGAGGTACAGGTCATCCCGCCCGAATGCAACGGCGCCGAGGGCATCGAGAATCGAGCGATAACGCTGCAAGGTGGCTTGCGGGTAAGCCTTCTGGATGGTCGAAGCCGGCAGGTAGTCATCCACCATGGCGATGCGTTTGCCTGCCAGGTCATCGGGCAACGGCTCGTCGAGCCGGGTCACCCACATCGGCTGATCTTCGGCATAGGCGCGAGACAGCATCAGCTCGGGATCGGCAATCTTATAATTGCTCGAAGTGCCCACCAAATCCAGTTCACCGGCCTTGAGCGCGGCCATGGCGGTTTCGCGATCGGGGTAGCACCAGACCTCGATCCGGATATTCAGTACCTGTGCGATCGCGTCGGCGTACTCGGCCGTGAGGCCTTCCAGTTCATGCCGGTTGCGGGTCAACTCAAACGGAGGATAGTCCGGCCCGGAAGCGCCGATGCGCAATACCGGGTGTGCCCGGAGCCACTGGCGATCCTGCTCGTCAAGGCGTACCTGCACGCCCTCCAGCCGGGTGCGAGAGATGATTTCCAGTTTCTGCGCAGCCCCGGAGGCCTGTACCGCGTTTGCCAAAAGGAGGAGCATCAGAAGAATGCATCGCAGCGGCCTCATCATCGGGCAGGCTCTCAAAGCAGATGGTTGCGTCTGGCGAACTCACGCAACACCACCTGTGAGCTGACCCCGAGCTTGAGCATCAGGCGAGTCTTGTAGGTACTGATGGTTTTGTGGCTCAGGTTCATCTCCCGAGCGATGTCCTTGTTGGGCTTGCCATGCGCCAATTGCACGAGAATGTGTAACTCGCGATTGGACAATCCTTCGATTTGCTGCCGCTCGTCACTGTGCACACCGGATTGCCCTGCGTTGACCTCAGGCAATTCCTGAAAATAGCTGTAACCCGAACGGACTGCCTTGATCGCACTCTGCAACTGCTGCAACTCGGCAGACTTGGCCACAAAAGCCATTGCACCTGCACGTCGGCAACGCACCAGGTAGCTGTTCGGGTCGGCCGATGAAAAAATCACGATTTTGCAGACCAGCCCGAGGGCGTTGATCCGGTCCAGCACTTCAAGTCCGCCCATGCCCTTGAGCTTCAGATCGAGCACGATCAGTGTCGGCCCGTGTGCGCGGATCAACGGCACCACGTCTACGCCACTCGAAGCGACATGAATCGGTTTGTAACCCAGTGACTCCAGAACCATTCTGACGGCACCGACCACCACAGGGTGATCGTCGACGATCAATGCTGAATCCATGACCACTCCTGGGCGAATACATGTCGATGACGCCACCGATCCTGCATGAACGGGACTACTGGTAGCTGCGCTACGACTGTTACACGGGACGCAAGTCGAAACACCTGTCAGACCTGACAGTTGCGCCGTCGGCCGATCTGTGATCTGGCGCTCCATCACGCGAGGGATTTTGCCGGGCATATACGCGATGAACGCTCACGGGAAGCCTCGACCGACGCCATCAACTGTGTGATGGCGCTCATTGAGGGCAGCGCTTCGTTACAGGTGGTGATCTTTGGCCGAAAGTATCCGGGAACATCCGATAAGTTCAGCGCTTCGCCGTAGACCAGCGCATGCCGGACCTGCGCCAGATCGAACAGAAATCCGTGCAGATCCGGCATTCCATCTGCCAGTTGAGAGTCGGTCACCAGTACATCGAACGGCTCGCAGCCGAAATCGATCAGTGACAGCAGTTCGGTGAAGTTCTGCACCGGTGCAATGCGGTAGTAATCGAGGGCATTGAACATCCGCTCGATCTTCATCCGGTGAAAATGCCGGGTGTCGGCGATCAAAATACGCAAGGTTTTGTCGGCCATCGTGGAAGTCCCGCCAGTCGCTTCAAGTGGCGGCAAGACTACCCAAGCATCGAGGCATGCTCTGTAGGACTATTCCGAAAATAACCGTCACTCATCCGGATTGACGGCCACCCATGCCATTGCCGGACGATGGGGCGCTCTCCAGGTTACTCCGTGGTACTCGGACTCCAGAACGCCTGCACCACCAGGTTCGACGTGGAGATCCGCTTCACCAGTGCGTCCAGCTCATCACCGTCCACCGATGTCGTTGCGAGCGTGGCTTCGATCTCGATTTCGTCGGCACCGAAGGCGTGTACATCGACGTCGCTGGCCGGGTAGTTGCTGCGTTCGAGCTCGGCCTCAAGCAAGGCGAACACCGCGGTCTGCTGCGAGCGCCGGGCGATCACGTAGACGATGTTGGTGACTTCCGCCGAAACCACATCCAGCGGCTGGCGGTTGATGTTGTTGACGATCGGCCGCAGCAAGGTATTGGCGGCGAGCACGAACAAGGTGCCGAGCACGGCTTCGGCCAACAGGTCGGCGCCGGCACAGGCGCCGACCGCTGCCGAAGTCCAGAGTGTGGCGGCGGTATTGAGACCGCGCACGTTCCCCTCCTCGCGCATGATTACACCGGCGCCGAGGAAACCGATCCCGGATACCACGTAGGCGACCACCCGCACCGCGCCTTCGGCTCCGCCGAGACGGTTGGCCATGTCGACGAAAATCGCCGCACCGACCGCCACCAGCACGTTGGTGCGCAGGCCTGCCGTACGTTGCCGGTACTGGCGCTCAAAACCGATCAGGCCGCCGAGAATGAACGCCGCGCTGAGGCTGACCAGCGTATCGAGCAGCGAATCGAGGTTGATGTTGTTGATGGCTTGCATGTTGAACTCCTTGAAACCGCCCCCCTTGCTCCCACAAGGGGGGAATCTTTCCTGTTACTGCCAGCCGAACCGGCGGATGTAGAAGCCTTTAACGGCCTGGGTCAGTGCCATGTACGCCAGCAGGATCACCGGCAGGAACACGAAGTACATCGACGGCAGCGCCTGCAGTTTGAAGTAGTGCGCCAGCGGCCCCATCGGCAGGAAGATGCCCACGGCCATGATGATTCCGGTCATCACCAGCAGCGGCATGGCCGCGCGGCTTTGCAGGAACGGAATCTTCGGCGTGCGGATCATGTGCACGATCAGCGTCTGGGTCAGCAGTCCCACCACGAACCAGCCGGACTGGAACAGCGTCTGGTGATCCGGGGTGTTGGCATCAAACACGTACCACATCAAGGCGAACGTTGTGATGTCAAAGATCGAACTGATCGGGCCGAAGAACAGCATGAAGCGCCCGACATCCCCTGGCTGCCAGCGTTGTGGCTGTTTCAGCATTTCATCGTCGACGTTGTCGAACGGGATCGCGATCTGCGAAATGTCATACAGCAGGTTCTGCACCAGCAGGTGCATCGGCAGCATCGGCAGGAACGGAATGAACGCACTGGCCACCAGTACGGAGAACACGTTGCCGAAGTTCGAGCTGGCGGTCATCTTGATGTACTTGAGCATGTTGGCGAAGGTCCGGCGCCCCTCCAGCACGCCCTCCTCCAGCACCATCAGGCTCTTTTCCAGCAGGATGATGTCGGCCGCTTCCTTGGCGATGTCCACCGCGCTGTCGACGGAAATACCGATGTCTGCGGTGCGCAGCGCCGGTGCGTCGTTGATGCCGTCGCCCATGAATCCGACCACATGGCCGTTGCCCTTGAGGATGCGCACGATGCGTTCCTTGTGGGTCGGCGTCAGCTTGGCGAACACGTTGGTGGTCTCCACCGCCTTGGCCAGTTGCGCGTCGCTCATGCGTTCGATGTCGTTGCCCATCAACAGGCCTTGCTGCGCCAGACCTACTTCGCGGCAGATCTTGGCGGTCACCAGCTCGTTATCGCCGGTCAGCACTTTCACGGCCACGCCGTGTTCGGCCAGGGCCTTGAGCGCCGGTGCGGTGCTTTCCTTCGGTGGATCGAGGAATGCCACGTAACCGATCAGCGTCAATTCCTGCTCGTCGCCCAGGCTGTAAGTGTCGCGACCTTCCGGCATCGACCGTGCCGCCACCGCGACCACGCGCAAGCCTTCAGCGTTGAATGCTGCGGTTACCTGACGAATTCTCGCCAGCAATTCATCGCTCAAGGCTTCGTCGACTTCACCGTGACGAACCCGGGTGCACACCGACAACACTTCTTCCACCGCGCCTTTGCAGATCAACTGATGCGGTTGGCCGTGGCCTTCGACCACCACCGACATGCGCCGGCGATTGAAATCGAACGGGATCTCGTCGACCTTGCGATACGCCGTGCCGACTTTCAGTTCACGGTGGACTTCCACGTGTTCCAGCACCGCCACATCGAGCAGGTTTTTCAGGCCGGTCTGGTAGTAGCTGTTCAGATAAGCCATTTCCAGCACGTCGTCGGAGTCCTCGCCCCAGACGTCGACATTGCGCGCCAGGAAGATCTTGTCCTGGGTCAAGGTGCCGGTCTTGTCGGTGCACAGCACATCCATGGCACCGAAGTTCTGGATCGCGTCCAGGCGTTTGACGATGACTTTCTTGCGCGACAGGAACACCGCCCCCTTGGCCAGGGTCGAGGTGACGATCATCGGCAGCATCTCCGGGGTCAGGCCCACGGCGATCGACAGTGCGAACAGCAGCGCCTCGGTCCAGTCACCCTTGGTGAAACCGTTGATGAACAACACCAGCGGCGCCATGACGAACATGAAGCGAATCAACAGCCAGCTGACTTTGTTCACCCCTTGCTGGAACGAAGTCACTGCCCGATCGGTTGCCCCGACCCGCAGCGCCAGCGCACCGAAATAGGTGCTGTTGCCGGTGGTGAGAATCACCGCCACCGCCGTGCCGGACACCACGTTGGTGCCCATGAACAGGATGTTGTCCAGCTCCAGCGGGTTACGCGTATCGCGATTTGCCTGGCGGGGGAATTTCTCTACCGGCATTGATTCGCCGGTCATCGCCGCCTGACTGACGAACAGATCCTTGGCGCTGAGCACCCGGCAATCGGCGGGAATCATGTCGCCGGCCGAGAGCACGATCAGATCGCCCGGCACCAGTTGCTTGATCGGCAGTTCAGTGCGCGGCGCATCACGGCGCAGCACCGTGGCGGTGTTGCTGACCATCGCCTTGAGCGCGTCCGCCGCCTGGTTGGATTTGCTTTCCTGCCAGAAGCGCAGGAGGGTCGAGAGCACCACCATCGAGAAAATCACGGTGGCGGCCTTCAGGTCATCGGTCAGCCACGAGATCACCGCCAACAGGGTCAGCAGCAGGTTGAACGGGTTTTTGTAGCAGTGCCACAGGTGGGTCCACCACGGCAGCGGTTGCTCGTGTTCGACTTCGTTGAGGCCGTGCTGTGCACGCAGCACATCGACTTCGAAATCGGTGAGGCCATCAGTGTGCGTGCCGAGGTTCGACAGCAGCACGCCGCTGTCGCAATGGGCGGCGTCCACCAGCGTGTTGGCCAGGGTGGGCGGCACTTCACGGCTGACCGTGGTGTCGCGAAGACTTTCCAGCACGGCCAGACGACGGAAGTGCCGGGCAATGTGACGGGTCCGCAGGAAGCCTGCGAAAAATTCCTTGAGCGTAAGTTTCATGGCTGTTGCCCCTATGGTCAGCCGGGAAACCGTCAAGCAGGTACGTCCAGCCCTCTTGCACCGAAAATTCGGCACGGCAAGGGTTGGTGCGCCAGTCAAAAAAGACAGGCGTGTCGATAGGGCTGCGATTGCGACAATGAAGTCGAAACCACGCTCTTTTCAGCGTCGATGAGAAGGACGTCGGGACATGGTCTCAGCTGACCATGATCGGGATGCCGCTGCTCGCTGTTCGGCGAGACAACGGCACAAAGGAATGCGCGTTATCTTGCCGAGAATCTGCCGGTTACAAGGACCGGCCGACAACTGTCACTCGAACAAGTACCCACTGTGGGTCTCCGCTATTGATGAAAACGCGCGAAGCTTACGCCCCGATGCCTGGAGAGTAAACCCGTAAAAGGAATGAGGTTGGGGGATGTGGAGGTCATTCAGGAAGGGTTCAGGATTGGCCTCGAAACGACTCCCGCGCTCGGCGCGGGAGTCATCAGGAAGTCATCAGCTGGCAGTCGCCAGCAACAAATCCATCACCGAACGGCTGTGCCCGCGATTCTTGCCATGCTCGTACAGCGAACCGGCAATTTCGTCCGCGCGGATCGGCAGGATCGACAGCAGCGTATCGCTCAGACCGTGGCTGGCCTGGCAGAAGCCCTGCATGTACAGACCGGCCTTGCAGCGCTCGTCGGTGATCAGTTTGTAGTTGCGATCGACCTCGAAATCACCCAGGTACTCTTCCAGAGGCGCCAGCAGCTTGCGGTGCATCTGACGCTCGTAACCGGTGGCCAGCACCACGGCGTCGTAGACGCGCACGGTGACTTCGCCGGTGGCATTGTTGCGCACCGCCAGTTCGATGCCGCGCTCGGTAGCGGTGGCCTTCTCGACGGTGGTCAGGGTGCGGAACGCATGACGCGCAACGCCGGAGACTTTCTGGCGATAGAAGATGCCGTAGATGCGCTCGATCAGGTCGATGTCCACCACCGAGTAGTTGGTGTTGTGGTACTCGTTGACCAGACGCTCACGCTCGCTGCTCTTCTGCTGGAAGATCAGGTCGGTGAATTCCGGCGAGAACACCTCGTTGACGAACGGGCTGTCATCCGCCGGCTTCAGCGCCGAGCCGCGCAGGATCATGTCGACCTGCACCGACGGGAACGAATCGTTCAGATCGATGAAGGCTTCCGCCGCGCTCTGGCCGCCACCGATGATCGCGATGCTCATCGGCTGGTTGTTCACGCACGGTTGCTTGGCCATCTCGGCCAGGTATTGCGAGTGGTGGAACACCCGGGCATCGCCTTTCAGCGCCTTGAACGCCTCAGGAATGCGCGGCGTACCACCGGCGCTGACCACCACCGAGCGCGCGGTGCGCACAAATTGCTGACCGTCGGTGCCACGGGAAATCACCCGCAACGCTTCGACCTGATGGTTGTGCAGGACTGGCTCGATGGTCAGCACTTCTTCGCCATAACGGCTCTGTTCGGTGAACTGCGCGGCGACCCAGCGCAGGTAGTCGTTGTACTCCATGCGGCACGGATAGAAGGTGCCGAGGTTGATGAAGTCCACCAGACGACCGTGGTGTTTGAGGTAATTGACGAACGAATACGGGCTGGTCGGGTTGCGCAGGGTCACCAGATCCTTGAGGAAGGAAATCTGCAATTCGCTTTGGGTCGACAGGGTGTTGCCGTGCCAGCTGTAGGTCGGTTGCTTGTCGAGAAACAGCACATCCAGCTCGCCCAGGGTCGGGGCTCGCTCCTGCAGAGCGATGGCCAGCGCCAGGTTCGAAGGGCCGAAACCGACGCCGATCAGGTCGTGAACGATGGGCGATGCAATTGCCTGTGTCATTTCCAGTGTCCTCTGGATGAACCCCCGAACAGCGCGGAGGAAGAGCTTGGGTGACCGGCCGGCCCTGAGCAGGACAGCAGGTCGTCTGTTGAGTAGGAACGAGGACAGTGAAATAAAATTTAACGACGACGGCTCAATGGGCATCCCATTGTCTGATGCGCAGGCGGCAATGCTTCATGGCGTTGACGATGTGCTTTTCCACCAGAGCCCTGGAAATGCCGAGGCGTTCGGCGATCTCGGGATGGGACATACCTTCGATCTTGCGCAGCAGAAAACTGTCGCGACACAGCGGGGCAAGCTCGGCCAATGCGCGTTGCAACATGTCCAGGCGCTGGCCATGGTCGAGGGTGCTGTGGGGGGACGGGGTGAAATAGCGCTCTTCGCTGTCGAGCACTTCCAGCGATTCAACCTGGCGCAAGGCATTGCGTCGATGATCGTCGATCACCAGATTCAGCGCGGTGCGATAAAGAAAGGCCCGGGGCTGTTCGATCGGCGTATCGCTGGAACGCTCCAGCACCCGCACATACGCGTCATGCACCACATCTTCGGCCACCTGTCGGTTGCCGAGCCTGGCGTTCAGGAAACACACCAGCTCGCGATAGTAGTTTTCCAACATGACTCCCGGGCGCCTGAGTGCGGGTTCTGTCCTTGAGCACACCGTTCTGCTGAGCCCTACGAGGCAGTAGCAAGATGGTGGCAACTTGAGGTGCGTAATTTATAGTAATTCTCATATAGATTTAAAGTGGTGTTTGTCGTTGCCCGATAAATAGTGTTCGGCTATACCTCGGGATTGCTGTAACAACCTGTGTCACCACTTAAATTCCCTTCCGCTTACATCGTTAACAGGACAGCTCCCCGTGTCTGCCGCGCCCTGCGGCAGCGTTCAACGGTGCCTGATCCTGCGCATCTGGCTGAACGACGGGCCGATTTCCACTGGCCGGAACCCTGCATGAAACGTCCCCGCCCCGCCCGACGCGCCCTGCTCGTAGTCCTTTGTCTGATCCCCGTTGCCGCCTACGCCGCCTGGCAGATCCTGCCTGCCGGGCGGGACAAATTCGCCACGGTGCAAGTGACCCGTGGCGATATCGAAAGCAGCGTCACCGCGCTGGGCACCCTGCAACCACGGCGTTATGTGGACGTCGGCGCCCAAGCGTCGGGGCAGATCCAGAAGATCCATGTGGAAGTCGGCGACGTGGTCAAGGAAGGTCAGCTGCTGGTGGAAATTGACCCTTCCACCCAGAAAGCCAAACTCGACGCCGGGCGCTTTTCCATCGAAAACCTCAAGGCGCAGCTGCAGGAACAAAAAGCTCAACACGAACTGGCGCAGCAGAAATACCGGCGGCAGCAGAATCTGGCTGCCGGCGGCGCCACCCGTGAAGAAGACGTGCAGACCGCCCGCGCCGAACTGAAAGCCACCCAGGCGCGCATCGACATGTTCCAGGCCCAGATCCGACAGGCCGAAGCCAGCCTGCGCAGCGATCAGGCCGAGCTCGGCTACACCCGCATCTACGCGCCGATGGCCGGCACCGTGGTCGCCCTCGATGCCCGTGAAGGCCAGACCCTCAACGCGCAACAGCAGACACCATTGATCCTGCGCATCGCCAAACTGTCGCCGATGACGGTGTGGGCCGAGGTTTCCGAAGCCGACATCGGCCACGTCAAACCCGGCATGACCGCCTACTTCACCACCCTCAGCGGCGGCCAACGACGCTGGAGCAGCACCGTGCGGCAAATACTGCCGGTGCCACCAAAGCCGCTGGACCAGACCAGCCAGGGCGGTGGCAGCCCCGCCAGTACGAGCAAAAGCGGCAGCGCCCGCGTGGTGCTTTACACCGTGCTGCTGGATGTCGATAACGCCGACAATGCTTTGATGGCGGAGATGACCACTCAGGTGTTCTTCGTTGCCAGCCAGGCAAAAGACGTCCTCACCGCACCGGTCGCCGCCCTTCAAGGCAGTGACAAAGCCAATCTGCAGACTGCGCAGGTGGTCGCCGCCAATGGCAGGATCCAGTCCCGCGAGGTGCACACCGGCATCAGCGACCGGCTCAAGGTGCAGATTCTCGAGGGCCTGAACGAAGGCGATCACCTGCTGATCGGCCCGGCTGACGGCAGCGGGGGTTAAATGCAAACGCCCCTGATCGACCTGCAGGACATCCGCAAATCCTACGGTGGTGGTGACGCGCCTGAAGTTCATGTATTGCGCGGCATCGACCTGTCGATCCACGCCGGCGAATTCGTGGCGATTGTCGGTGCCTCCGGCTCTGGCAAATCGACGCTGATGAACATCCTCGGCTGTCTCGACCGGCCGACCTCCGGCGAATACCGTTTCGCCGGGGAAAATGTCGCCGGACTGGACACCGACGAACTGGCCTGGCTGCGCCGTGAAGCCTTCGGTTTCGTGTTCCAGGGCTATCACCTGATTCCGTCCGGCTCGGCCCAGGAAAACGTCGAGATGCCGGCAATATATGCCGGCACCCCCGCCGCCGAACGCCACGCCCGCGCTGCCGCCCTGCTCGAGCGCCTCGGCCTGGCGTCACGCACCGGCAATCGCCCGCACCAGTTATCTGGCGGCCAGCAGCAACGAGTGTCGATTGCCCGGGCGCTGATGAACGGTGGCCACATCATTCTTGCCGATGAGCCCACCGGCGCCCTCGACAGCCACAGCGGCAAAGAAGTCATGGCACTGCTCGATGAGCTGGCGAGCCAGGGCCACGTGGTGATCCTGATCACCCACGACCGCGAAGTCGCAGCACGGGCCAAACGCATCATCGAGATCCGCGACGGCCTGATCGTCAGTGACAGCGCCCAAGGCAACCCCGACGCCCAGACCACGGCCAACCCCGGCGCCCTGCAAGCCGTCGATCTGCGCAAGCGCCTGAGCGAAGGCGCGCAAGCCTCCGGTGCCTGGAAAGGTGAACTGGTGGACGCCCTGCACGCCGCGTGGCGGGTGATGTGGATCAACCGCTTCCGCACCGCGCTGACCCTGCTCGGGATCATCATCGGCGTGGCTTCGGTGGTGGTGATGCTGGCGGTCGGCGAAGGCAGCAAGCGTCAGGTCATGGCGCAGATGGGCGCTTTCGGTTCGAACATCATTTACCTGGGTGGCGTCCCTCCGCACCCACGCGCACCGCAGGGCATCATCACCCTCGACGACCTCGCAGTGCTCGCCACCCTGCCGCTGATCAAGCAGATCATGCCCGTCAACGGCGCCGAAGCCGTGGTGCGTTTCGGCAATCTCGATCACCACAGTTACGTGGGCGGCAATGACACCAATTTCCCGAAGATTTTCAATTGGCCAGTGGTTGAAGGCACTTACTTCACCGCTGCCGACGAAGCCAGTGGCGCGGCGGTAGCCGTCATCGGACACAAAGTCAGAAGCAAGTTGCTCAAGGATGTCGCCAATCCCGTCGGGCAGTACATCCTGATTGAAAACGTGCCCTTTCAAGTGGTCGGGGTCCTCGCGGAAAAAGGCTCCAGCTCCGGCGACTCCGACAGCGACGACCGTATCGCCATTCCCTACTCCGCCGCCAGCACTCGCCTGTTCGGCACGTACAACCCGGAATACGTCGCCATCGCCGCCGCCGATGCGCGCAAGGTCAAGGAAACCGAACGGGAAATCGAGCGCATGATGCTGCGCCTGCACAACGGCAAAAAGGATTTCGAGCTGACCAACAACGCCGCCATGATCCAGGCCGAAGCGCGCACGCAAAATACCCTGTCACTGATGCTCGGCTCAATCGCCGCGATATCGCTGCTGGTCGGCGGTATCGGCGTGATGAACATCATGCTCATGACTGTACGCGAACGTACCCGCGAGATCGGTATTCGCATGGCCACCGGCGCTCGCCAGCGCGACATTCTGCGCCAGTTCCTCACCGAAGCGGTGATGCTCTCGGTGGTCGGCGGGATCGCCGGGATTGCCCTGGCGTTGATCGTCGGTGGCGTGCTGATCCTCAGCGACGTCGCCGTCGCCTTCTCGTTGCTGGCGGTGCTCGGCGCTTTTGGCTGTGCCCTTGTCACCGGTGTTGTCTTCGGCTTCATGCCGGCCCGCAAAGCTGCCCGGCTCGACCCGGTCACGGCCCTTACCAGTGAATGATCGAACTATGAAACCGTGTCTCAGTTTGTTGACCGTGTGCCTGTTGCTCAGCGCCTGCGGCAGTCCCGTCCAGCGTCCCGACAGCGGTTTGCAACCGCCCGCCACCTGGCAATCGTCACACGGCGCCAGCGTCGGCCGCATCGATCCGAAATGGTGGACGCTGTTTGGCAGCCAGGAGCTTGATCGTTTGATCGAACAGGCCCGCGCGGGCAGTTTCGACCTCGCCGCCGCCATGGCCCGGGTACGCCAGGCCCAGGCCGGCACGGTGATCGCAGGCGGCTCACAATTGCCGGAAGTGCAGGCCACGCTCAATGCCAATCGACAGAAACTGCTACGTGGCAACGGCTACAGCCAACTGGACGCCGACAGCAGCAACAAGGCCGTGGATTACTTCGACGCCAATCTGAATGCCAGTTACGAAATCGACTTCTGGGGTGGCAAACAGGCATCACGCGACAGTGCGCAGTTTGCCATGCAGGCCAGCGAGTTCGACCGTGCCACGGTGGAGCTGACGTTGTTCGGCAGTGTCGCCGACACCTATGCGCAAACCTTGTCGCTACGCGAGCAGAGCCGTATTGCCGGACTCAACCTGGCCAACGCGCAAAGCGTTTTGAAACTGGTACAAACGCGTTTTGACTCAGGCTCGGCCACCGCCCTGGAACTGGCTCAGCAGAAAAGCCTGGTAGCGGCCCAGCAACGGCAACTACCGCTGGTGCAGCAACAAGCCCGGGACGCTTCGATCAGCCTCGCGGCCCTGCTGGGTCGACCCGTTCAGGAACTTGCGCTGAACGGGGAATCGTTCGATCAACTGCACTGGCCGGAAATCGCCACCGGCGTGCCAAGCGACCTGCTCAACCGGCGCCCGGACATCGCCCGCGCCGAAGCGCAACTGGCCGCCGCCGAAGCCGACGTCAAAGTCGCCCGCGCCGCCATGCTGCCCAAGGTCACTCTGAGCGCCGATATCGGCTCGGGGGCAGACCAGGTCCGCGACGTTCTACGCAGCCCGTTCTACAACCTGACCGCCGGACTGATCGGGCCGATCTTCAATAATGGTCGTCTCGGCGCAGAGCGCGACAAGGCCACTGCACGCCAGGATGAACTGCTGCAGAACTATCGCGGCGCGATCATCAACGGCTTCGCCGATGTCGAAAAAGCCTTGAACAGCATTCGCGGCCTCGATGAACAAAGGCAATGGCAAAGCGAGGAACTGCGGCAAGCGCAAACGGCGTTCGACATCGCCCAGAGTCGCTACCAGGCCGGCGCAGAGGACTTGCTGACGGTACTGGAAACCCAACGCACGCTCTATGCCGCCCAGGACTTGAATGTGCAGTTGAGATTGTCACGATTGCAGGCAAGCATTGCACTGTACAAGGCATTGGGCGGTGGGTGGCAGACACTGGCATCGCGCTGACCTGCAAGTGAAATCGCCAGCAGGCCGGGCCCCACAACATTCATCGGTGCAACTGAATGTGTGGGAGTCGGCCTGCTGGCGATCGCAATGAAGTCCGTCTCAGACCGGCGTCTGTTTGGGCTTCAGGTGACGTGCATACCATGGACGCTGCGGCACCTTGCGGAACAACGACGACAACACCTTCTCGTCATCGCTGAAGGTAATGCGCAGGGCCAGCTTCATGGTTTCCGGATCCATCTCCACCGACTTGCCTGGCTGCAGGCCCGGAACTGTGCTGCAGCCGTGGGTAATCGGCCCGAGCCACGGGTCGGCGACTTCCACCCAGCGCCCCGGCGCAAACCACGGCACACCATTGACCTGCAAGCGACTGACCTCGCCCGGATGGAAGCGTTCGTGCGCGCGGAACCAGTCTTCCAGACGATCATCGATCCAGCCATGGAACGCCCAGAACACCGGGCTCACATGAGAAGAGAACGGATCGCCCAGGAAATCGTTTTCAGCGGCATACCAACGCGCGGAAAAATCGGCCGGATCCCGCGCAAACGGCACCGGGTGGCCGTTGGAAGGGTCGCGCGGCACGGACGCCCAGCGCATGTGCAGCCAGTCGTGCAGCCCCAGTTCAACCTCTGAACCGAACTGCCCCAAGGTCAGTCTGGCCAGGTAGCGCGGGTCACGGTAGCGCGACTCCCACACCAGGAAATTACTGTGATACGTCTCGGCCGTCTTGATGTCGCTGACCCATTGCGAGTATTCGTCATCGTCCTCGGCCAGCCAGGTCGGCGGCAGCGAAGTGCCATCGTGATTGTCGAAATAATCGGCAAAACCCTGGCGATCACGGATCAACTCCGGTTGCGGCAACGGAAAGTGCTGCCACGATGGCAGATCCTGCATTGAACGCGCCGTGCCCAGCATGTGCCGGTGCATGAAGAAGAAATCGATACCCGAGCCGTTACGGTCCTTGCGCGGGCCACGGGCGTCGCGCTCCTTGTCACGCGGGCCGGGCTGCCAGCCGATACCGCGCAGGGCGCCGCGCTTTTCCTCGCTCAAGGTATGCCACTTGTCGCGGCTGGCGTGCCAGAGCTGGTGAAACAAGCGGTGCTCGGGGGAAATCAGCCAGGCCAGCAACGTCGGGTTCAACCCTGTGCGCTCGCGGGCCTCGGGGAACACACGTTTGACGGCAATAAAACGATTGTCCTGCGCCGGCAGCATCAAGGGACGATCCAGGTTGAAGACGCGCCCGCTGAGGCTGCCGCTGCCGGCGTTGCCGAAACCGCCCCAGACTTCATCCAGCGCCATGCTGAATTCGTAGTCCGGTGCACCGTCGGCCGACGAGGTGCTGACCAGACGCCAACTCAACTGCGAGGCTTTGACGTCGGCGAGGTCCGCGAGAATTCGATAGCGCGGCGCCTGTGACGAGCGCAAACGCTCGGCCGTGTCGAGAAAACCGATAACACCGCGCCCTTTGTGGGCAACATCGAGAAACACTTCCAGACCGTCTCCGGGCAACCCCGCGATACCGGCGTCATGGCCCTCGAAACGAATCTGCCAGATACCGCGCAGCGCATCCGCCAGGCGTTGCCCGGCGACATCCGCGACATCGAACGACGCCTCACCCGGGGTGATCGTCGGATCCGGCTTCGTCCATTCACGATGCCCAAAATACGCTGCAGGCACAGCGGCGCCGGTCAGTGCCAGGCCCGCCATGAACCATCGTCGAGAAATCTTCATTGCCCTACCTGTGTCAGCCATGAAGCAGGCTTTATCCAAGCTAGAACGTTTGTTGCAGCGGTAAATTTATGGCGTCCCGAAAAGATCGCAGCCTTCGGCAGTTCGTGCATCGGGCGGCGTTCTTTTCACCCGGACCTAAATTACCCGGCTGCCCAGTCGTTTCACCCAGATAGCGAAGGCCCTTGCGCCCGCACCTCGACGGCGAACCTGACTGAGATGGCAATGACAAAACCACGTTCGAAAAAGGCTCTTTACATCGGCCTGCCGCTGGCCCTGGCAATCAGTGCTGCCTCAGGCTTTGCGGTCTGGGAGCACTGGTTCAAGGACAATCCCGGTTACCCGGTCAAAGTCATGCAGCAAGCCGATGCGTTGCAGGATCGCATCCTTTCTTTCGATAGCCACATCACCGTGCCGCTGGATTTCGGCACGGCCGGCAACGAAGCCGACAAGGATGGCAGCGGCCAGTTCGACCTGGTGAAAACCGCCCGCGGACGCTTGTCCGGTGCCGCCCTGACGATCTTCGGCTGGCCGGAAATCTGGAACGGCGCCAACGCGCCACACCGTCCGACCGCCGGGTTTGTGGAAGAGGCGCGCTTCGAACAGGAAACCCGCTACAAGATCATCAGCACCCTGGTGCGCGACTTCCCCAATCAGGTTGCCATCGCCTACACCCCGGACGATTTCCGCCGCCTGCATGGCGAAGGCAAGTTTGCGATTTTCATGAGCATGCTCAACGCCTATCCGCTGGGCAATGATCTGAACGCCCTGGACAAGTGGGCCGCACGCGGCATGCGCATGTTCGGTTTCAGTTACGTGGGCAACAACGACTGGGCCGATTCTTCACGACCACTGCCGTTTTTCAATGACACCCGCGATGCGCTTGGCGGACTGTCGGACATTGGCAAACAGGCCGTGCATCGCCTCAACGATCTGGGCGTCATCATCGATGTCTCGCAGATGTCGACCAAGGCACTGGAACAAGTTGCGCAACTGAGTCGCGCACCGATCGTGGCCTCCCATTCGGCACCACGGGCGCTGGTGGATATTCCGCGCAATATCAGCGACCAGGAAATGCAACTGATCAAGAACAGCGGCGGCGTCGTGCAGATCGTCGGCTTCCCGACTTACTTGCGCCCGTTGAGCCAGGCGACCCAGGACAAGCTCAACGCATTGCGGGCCCGGTTTGACCTGCAGCCGTTGCAGGGCCTGGAGATGGCGCTGATGCCGGGCGACCCGATCATCACTGTGTGGCCGGAACAACGCTTCGGCGAGTACGCCGGCCAGCTCTATGCAATCGTCGACGAAGAACCCAAAGCCAACCTCAAGGACTTCGGCGACGCCATTGATTACGCCGTGAAGAAAATCGGCATCGACCATGTCGGCATCAGTTCCGACTTCAACGATGGCGGCGGTCTGGACGGCTGGAAGGACGTCAGCGAAGCGCGCAACGTAACCGCCGAGTTGATCTCCCGTGGTTACAGCGAAGCCGACATTGCCAAATTGTGGGGCGGCAACTTCTTGCGGGTCTGGGAACAGGTACAAAAATCCTCCAAACCTGTCGTCAACCGCTGACACCTCTTCGAACAAGCGATCAGAACTCATGACCAACCGTCGTTCTTTCCTCAAACAGGCCGGCATCCTGGCCGCCGGCCTGCCCCTGGGCGCTGCCGTCAACCTGCCGGCTCGCGCCGCCAACCCACAACCGCTCGCCGGGAACAAATGGGCCCAATTGCACCAGCTTTTCGATCAGGACCCGGATTACCTGCATTTCGCCAACTTCCTCGTGACCTCGCATCCGCGCCCGGTGCGTGAAGCCATCGAACGCTACCGCGTGACCCTCGACCGCAATCCCGGACGAGCGATGGATTGGGATCTGGGTGAAACCGAAAAACGCGAGCAGGCCGTGCGCGAATGGGCCGGTCGCTACCTCAAGGCCAAACCCGAGCAGATCGCCCTCACCGGCAGCACCACCGAAGGTCTGGCACTGATCTATGGCGGCATCCATGTGCGCGCCGATCAGGAAATTCTCACCACCGAACACGAGCACTACTCAACCAACTACACGCTGGGTTATCGCCAACAGAAAGATGGCGTGAAGGTGCGCAAACTGAAGTTGTTCGACAACAGCGCAAAGGCGTCCGTCGACGAAATACTGACCCGCATCGACCAAGGCATTCGCCCCGAAACCCGCGTACTGGGCATGACCTGGGTGCAATCGGGCAGCGGCGTGAAACTGCCGATCGGCGAGATCGGCAAACTGGTGGACCGGCACAATCGCCAGCGCGAGGAAAAGGATCGCATCCTGTACGTCGTCGACGGCGTACACGGTTTCGGTGTCGATGACCTCGACTTCCCCGACATGCATTGCGACTTCTTTATTGCCGGCACCCACAAGTGGATGTTCGGTCCCCGCGGTACCGGGATCATTTGCGCACGTTCCAGCGAACTCAAGGACGTCACCCCGACTATCCCGACCTTCTCCGAAGCCACCACGTTCTCGACCATCATGACCCCCGGCGGGTACCACAGTTTCGAACACCGCTGGGCGCTGGACGAAGCGTTCAAGCTGCATTTGTCGCTGGGCAAGCGCGAGGTGCAAACGCGCATTCAGCAACTCAACACCTACGCCAAGAACCGCTTGCTGGAACACCGCTCGATTGAACTGGTGACACCCCGCAGCGCCGATCTGTCTGCCGGTTTTACCTTCTTCCGGATCAAGGATCGCGACTGCGATCAGGTCGCCGCCCGGCTCATGCAAAACCGCGTGGTGTGCGACGCGGTGGAGCGCGACGCCGGCCCGGTGATCCGGATCGCACCCGGTCTGTTGAACAGCGAAAACGACATCGAGCGTTTCATGGCCGTACTCGACAAACAGCTGTGACGCCCCGCTTTCCTTTAAACGAGATGACTCATGAAACGTGATCTGTTGACCCCTGCTCTCGGCGCCAGCGCGCTCAAGGCACTGGCCCTCGCCGCCCTCATGACCGGTCTGTTGCCGACTGCCGCACAGGCCGCGACACCGCCCGCCGCGGGTAAAGTATTCAAGGACTGCAAAGACTGCCCGGAAATGGTCGTGCTACCGGCCGGCACCTTCACCATGGGCACGCCGGAGGATGAAGTGGGCCGCGAACCCGACGAAGGCCCGATGCATGAAGTGACCTTTGCCAAACCCTTCGCCATGAGCCGCTTCCAGATCACCGCAGGTGAATGGGACAGCTACATTCGCGAGAGCGGTGCGGTGATCGCCAACGGCGACACGCGGCCCGGTCGCGAGTGCATCGCAAGCAAACCGCGCTACCCGCAAACACCGCGTCAGCCGGCCGTGTGCATGGACTTCCAGGACATCAAGAACTACGTCGCCTGGCTGTCGAAAAAGACCGGACAGAAGTACAGCATGCTCAGCGAAGCCCAGCGCGAATACGGAGCCCGGGCAGGATCCAAAGGCCCTTTTCCCTTCCCGTTCGACGAGGGCAAGGGCTACAGCATCGCCAAACACGCCAACACTTACGGCCCGGCGGACGGCTACAGCTTCAGCTCGCCGGTGGGCAGCTACCCGCCCAACGCCTTTGGCCTGTACGACATGCACGGCAATGTCTATGAGTGGGTCGAAGACTGCTATCACCCGGACTACAACGGTGCGCCGACCGATGGCAGCGCGTGGCTGGAACCCAACTGCGACACCCTGCGCATTCGTGGCAATGACTGGGGTGAAGCGCCGGTATTCTCCCGTTCGGGCAACCGCAACGACATCGATCCGAAGACCCGCGGCGACTGGATCGGTTTCCGCGTCGTGCGTGAGTTGTAATCGGCAGTAACGCTTCTCCTCCCCCCCCGGTCGCCGCCAGTCGGCGGCCGTCTAAATTAAGCACCGGATCAGACGTTCTACAGGGTATCTGCCTTTACGACCCAAGGAACTGTCCTGTCATGACCCAGCCTACGCGCGGTGCAATTCATGAATTGTTCACCCTACTCAAACCTTTTCGGCTCGTCGTTGCACTGTCGGTCATTCTGGGCATGGTCGGTGGCCTGAGTGTCACGGTCCTGCTGGCCACCATCAATAACGCGCTGCACTCCGAATCCGGTCTGACCCAAAGCGTGGTCGCGCTGTTCGGAGGCCTGTGCGTGCTGGCGCTGCTCAGCTCGATCTGCTCGGACATCGGCACCAACTATGTCGGCCAGCACATCATTGCCACCCTGCGCAAACAACTGGGCGAGAAAGTGTTGTCGGCACCGATCGAACAGATCGAACGCTATCGCAGCCATCGCCTGATTCCGGTGCTGACCCACGACGTCGACACCATCAGCGACTTCGCCTTCGCCTTCGCGCCACTGGCCATTTCGCTGACCGTCACCCTCGGTTGCATGGGGTATCTGGCGATGCTGTCGTGGCCAATGTTCCTGATCATGGTCGTGGCGATCCTGATCGGCACGGGCATCCAGTACTTCGCCCAGGGTCGCGGGATCAAGGGTTTCTTCGCCGCCCGTGACGCTGAAGACGAACTGCAAAAGCATTACAACGCAATTGCCGAAGGCGCCAAGGAACTGCGCATTCACCGCCCGCGCCGCCAGCGCATGTTCAACAGTGGCATCAAGGGCACTGCCGATTTCATCTGCAAGACCCAGATCAAATCGATCAACACGTTCGTGATTGCCAAGAGTTTCGGCTCGATGTTGTTCTTTGTGGTCATCGGCCTGGCGCTGGCGCTGCAATCGTTCTGGCCCAGCGCCGACAAAACCGTGATGAGCGGTTTCGTCCTGGTGCTGCTGTACATGAAAGGTCCGCTGGAACACCTGGTCGGCACCTTGCCGGTGGTCAGCCGCGCACAGATCGCCTTTCGCCGTATCGCTGAACTGTCGGCGCAATTCTCCTCGCCCGAGCCGCATCTGTTGCTCAGCGATCAGGGCAAGAAAGCCGAGCCGGTGCAGAGCCTGGAACTCAAGGATGTGCGCTATGCCTTCCCGGCCGTGGGCGAGGCCAACCCGTTCACGCTGGGGCCGGTGAACCTGAAGATCGAACAAGGCGACATCGTGTTCATCGTCGGTGAAAACGGCTGCGGCAAGACCACTCTGATCAAACTGCTGCTGGGCCTCTATCCGCCACAGCAAGGAGAAATCCGCCTCAACGGCGAATGCGTGACCGCCCTCACCCGCGACGATTACCGCCAGTTGTTCACCACGGTCTTTGCCGACTACTACCTGTTCGATGACGTGGTGCAGGGCGATACGCACATTCCCGACGACGCCAACAAATACCTGCAGCGCCTGGAAATCGCCCACAAGGTCAGCGTGCAGGACGGCAGCTTCACCACCACCGACCTGTCCACCGGCCAGCGCAAGCGGCTGGCGCTGGTCAATGCGTGGCTGGAGGAGCGCCCGGTGCTGGTGTTCGATGAATGGGCCGCGGATCAGGACCCGACCTTCCGCCGGATCTTCTACACCGAGCTGCTGCCCGACCTCAAACGCCTGGGCAAGACCATCATCGTGATCTCCCACGATGACCGTTATTTCGATGTCGCCGACCAGTTGGTGCGCATGGATGCCGGCAAAGTCAAAACCGCGCTCAACCCGGCCTGATACGCCAACCGCTCAGGGATGAGCTGATCCCGCCTTCGCGCGATAGCAGAGATTTTCGCGGTTCGCGGGATTTTTTCCGGTTTTTACGCAGTGTTGCGTCTAATTATCATTAACTAATAAAACTGCACTCGCACTTCAGGAGCATCCCGAGCAAATGCAAGCCTTAAAGTTGTCCCGTACCCCTCTGGCCGAGGCCGTCTCCCGCCGCCATCCGCGTGGCGCAATGCTGTCAGGTGCTCTGCTGACGTTGATGCTGTTGGGCAGCACCCAGGCTCAAGCGACGCCGGTCGACGTCAACATCCCTGCGCAATCGCTCTCCAAAGCACTGCAACAACTTGGGCAACAGGCCAATCTGCAGATTCTCTACAGCCCGGAAACCCTGGCTGGCCTGCAGTCGAGCGCGGTATCCGGACACCTGGAGCCGAAACAGGCACTGGACAACCTGCTGCTGGGGAGCGGCATGACCTATCAACTCAACGGCAACGCCGTTTCGCTGATGCCGGCCGCTGGTGCAGCAGCGGGAAACGCAATGGAACTGGGCGCGGTATCGATTTCCGGCAAGGCGCCGGGGTCGACCACTGAAGGCACCGGGCTGTACACCACGTACTCGTCCAGCAGCTCGACGCGTCTGAACCTGACACCCAAGGAAACCCCGCAGTCACTGACCGTCATGACCCGTCAGCGCCTCGACGACCAGCGCCTGACCAACCTCAGCGATACCCTCGACGCCACACCGGGCGTCATCGTGCTGCGTGACGGCCAGGGCGCAGAGTCCGACGGTTACTTCTCCCGTGGTTTCGAGATCCAGAACTTCGAAATCGACGGCGTGCCGACCGTCAAGCGCATGGACAACTACACCCAAAGCATGGCGATGTACGACCGTGTGGAAGTGGTGCGTGGCGCCACCGGCCTGATCAGCGGCCTGGGCAGCCCTTCGGCCACCATCAACCTGATCCGCAAGCGTCCGACCGCCGAAGCTCAGGCCAGCGTCACCGCCGAGGCCGGCAACTGGGACCGCTACGGGACCGGTTTCGATGTCTCCGGGCCATTGACCGAAACCGGCAACATCCGCGGCCGTCTGGTTGGCGACTTCAAGACCGAACAGTCCTGGGTTGACCGCTACAAGCAGGATTCGCAGCTGATGTATGGCATCACTGAATTCGACCTGAGCGAAGACACCCTGCTGACCATGGGTTTCAGCTACCAGCGCACCGACGTCGATTCGCCAATGCGTTCGGGGTTGCCGACCCGTTTCACCGACGGCTCGCGCACCAACCTCAAGCGCTCCCTGAACTCGGCGCAGACCTGGTCTTATAACGACCACGAACAAACCAGCTTCTTCACCTCGATCGAACAACAGTTCGGCAACGGCTGGAGCGGCAAGGTCGAACTGACTCACTCCGAGAACAAGTTCGATGAGGTCTTCAACTACGTCAACGGCGGCCTGAACCCCGACGGCAGCGGCACGACCCAACTGCCGGTACGCTTCTCCGGCACCCCGCGCCAGAACAACATCGACGCCTACCTGACCGGCCCGTTTGGCCTGCTGGGTCGCGAGCACGAGCTGATCGCAGGTGTGACCCTGTCGCAATACAACGAAAACGTGCCGAACTACGGCAACTGGAAGTATGACTACAACACCTCCCCTGCCGGCGCCATCGACAACCTGCTGAACTGGAACGGCGACTCGGTCAAACCCGAATTCAATGCCATTGGCAAATCCACCGTCGACGAAACTCAATACGCCGCTTACCTGGCCACCCGCCTGCGTGCCACCGATGACCTGAGCATCCTGCTCGGCAGCCGCGTGGTCGACTGGCATCGCGACATCGAAGACAAGCCGTACGACGGTGCAGAAACCAAGACCAAGGAATCGGAAACCGGTGTCTACATCCCGTACGCGGGTGTGGTCTACGACGTCAACGACACCTGGTCGCTGTATGCCAGCTACACCAAGATCTTCAACCCACAATCGTCGTGGGTTCGCGACATCAACAAAAAGCCTCTGGACCCAATGGAAGGCACCGGCTACGAAGTCGGCGTCAAGGGCAGCCATTTCGATGGCAAGCTGAACTCCAGCTTCGCGCTGTTCAAGATCGAGCAGGACAACCTGGCGATCTGGATCGACACCCCTGGCGGCAACACCTACAAATCCGAACAAGGCACCACCACCAAAGGTGCTGAATTCACCCTCGATGGCGAACTGGCCGAAGGCTGGCAAGCGTCTGCCGGTTACGCCTATGCCGTCAGCACCGATGCCGATGACAATCGCATCGTCACCACCCTGCCCCGTCACAGCCTCAAGACCTTCACCAGCTATCGCCTGCCGGGCATTCTGGACAAAGTCACCGTTGGCGGCGGTGTGAACTGGCAGAGCAAGACCGGTGCCGACCTGCATACCTTCGAGCAAGGCAGCTACGCCGTCACCAACCTGCTGGCACGCTACGACATCAGCAAAAACCTCAGCGCCTCGGTCAACCTGAACAACGTATTCGACCGCGAATACCTCAGCTACGCCGGTGACCACGGCATGTACGGCGCACCGCGCAACATCATGACCGGCTTCAAGTACACGTTCTGATTTAACCGCTGCAATACAAAAAGCGCCCCGGCCAGACCGGGGCGCTTTTTTTATGGGTGAAGGTTTGATGGAACCACAAGACATGCTGTTTGAAAGGTATTTCCTTTCATTGCAGAGGAAACGTCCGAATACATAAAAGAAGCATCCGCCTGATCCCGCTTTTTGTCGAAAACTCCCGCCTTGTCTCCTGTCAGCGCCTACAGACAATCCGGATATTTCCTTGAGCACTTCGTTGTAACTTTGTTTGGCAGGAAGCCAATGAGTGCTCACCCGTTATCTATCGAAAAACCATGCACATTCAAAAGGATATGAATATGCAAAAGCCACCGCCATTCGTATTGACCGAGGCCGTCCACACCACCGCGACAGCGCCTCCACACGTGCGTATAACCCCACCAACCGGCACCACGATTCCCAACAGCGGTCGATTCGGTCCTCCGCGAAACAGCAGCCGATATCAGCAAGTACTGCAGAACTTTACCGGCCCGCTGGAAGCGGAATATCAAGGCAAGACAGCACAGATTCCGCTGACCATCGAAGCGGATCTGGCAGCCGCACGGCAGGAAATTTCTACCCACCCGCTACCACCGGCTGCCGCGCTGATCCGCGAGCTGGGTGTGCGCACCACCGTGATTCAGCGAAAAACCGGGCAGCTGCAGCACCAGACCCATTTGTCCCACGTTTTTTACGGCAGCGATCCAACCGATAAAACGGTTTTCCAGTTCCTTTCCCGCGCGCAGATCGTCGACCCGATCCTGAGCCCCAACGGGCCGGGAATGAACCTGTGGAAACAGTCCTATCGAGCAGCGCTCGAAGCCAGGCTGCTGACCCAGACCCTCGCGGTTCTGCATCAACAGCAAGCCAGCGTGCAGCAATGGCTGGCCACCGTACAGGCCAATGAGCAGGCGCAGGCTGCTGCCGCCGAAGCAGCGCGTCAGGCCGCTGAGCGCGCCAGAATCGCCGCAGAGCAACAACGTCAGCAAGCGTTGGCCGAAGAGGTTCGTCGCCAACGTGAACTAGCAGAGGCTGAACAGGCGCGGGTTCAACGAGAACAGGAAGCACAGCGCTTGAAGGAACAGCGTGAGGCGCAGAGAAAGGCCAAAAGGAAAAGGCAGCAGCAGGCGCGCCGCGCTGCCCGGGCCAAAGCGAGACTGGCCGCGCAACACAAACGCTTGCATGAACAATGGCAAGCCGAGAGCGACGCACGCTGGCAAAACCCGACGTTCGCCAACGTTGGCTCAATGGCTGCGTTTGACTCGACGTTCAGCGGCACACTCGGCCACATCGCCACCGACTTGACCACCTCACTGGCGCTCAGAACCGCTTTGCGCTCAGCCGTTTCTGTCGTGAGCGCCGCGACTGTGCCCGCTCTGGTCGGCTTCGCAGCACTGCTGATTCCATCCAGGCTGGGCAATGGTGATCTTTATTCGGCCAGCGTTCCGCTCTCGGAACTGGCTCCAGGTCTGAACGCTGTCGACCTGTACGAACGGGCGGCCAGCGGCAAAGACATCGACCTGCCGGTGAGGCTCGGTTCCAGGACGACAGGCAACCGCGCGGAGATTGTCGTCGTCGGCACGGACGGCATCACAGTACCTGCCAACGTGCCGGTAAGACTGGCCCGTTTTGATGCCGGCAAAAATGCCTACGTCTCCGGCGACGCCAAGGGTCCCACCCTGACCTGGACACCTTTGGTACAGCCGCTGAATCCTTCAACGGATTTGCCGTTCGCCGACACCGATCTGCCGATCTACGAAGGTGCAACGGTCACCCCGCTAGGCGGGCGAATCGACCCGTTTCCCGAACTGGACCAGTACGACTTCGGTGGCTTCATCACCGTGTTCCCGATCGAGTCCGGTATCCCGCCGACCTTCACGATGTTCAGGGATCGCCGTCAGGATCCGGGGATCGCTTCGGGGAATGGGCAAGTAGTCACGGGGAACTGGCTGGGGGCGGCGTCAACACCGGAGGGCGCACCGATACCTGCGCAGATTGCGGATAAGCTGAGGGGGCAGGAATTTTCCAGTTTTAAAGCGTTCAGGCGGGCGTTTTGGAAGGCAGTAGAAAGTAATGAGCAATTAATGCATGAGTTTTCATACTTTAATCAACTCGATATCAAAAAGGGGCTGTCACCACGTGCCCCCCAAGCAGAACATATAGGGAGAAGGGTAAAAATAGAGATACATCATGTTGTGCCCATCGGTAAAGGTGGCATGGTTTACGATGCAGACAACCTTCGACTGTTGACACCGCGCCAACACATAAAAATTCACGCCAGGCAGAGGAGGACCGGGCAATGAAATTTAAATCCAGGTTTGAAGAATATACAGAGTCAGAGTTTATCGCCCTCATAAATCGCTTGGTTGAAGGAGACTACTCATCCGAGAGGGAGCACGACGCGATAGTGGACAACATAGTGAGCATTTCGGAACACCCGAGCGGCTCGGATATTTTGTACTACCCGGCCGAGGGAGTCGAAGACAGCCCCGCTGGTGTATTAAAAGCCATCAAAGAATGGCGAGCTGCCAACGGAAAACCGGGTTTCAAACCGGAATAGTCAGTTTTTGAAACTTGCTGTCAGAGTCGGCCTACGGGCTAGCAAGCTCACGCCCAAAGAGCCGGGTGTTGACGGCCTGATGTGTGGACGCACACATCAGGCCAACGGGTTTCAGACCGTTTCGGGATACATCACGGTGCGCAGCACGCTCACCAGTTCCTGATAGATCGTCTCCACCTCTTCGGTGACCATGCGCATGCGCAAAAAGTCATGCACGTGGCCGCTGAATTCGCGGCATTCAAGCAACCCTCCGGCGCTGGCCAGACGCTCGGCGTAGGCGCGGCCTTCATCGACCAGCGGATCGAAGCCTGCCAGCGCCACGTAGGCCGGGGCTGCGCCGTTGAGGTCGGGACTCAGCAGTGGCGAGAAGCGCCAGTCGCTGCGATCCTCGATGCTGCGGGCGTAGTGCTGATAGAACCATTCCAGCGTCTCGCTTTCCAGCAGGTAGCCTTCGCCGAGCAAGTCCATCGACTCACGACGCTGCGAGGCGTCGGTCACCGGGTAGCAGAGCAATTGCAGGCACGGTTTCAGCGCGCCGGCGGTGCGCGCCTCAAGCGCCAGCACGGTCGCCAGCGTGGCGCCGACGCTGTCGCCGCCAAACACCAGGCGCGACAGATCGAGATCGAATTCACCGGCCTGTTCGCGCAACCAGTCCAGTGCATCGGCACAATCGTGCAACGCCACCGGGAATCTGTGTTCCGGCGCGCGGCGGTAGCCGACCGACAGCACGGCACACGGCGTGCGCGCGCAGAATTCACGGCAAATGCCGTCGTGGGAGTCGAGGCTGCCGACGACAAAACCACCGCCGTGCAAAAACAGCAGCACCGGCAAGACACCGCCCCTGTGCAACGGACGGTACAGCCGCAGGGTCAGCTCGGCGCCGTCGCGGGCGAGATGTCGCACCTCACTCACCTCGACATCCGGCACCTCCCAACGCATCTGTTGCGAGGACTGCTCGAACGCCTCACGGGCCTGCTCGGGTGTCCCTTGGTGAAACGCGTCGTTCCGACTGTCTTCGACCAGATCAAGAAACGCCGCTACTTCAGAATTCAATGACATGCACCCCATCCCGGGCCGATGCGCACAATGCGCACCGGCCCTCTCAAAAAGTTAAAGACCGGCTCAACGCGCCGACTGTTGCAGGCAATGCTCGACCAGCGCTTCCAGCTCGGCCTGATACTGCTGCATCAAGGTCTCGATAGTGCTTGGGCGGAAGCGACGGGTGCTGTACATGCAACGCATCGACAGCTTGCCGTCGAACACCTGACCGACGATTTCCAGCCAGTTGCCGAGGTTGGCATCCAGACTGTAGACATCGCCGATGTGCTCGTCCGCGGGCATCAACATCGCCTGCTCATCAAAGGTCTGGTCGAACTGCCCCAGGTAGTTGAAGGTCAGCCGCGCCTGTGGCAACGCCGCCAGACGCTGTTGCACCGACGCATCGGCCATGTAGCGCAGCGCGCCGTAGCCGACGCCTTTCTGCGGCACGGCGGCCAACTGCTCGCGTACCGCCAGGATCGAGGCGCCGAAATCCTGCTCCGCCAACGGCGCCAGCCGTACCGGGAACATGGTGGTGAACCAGCCGAGCGTGCGGCTCAGGTCCAGCCCTTCGACCAGGTCCTCACGACCGTGCCCTTCCAGTTGCACCAGCACCGATTCGGCCTCGCTCCAGCGACATAGCACACGCCCCAGAGCGGTCAACAGCAGATCGTTGATCTGCGTGCCGTACACCGCCGGCGCCTGTTTGAGCAATTGCCCGGTGCGGGTGGCGTCGAGGCCCATGAACGTTTCCTCGCGAAAACGCACCAGGTTCTTGCCGCGCGGGTTGTCACACGGCAGATCCTTGCCCGGCTGATCCAGTTGTCCGAGCCAGTAATCCAGCTCTTGCGCGACCAGTGCCGGCACCTGCGCCGCCAGGCCATCGGCCCAGGCGCGATAGCTGCTGGTACGCTGCGCCAGTTGCGGCTCGCGGCCCTGACTGAACGCCTCGTAAGCCAGTTGCAGGTCTTGCAGGAACACCCGCCACGACACCGCATCGATCACCAGGTGATGCACCACCAACAGCAGGCGCACCTCGCCGTCCGGCAGATTCACCAGCAGGCCACGCATCAACGGGCCGTCGACCAGATTCAGGCTGCGTTGGGTTTCGTTGACCAATGCGTCCAGTTGTTCGATGTCGCTGATGTCCCGCTGCCACAGCAACGGGTTCTGCTCGGCGATGCGCAAGCTGTCCTGCAACGTTTGATAGTGCTGCAACCAGCGGCCCTGATCCTGATAGAAGCGCAGCCGCAACGAGTCATGCTGCGCCAGCATCAACCGCAGCGTCTGCTCCAGCGCCGGGGCGTCCAGCGCCTGGCGCGAACGCAGCATCATCGCCTGGTTGAAATGATGCGGTTCGCTCATGCCCTCGGCGAAGAACCATTCCTGGATCGGCAACAGACCAAACGCACCCGCCTGCGCGACGTGGCTGTTGTCGGCAGTCTGGCTCGAGCGGGTGACCGCTTGCTGGTCGAACAGGTTGCCAATGGTCTGGAAGCGCATCAGGTCGCGCAGCTTGATGTCCAGTTTCAGTTGCGGATGGTTCCGCGCCCGGGAAATCACTTGCAGGCTGAGAATCGAATCACCACCCAACTCGAAGAAGTTGTCGCTGATACCGACCTGCTCCACTTGCAATACGTCGGCCCAGATATCGGCCAGCCAGCGCTCCTGTTCGTTGCGCGGCGCCTGATATTGATCGGCGCAAAACTCGGGCTCCGGCAGCGCCTTGCGATCCAGTTTGCCGTTCGGCGTGATCGGCAGGCGCGCCAGCCCAATGATCTGCAGCGGCACCATGTATTCCGGCAACTGTGCACGCAACAGGGTCTTCAGACGGTCTCCGGCGTTGTCGTCGGTGCTGACCACGTAGCCGATCAACTGTTTGCCGGAGACGCCGTCACGGGCGATGACCACGGCATCGGAGACACCGTCCTGAGCGCGCAGGCAGGCTTCGATTTCACCCAGCTCGATGCGGAAACCGCGAATCTTCACTTGATGGTCGGCGCGGCCGACGTAATCGAGGATGCCGTCGTGACGCAGGCGCACCAGGTCACCGCTGCGGTACAGACGGCTGCCCGGCGCCCCGAACGGATCCGGCACGAAGCGCTCGGCGGTGATGGCCGCACGGCCATGGTAACCACGGGCAACCCCGTAGCCGCCGATGTACAACTGGCCGGACAAGTCCTGCGGCAACGGATTGAGATCGTCGTCCAGCACCCACAGCGAGCGTTGACCGACCACTCGCCCGATCGGCGCATAGGCGGCAGCGCAGGCTTCATCGTTCGGCGCTTTCCAGAGCATCGGCGTGACCACGGTTTCGGTCGGGCCGTAACCGTTGGTGATGAACTGCGGCTGCAACACGCGACGCACTTGCGCCAGGGTCTGCTCCGGCACAGCGTCACCCCCCAGGCAATAAATGCGCACTTTCGGCACAGCCATGCCGCTGGCCTCGACGTACTCGGCCACCTGTTTGAGGTAGGCCGGCGGGAAGCAGGCGATATCGATCGAGCGGTTGAGCAAGGCGTGGCTGGTCTGCTCCGGCGTCCACAGTTCATGATCGCGCAGCACCAGGGTGCCGCCGAACGCCAGCGTGGTCAGCCAGCGTTCATGGGCGCCGTCGAAGGCGAACGACATGAAGTGCAATTCGCGCGTGCCGGTGTCCATCTCGTACAACTCGCGGATTGCCTGGCAATGCATGCTCAGCGGTCCGTGGGTCACCGCCACACCTTTGGGCAAACCGGTGGAGCCCGAGGTGTAGATCAGGTAGGCGAGACTGTCATCACAGGTCTGTACCTGCGGTGCCGTGACCGGGTACTGATTACCATCAAAAAGATCGAGATCAAGCAATGGCAAATTCGCCGGCAATGGCAAACGCTGGCTGGCAGCGCCACGGCTGATCATCTGACGCATGCCGGAGTCTTCGATCATGAAGGCCAGGCGATCGGCCGGATAGTCGATGTCCAGCGGCACGTAAGCGGCGCCGCTTTTGAACACGGCGAGCAAGGCCACCAGCATGTCGAGCGAACGTTCCAGTGCGACACCGATCAGCACTTCCGGACCGGCACCCGCCGCTATCAGATGATGCGCCAGCTGGTTGGCACGGCGCTCGAGTTGCGCGTAGCTCAACTGCTCGTCACCACATTCGGCGGCAATGGCCTCGGGGCGTTGCGCGGCAATCATCGCCGGCAACAGCTCGCGCCGGTGCACCGCCGCCGGTTCTGCGCCCCACTGCTGCAAGGCCTGCCATTGTGGCGCGGCCAGACGCTGCAGGTTGCCCAGACGCTCCGTCGGCTGCTGCATCATGCTGTGCAGCAACACTTCCATGGTCTGGCGGATCCGCTCGACCGCTTCGACACTGAAACGATCACGCAGGAACAGGTACTCGATGGAGAACTCTTCACCCAGATGCACGGCCAGGTCCATCGGGAAGTTGGTCACGTCATGGCTGGCCGAGGTGCCGAAGCGCAGGCCGCCCGGTGCCTGTTCCAGACGCTGGTCGATCGGGTAGTTCTCGAACACGATGATGCTGTCGAACAAGGCTTGCCCGCCCTGCCCCGACCAGCGCTGAATGTCCGCCAGCGGTGCGTGAGCATGTTCACGCAGATCGAGGTTATAGGCCTGCAGACTGCTCAGCCAGGCATTCAGCGGCTGCGCCGGATCGAGGGTCTGGATCACAGGCAGGGTGTTGATGAACAGCCCCAGCATGCTGCCGGCATTCGGCAACCCTTCCGGGCGCCCGGCCACGGTGGCACCAAACGCCACGCTGTGCTGACCGGTGTAGCGCTGCAACAGCAGCAACCACGCGCCTTGAATCAGCGTGTTGGCGGTGATGCCCTGAGCCCGGCAGTGCTGCTGCAACAAGGCTGTCTGCTGTGCATCCCAACGGGTGTACAACGCCTGGTGGCCGTGTTCGGCGGACTCATGACGCGGGTGCATCGCCTGACTCAGCGCGGTCGGTTCGACCAGCGTCTGCAAGTGGCCGCGCCAGAATTGCTCGAGTTGCGCCGAATCCTGCTGCTGCAACCACGCGATGAAGTCGCGATAACGTCCACTCTCGCCTTCGACCAGGCCGGTGGCGTAGTGCTGCAGTACCTCGCCGAACAACTGCGAACTGCTCCAGCCGTCCATCAAGATGTGATGGCTGGTCCAGATCAGCTGGTACTTGTCGGCGTCCAGACGAATCAGGCGCGTGCGTTGCAACGGCATGCGGTCCAGTTCAAAGCCCTGAACCCGCTGCTGACGGGCGAACTCGGCGAGTTGCGCCTCATCCATCGGCGTGTCCAGCGCTTGCAGGTCAACAACACCCTGACGATGGACGACCTGCACCGGTGACGCCTGGCTGTCTTGCCAATGGAACGACGTGCGCAGGATTTCGTGACGCTGTACCACGCATTCCCATGCGGCACGGAAGCGCTCGATATCGAGGCCTTCCACCGACAGGTTGAGCTGGTTGACGTAAAGATCGTCGCCATCATCGGACAAGGTGTGGAACAACATGCCCTGCTGCATCGGCGACAACGGATAGATGTCTTCGATGTCCGCGACCGGCACCGGCAAACCGTCCAGGCGCGTCTGGCCCAGCGCTGCCAGCGGGAAGTCCGACGGCGTCAGGCCGTGGTTGCCCGGGGTCACGCAGTGTTCGATCAGCGCGGTCAGTTCACGCCCGTATTCATCGGCCACGGCCTGCACGGTCGCGGTGTCGAACATCTGCTCGCTGAAGCTCCACGACAGACTCAGCTCACCGCCATACACCTGACCGTTGACCGACAGCCAGTTACCCAGCGGGGCGCGCTCGCTGAGGTCACTGCCGGCACTTTCGCCGGCCGGCAGGAACAGCGCAGCCTCGTCGAACTGGCTATCGAACTGGCCGAGGTAGTTGAAGGTGATTTTTGGCGTGGGCAGTGCTGCCAGCGCCTCACGCGCCGAGGCATCACCCAGATAACGCAAGGCGCCAAAACCGATGCCCTTGTCGGGAATCGCACGCAGTTGCTCCTTGATCTGCTTGATCGAATCAGCAAAACCGCCGGCCGGCGTCAGGTGCACCGGGAACACGCTGGTGAACCAGCCGAGGGTGCGGCTCAGATCGATATCGTCGAACAGGTCTTCACGACCATGACCTTCCAGCTGAATCAGTGCCGAGGCATGCCCGCTCCAGCGGCTGATGACCCGCGCCAGTGCGGTCAGCAGCAAGTCGTTGACCTGCGTGCGATAAGCCGCCGGGGCCTGTTGCAGCAGTTGCCTGGTCAGCTCAGGCGCAAGGCGCGTCTGCACACTTTGCGCATAGCGGTTTTCCAGGCTGCCGTCCGGGCGCTCGCACGGCAAAGTGGCGATTGCCCCCTGCAAATGCTCACGCCAGAAAGTCTGTTCGTCATCGAGGCTGGCACTATGCGCCTGCAGGCGTTCGGCCCAGGCTTTGAAGGCGCTGGTCTTGGCCGGCAACGCGACCTCGAGCCCGGCCTGGATCTGGCTGAACGCAGTTTGCAGGTCTTCCAGCAGGATCCGCCACGAGACACCGTCGACCACCAGGTGATGCACCACCAGCATCAGGCGCTGAGTGTGGTCCGGCAGATCGAACAGCACACCGCGCAGCAGCGGACCGTCGAGCAGATCGAGACTGCCCTGGGCCTGCTGACCGATCCCTTCGATTTCAGCCGGATCCGTCAGCGTGCGCTGCCAGAGCAGTTCCTGCGCAGGCTCGACCGGACGGTGAGTGGCTGCCCAGCCCTCGGTCGTTTCACTGAACGAAAGGCGCAAGGCATCGTGATGCGCGACCAGTGCCTGAAGCACCTGCGCAACGGTCTCGACGTGCAGCGTCATCGCCGGTTTGAGCAGCAACGACTGGTTCCAGTGATGGCGCTCGGGGATCTCGCTGGCGAAGAACCATTGCTGGAACGGCAACAACGGGGTCGTACCGCTGACCGGCCCCTGATCGATGCTCAGCACCGTACCGCCGGCCTGTGCCACCGCCGCCAGTGCCTGCACGGTCTGGTGCTGGAACAGATCCTTGGGTGTGAACTGGATTCCGGCCTGCCGCGCACGGCCGACCACTTGAATCGAGATGATCGAATCACCGCCCAGCTCAAAGAAGTTGTCCGTGGCGCTGACCCGCTCGAGGCGCAGCACATCGGCCCAGATCGTGGCGATACGCTGCTCCATTTCATTGCGCGGCGCCACGTAGCTGTTCTGCATCAGACTGGCGTCCGGTGCCGGCAGCGCCTTGCGGTCCAGTTTGCCGTTCGGGGTCACCGGCAGGTTCGCCAGCACCATCAAGTGCGCCGGCACCATGTGCGTTGGCAGGCTCTCTTTGAGAGCGTTACGCACGCTGTCGCGCCATTCCCCCAGATGTGCTTCTGCCACCGGCTGTGTCGGCACCAGATAAGCCACCAATTGCTTGCCGCTCGGCCCGGCATGCGCCAGCACCACGGCTTCGCGCACGCTGCTCAGTTCCAGCAGGCGCGCTTCGATTTCGCCCAGTTCGATGCGGAAACCACGGATTTTCACCTGGTTGTCGACACGCCCCTGATAGTCGAACACGCCATCGGCGCGCTCGCGCACCAGATCGCCGCTGCGGTACAGACGACTGCCCGGCGCCCCGAATGGATCGGGTACGAAGCGTTCGGCGGTCATTGCCGGACGGTCCAGATAACCCCGGGCCAGCCCGGTGCCGCCCAGATACAACTCGCCCATCACGCCCTGTGGCAATGCGTTGAGATCAGCGCTGAGCACACAGGTGCTGCGGTCGCCGATCCGCGTGCCGATCGGTGCATAGGCAGCGCCACACTCGTCGTGGCGCCCGGCCTTCCAGATCAACGGGGTGACCACGGTTTCAGTTGGCCCGTAACCATTGATGATGTACTGCGGCGCCAGTGCGGCACGTGCCCGTTCGAAACTGTCGTTGGGCACGGCATCGCCGCCGAAGCAGTAGATGCGCACCGCGGGCGGCTGGCCGACGTGTTCGGCGTGCTCGGCCAATTGCTGCAAGTACACTGGGGGGAACGCCGCCACCGTCACGCCATGCTGTTGCATGGCGGCATAGGTCTGCTCCGGGCTCCACAGGCTGTCATCGCGCAGCAACAGCCGCGAGCCATGGGTCAGCGGGGTCAGCCAGCGTTCATGAGCGCCGTCGAAGGCGAACGACATGAAGTGCAGTTCGCAATCGCCCGGGGTCATTTCATAGCGCTGGCCGATTGCCTGGCAATGCATTGCCAGCGGTCCGTGTTCCACGCACACACCCTTGGGTTGTCCGGTTGAACCGGAGGTGTAAATCACATAGGCAAGGTTTTGCGCATGTACCTCGACCTGCGGCGCAACGTCTGGCCATTCGGCGGTCGGCAGCGTGTCCAGATCCAGCGCACGCAAACCGGCGTTCAGCGGCAACCGCGTGCGCAGTTGCGAATCGCTGAGCAGCAGCGCGATGCCCGAATCTTCGATCAGGTAGGCCAGGCGCTCGCGCGGATAACTGGCATCCAGCGGCACGTAAGCACCCCCGGCCTTGAGCACCGCAAGCAAGGCCACCAGCATCGACGGGCTGCGCGGCAGCGCTACGCCGACACGCACTTCCGGCCCGACGCCTTCATGGATCAGCACATGCGCGAGGCGGTTGGCCTGGCTTTCAAGCTCGGCGAAGGTCAACGCCTGATCACCACAACGCACGGCTTCCTGTTGCGCCTGCTGCGCCGCAATCACTGCGATGCGCTGATGCACCGGCAACAGATCCGTGCACGGTTGCGCACGATTGTTTTCCTGCAAACGGCGCTGTTCTTCACGGCTGAGCAGGGTCAACGCGCCGAGGCGCGCATTCGCCGACTGCACGAACTGCTCCAGCAGCGAGGCCAGTTGCGCGTGCAAGCGCACAATCGCATCCGGGCTGAAACTGGCGGCGGCAAAGCTGTAATGCACCGACAGGGTTTCACCGAGGTTGACCCCGACCGTCAGCGGGAAGTTGGTTTGTTCACGGGTGTCGACCGCGCCGAAATTCAGGCCAAGCGACGAGCCTTGCTCCAGCGCTTCGGAGATCGGGTAGTTCTCGAACACCAGCAGGTTGTCGAACAGGCCATCGCTGCCCTGCCCCGACCAGCGCTGGATATCGGCCAGTGGCGTGTGTTCGAAATCACGCAGGGCGATATTGAGTTCCTGCACGGTTTGCAGCCACTGGCTGACCGTCAGCTGCGGTTCCGGACGGGCAATCACCGGCAAGGTGTTGATGAACAGACCGACCTGCTGCTCGACCCCCGGCAGATTGGCCGGACGCCCCGACACGGTGGCGCCGAAGGCCACCGTCGGTTGCCCGGTGTAACGTTGCAACAGCAACAGCCACGCCGCTTGCACCAGGGTGTTCAGGGTAACTTTTTGCTGACGGGCAAACTCGCTCAAGCGCAACGTGCCTGTGGCGTCGATCCACTGCTGATAGTGTCCGGTACCGCCCTCGGCGCTCGCCGAACGGTCCGCCAGCCCCTGGGCCAGGCGGGTCGGCTCATCAAACCGGGCCAGACGTTCAAGCCAGAATTGCTCGCTGAGCTGACTGTCCTGACGCTGCAGCCAGGCGATGTAATCGCTGTAGCGGCCGACGGGCGCAACAGGCACTTGCCCGGCATAGCGTTGCAGCACTTCACCGAGCAACTGCGAGTTGCTCCAGCCGTCGAGCAAAATGTGGTGACTGGTGTAGAGCAGTTCGTGACGGTCTTGCGCGGTGCGCACGACCACCAGGCGCAACAGCGGCACCTCGCTCAAGTCGAACGGACGGTTGCGCTCGGCCTCGGCCAGCGCATCCAGCGCTTCGCCTGGCTGGCCGCGCCAGTCGTGAACGGTGAACGGCAACGTGGCCGAGCGTTCGACGATTTGCAGCGGCCGAGCTTGCTCGCCTCCCCAGACAAACCGGGTGCGCAGAATGTCATGGGCCTCCAGCGCCGCTTGCCAGGCCTGACGGAAACGCTCGACATCGAGCCCTTCCACCGACACCCGCATCTGGTTGATGTAATCGCCCGAGCCCTGCTCATACAAGGTGTGAAAGAGCATGCCCTGCTGCATCGGCGACAGCGGATAAACGTTGTCCACCGTTTGCGGATCGGTGATCAACTGATCGAGCTGCGCCTGAGTCAGGTCAGCCAACGGGAAATCCGACGGCGTCACGCCACGGTTGTGCGTATCACAGCAATGGGCGATCAGCGCATTGAGTTCTTGTGCATAGTCGTCAGCCAGACGCTGGATCGTCGCCTGATTGAACATTTCGTGGCTGAACGACCAGCTGAGGTTGAGCTCACCGCCATAGACCTTGCCGTTGATGTCCAGCCAGTTGGCCAGCGGTGCCAGCGAGCTCTGTTCGCGACCGGTGCTCTCACTGGCGGGCACAAACAGCGCGGCCTCGTCGAACTGGCTGTCGAACTGCCCCAGGTAGTTGAAGGTAATGCGCGGCACCGGCTGCGCGGCGAGTGTCTGCCGCGCGTGCTCATCGCCCAGGTAACGCAGGGCACCAAAACCCAGGCCTTTGTGCGGCACGCCACGCAGTTGTTCCTTGACCGCCTTGAGCGAGTCGGCCAAACCCATGGCCGGGGTCAGGCGTACCGGGAACAGGCTGGTGAACCAGCCGACGGTGCGGCTCAGGTCGATGTCATCGAACAGCTCTTCACGACCATGACCTTCGAGCTGGATCAGGGTCGAGGCCTGACCGGTCCAGCGACAGATCACCCGCGCCAGTGCCGTCAGCAGCACATCGTTGATCTGCGTGCGATAAGCGGCCGGCGCCTGCTGCAAGAGCTGGCGGGTCTGATCTGCATTCAAGCGGGTTTCCACGCTCACCGCGTGACGGTTTTGCAAGGTCGCTGCCGGGTTGTCGCAAGGCAGATCGGCAGGCGCCTCGCCCAACTGTCCGGACCACCACGTCAGCTCGCTTTGCAGCTCACCGCCGGCGAACGTTTGCAGGCGTTGCGCCCAGTCCTTGAACGGGCTGGTCTTGGCCGGCAGTTTGACGGTCTCGCCGTTCTGCAACTGCTCGCAAGCGTTCTGCAAATCTTCCAGCAACACCCGCCAGGACACACCGTCGACCACCAGGTGGTGGATCGCCAGCAACAAGCGCTGGCTGCCGTCGGCCACATTCAGCAGCACGGCGCGCAACAGCGGGCCATTTTGCAGATCAAGACTGCCTTGAGCAGCGTCGCATACCGCTTCGATTTCGTCGGCGTGCTGCACGCTCGCCTGTTGCAGCAACGGCCGGTTATCCGGCGCGCGGTGCGTGGCCGTCCAGCCTTGAGCACCTTCGCTGAAGCTCAGGCGCAAGGCGTCGTGATGTGCAACCAATGCCTGCAAGGCGTGTTCGAGGACATCGGCGTCGACCGCTTGCGAAGGTTTCAGCAGCAGCGACTGGTTCCAGCGCTGACGCTCGGGAATCTGCAGTTCGAAGAATCGCTGCTGGAACGGCAGCAACGGCGTGCTGCCGGTGACGGCGCCCTGCTCGATGCCGAACGCCGCTTCGCCACGCTGGGCAACCCGGGCCAGACCTTGCACGGTCTGGTACTGGAACAGATCCTTGGGGGTGATGCGCAGGCCGGCCTGACGTGCACGGCTGACCACCTGGATGGAGATGATCGAGTCACCGCCAAGGGCAAAGAAGTTATCCGTGACGCCCACCTGCTCCAGCCCGAGCACGGCCTGCCAGATCTCGCACAATTGCCGCTCGTTATCGTTGCCCGGCGCAAGATAGGTGTGCTGCTCCAGCGCCGCGTCAGGCTTGGGCAGCGCCTTGCGATCAAGCTTGCCGTTGGGGGTCAGCGGCAGTTGTTCGAGGAACAACAAATGCGCCGGCACCATGTATTCCGGCAGGTGCTCGCGCAGGCCGGCCTTGAGCACTTCACGCAGGCGCGCTTGCTCTTCGGCATTGCCCAGGGCACCGCTCGGCACAATATAGGCGACCAGTTGCTGACCGCTCGCGCCTTCCTGCGCCAGTACCGCCAGTTCGCGCACCGCTTCTTGCTGCAGCAGACGCGCTTCGATCTCGCCCAGCTCGATGCGGAAGCCGCGCACTTTGACCTGATGGTCGATACGCCCGACGTATTGCAGGTTGCCGTCAACCTGATAACGCGTCAGGTCACCGGTACGGTAGAAACGCTCGCCCGGAGCGCCGAACGGGTTCGGCAGATACTTTTCTGCGGTCAGCGCCGGCCGGGCCAGGTAACCGCGCGTGATGCCGGCACCGGCCAGATACAGCTCGGCGGCGACACCTTGCGGCACCGGTTGCAACTCGCCGTCGAGGACATAGCTGGCGGTGTGTTTCAGTGGCCGGCCGATGCTCGGCTGGCCACCCGCCGTGCGCCGTGTCCAGGTTGAATAGGTGGTGTCTTCCGACGGGCCGTACAGGTCGAAAACATGCTCGACCGTCGGTTGCGCATACAAAGTGTCGACCAGCGATTGCTTGAGCGGCTCGCCGGCCAGATTGATGATGCGAACGCTCGGCGGGATCTCGCCGCTGCGTTGCAGGGCGGCAATCGCCGAAGGCACGGTGTTGATCAGGCGCACCTGATCGCGGGCCGGCAACTGCGGCAATTCCAGCGCATTTCGGGCGATGATCAGCGAACCACCGTTGGCCAGGGTGACAAACAGCTCCCACACCGACAGGTCGAAACACACCGACGTCGAGGCCAGCACGCCTTGAATATCGTCGCGGCTGTACACCGATTGCGACCAGTCGATCAGCGCCAGCACGTTGCGGTGGGCAATCGCCACACCTTTCGGTTTGCCGGTGGAACCGGAGGTGTAAATCACATACGCCAGGTTGTCGGCCGACACGCGCGTTTGCGGCGCATGCGCGGGATACGCGACGAAATCCTCGGCGGCGTTGTCCATCAGCATCACGTCGGTGTCCGCCGCAATCGCCAGACTGGCGGCGACGTCCCGTTCAGTCAGCAGGCACAGTGCACGGCTGTCTTCGAGCATGTAGGCGACGCGGTCGGCCGGGTAATCCGGGTCGAGCGGCACGTACACGCCCCCGGCCTTGAGCACGGCCAGCAGCGCGACCAGCAGATTCTCCGAGCGCTGCATCGCCACACCGACGCGCACCTCCGGGCCGACGCCTCGCTCGATCAAGGCATGCGCCAGCGGGTTGGCCCGTGCTTCAAGCTCGGCATACGTCAGATGCCGTTCGGCGAAGGTCACCGCGCGTGCATCCGGGGTCTGCGCCGCCTGACGAGCGATCAACTGATGAATGCACAGATCGCTGGCAAACGGTGCGTCCACCGGGTTCCAGTCGTGCAGCAATACCTGCCGTTCACCGGCATCGAGCAGCGGCAACTCGCCGACGCGCTGTTGCGCATCGCTGACGATGCCCTTGAGCAGCGCCTGCAAATGCCGGCCCATGCGCTCGATGGACGCGGCTTCAAACAGGTCGGTGGCGTAGATCAGCGAGGCCCACACACCTTCCGGCGATTCGTGGGTTTCCAGAGTCAGGTCGAACTGCGCCGTGAGGCTGTCCCAGTTCACACTTTCAACCGCCAGCCCCGGTAATTGCGTGGCCTGATTGGCCTGCCGCGCGCCACTCTGATGGTTGAACATCACCTGGAACAACGGGCTGCGGCTCAGGCTGCGTTCCGGCGCCAGGGCTTCGACCAATTGCTCGAACGGCAGATCCTGATGCGCCTGCGCGCCCAGCGCCGATTGCCTGGCCTGGGCCAGCAAGGCGCTGAACGTCATGCTGCTGTCGAGGGTGGCGCGCAGGACCTGAGTATTGACGAAAAAGCCGATCAGCCCTTCGGTTTCCGCGCGGTTTCGGTTGGCAATCGGCACGCCGATGCGAATGTCGTCCTGACCGCTGTAACGATGCAGCAAGGTCTGGAACGCTGCCAGCAACAACATGAACATGGTCACGCCTTCACGGCGCGCAAGCTCTTGCAGGCCTTTGCTCAACGCCACGTCCAGCTGCATGTCCAGACGTGCACCGCGATAGCTTTGCACCAGCGGGCGCGGATGATCGGCCGGCAGCTCCAGCACACCCGGATCCGAGCCCAGATGTTCGACCCAATAGCTCAATTGCCGCTCGCGCTCACCGGCGTCCATCCAGCTGCGTTGCCACTGGGCGAAATCGGCGTACTGGATCGGCAACGGTGCAAGCGTGGCCGGTGCGCCCTGACTGAACCCGGCATAGAGTTCGATCAGTTCGCCGACCATCACCTGCATCGACCAGCCATCGGAAATGATGTGATGTTGCACCATCACCAGAACGTGATCGTCCGGTGCCAGCCGCAGCAGGCAGACCCGCAGCAAGGCGTCCCGTTCGAGGTCGAACGGTCGGGCAATCTCGGCTTCGATGGCCGCGCGCAAACGCGGCTCATCGACTTCGCCGTCCAGCTCGCGAACCTCGATCTGCAAGGCAAACGGCGCCTTGATCAGCTGAATGGCCCCGTCCTGATCACCTCGGGCAAACCCGGTGCGCAGACTTTCGTGACGCTCGATCAGCGTATCGAAACTGCGCTGCAGGACCGCCATGTCCAGGGCGCCGCGCAAGCGCAACGCCGTGGGAATGTGGTACGCCGCGCTGTCCGGCTCCATCTGCCAGAGAAACCACTGCCGCTCCTGGGCATAAGACAAAAGCAGCGGTTCACCTTCGGTGCGCCGGAAAATCGGCGCGATGCCATAAAGGTTAATGCCCTGTTTGCCCAGTAGAATCGCCAGCGCCTTGCGTTTCTCGGGAGAAAGCGCGCCTACCGATTCAATCAACTGCTGCATGCCGTGGTCCTCTCAGGAAATCAGTTTTTCAAGTTCATCTGCTGATAAACGATTGAGAGCCTCCAAGGATTTAGCCAAAACATCATGAACGGGCTGCAAATCGGGTTGCAGGGCTTGTACGGCTTCGCTGAAAGCCGCCAGATCGGCACTGGCGAACAGGCTGGCCAGCGGCACTTCGAAGCCCAGCAACTCGCGCAGACGCAAGGCCACCTGAGTGGCCAGCAGCGAATGGCCGCCAAGCTCGAAGAAGTTATCTGTCAGGCCGACACGCTCCAGTTTCAAGACTTCGGCCCAGACCCCGGCGATCTGCTGTTGCAGTTCACTTTCAGGCGCCACATAGGTGTTTTGCAGCAGACTGGCGTCCGGTTGTGGCAGGGCCTTGCGGTCAAGCTTGCCGTTGGCGGTCAGCGGCAGGCTGTCGAGCAGCAGCAGATGCGCCGGTACCATGTAATCCGGCAGGTTGTACTTGAGCGCCTGGCGCAGCAGCTCGCGCCACTGGCCCTGTTGATCGAGCTCGACCGACTGATCGGCCACCAGATACGCAACCAGTTGCACGCCGCCGGCGCCTGGCTGATCCAGGACCACGGCCTGACGGATTTGTGGCAGCGCCAACAGTTGCGCCTCGATTTCACCCAGCTCGATACGGAAACCACGGATCTTCACCTGATGGTCGATACGTCCGGCGTACTCGATCCGGCCATCGGCGCGATAGCGCGCCAGGTCGCCGGTGCGATACAGCCGCGCGCCGTCGTCACCGAACGGGTTCGGCACGAAACGCAAGGCGCTGAGGTCGGCACGCTTGAGATAACCCCGTGCCAGCCCGGCGCCGCTGACGTGCAACTCGCCGATGCAGCCCTTGGCCACCGGTTTCAGGTCGGCGTCGAGCACGTACCAGCCCAGGTCCGGGATCGGCTCGCCCAGCGGGCTGCCGGCGTCCTGTTCGAGATCGGCCAGGGTCAGCGGACGGTAAGTCACATGAACCGTGGTTTCGGTGATGCCGTACATGTTGATCAGCTGTGGCGCGGCATCGCCGAAGCGTTCGAACCATGGACGCAGGCTGCGCACTTCCAGCGCCTCACCGCCAAACACGACGTAACGCAACGACAGTTGCGGATCCTGTGGGGCGTCGCAAGCGACTTGCATCAGTTGCTTGAATGCCGACGGCGTCTGGTTGAGCACGGTGATGCGCTCGCGACACAGCAGCGCATGGAACTCCTGCGGCGAGCGGCTGACGCTGTGCGGCACGATCACCAGACGCCCGCCATGCAGCAGTGCGCCGAAGATTTCCCAGACCGAGAAGTCGAACGCATACGAGTGAAACAGCGTCCAGCGATCCTCGGCACCGAAACTGAACCAGGGCTCCGTTGCCTCGAACAGACGCAGCACGTTGTCGTGAGCCAGCAGCGTACCCTTCGGTTTGCCGGTGGAGCCCGAGGTGTAGATCACGTAAGCGAGGCTGGCGCTGTCGGCCCAGACCTGCGGATCGGTTGCCAATTGATCCTGCCAGCGGCTGTCGTCACCCAGCAGCAGGGTTTCGACGCGCCCGGCAACTTCCAGGTGATCAAGCACACCCGGCTGCATCAGCAACAAGGCAATACCGCTGTCTTCGATCATGTATTGCAGGCGCTCGGCCGGATACTGCGGATCCAGCGGCAGGTAAGCCCCGCCAGCCTTGAGGATGGCGACCAGGCCGACGATCATTTCGATCGAACGCTCGGCAGCCAGACCCACCAGCACATCGGCACCGACGCCCCGTGCAATCAGGGCATGGGCCAGGCGGTTGGCACGGGCGTTGAGTTCGCCGTAGCTCAATTGCTCTTCGCCCAGGCTCACGGCAATCGCCTCTGGTGCCCGGCGTACCTGTGCCTCGATCAGCTGTGGCAGGGTGCGGGTTTGCGCATAGGTGGCCGGCGCACGGTTCCAGTCGTGCAACGTCGCCTGTTGTTGTGCCGCATCGAACAGGCTCAGATCGGCCAGCAGACGCTGCGCCGGCGAGTCGGCCATTTGCAACAACACGTGCTGCAAGTGGCCTGCGATCTGTTCGATCTGCGCAGCGCTGAAATGTTGCCGGGCATAGGCGAATTGCAACGACAGGCTGTCGCTCAGGTCCACCAGCACCGTCAACGGCAGATTGGTCTGCTCCTGGCTGCGCGCCTCATCGAAACGCAAGCCTTGCGGCGCACCGTTGTTCAGCGCCTCCGATACCGGGTAGTTCTCGAACACCAGCAAGCTGTCGAACAAGCCTTCGCCGCGTTGTCCCGACCAGCGCTGAATGTCCGCCAGTGGCGTGTATTCGAATTCGCGCATGGCCAGGTTCAGCGCCTGCACCGATTGCAGCCACTCACCGAGGGCTTGCTCGACACGCGGAGTGGCGATTACCGGCAAGGTGTTGATGAACAAGCCGATCTGTTGTTCGACACCTGGCAACTCGGCCGGACGCCCGGCGACCGTAGCACCGAACGCCACGGTCGATTGACCGGTGTAACGCTGCAACAGCAACAGCCAGGCGGCCTGCACCACGGTGTTGAGGGTGACCTTGTGCTGACGGGCAAACGCACCCAGACGTTGAGTCTGCTCACGGTCCAGCCAACGGGTTTGCTGGTCGTAACCGCTCTGGCCGGCAGTTGCCAGCGTATCGAGGCAGCTGCGGACCAGGTGGGTCGGCTCGTCGAGGCCGGCCAGACGCTCGGTCCAGAAGCGCTCGCTGGCCTGACCGTCCTGACGCTGCAGCCAGCCGATGTAATCGCCATAACGGCCCACCGGCGCGGCCGGGGTTTCACCGGCATAGCGCTGCAGCACTTCGCCGAGCAACTGCGAGTTGCTCCAGCCGTCCATGAGAATGTGATGGCTGGTGTAGATCATCTCGAAGCGGTCATCGCCGGTTTGTACCAGCACCAGACGCAGCAGCGGCGCCTCCAACAGATCGAAGCCCTGTTGCAGTTGCTCCTGTGCCAGCCCGTCGAGCGCCTCCGCCAGATCAGCGCGACCGCGCCAGTCATGCAGGCTGAATGGCAGTTCGGCCTGACGCTGGACGATTTGCAGCGGCTGCTCCTGCTCGGAGATCCACACAAAACGCGTGCGCAGAATCGCATGGCGATCGACGGCGCCCTGCCAGGCCTGACGCAAACGCTCGGGATCAAGGCCTTCGACGCTGACGCGCATCTGGTTGATGTAATCCCCCGAACCTTGTTCGTACAGGCTGTGGAACAACATGCCCTGTTGCATCGGCGACAGCGGGTAGATGTCTTCGACATCGGCACCGGCGTCCGGCAACGCATCGAGCTGTTGCTGGTTGAGCGGCGCCAGCGGGAAGTCCGACGGCGTGACGCCGGCATTGCGTGCAGCGCAGCAATGCTCGATCAGCGCCGCCAGTTCGATCGCGTACTCGTCGGCCAGGCGCGCGATGGTTGCTTCATCGAACATCTCGCGGCTGAACGTCCAGTCCAGGCTCAGCTCACCGCCATACACCTGACCATTGAGTTCCAGCCAGTTGCCCAGCGGTGCCAACGGACTCTGTTCGTCGCCGGCCTTTTCGCTGGCCGGCGCGAACAGTGCGCCGTCATCGAACTGGCTGTCGAACTGCCCGAGATAGTTGAACGTGATGCGCGGCGTCGGCAGCGCCGCCAGCTCGCGGCGGGTCGCATCATCGCCGAAGTAACGCAGCACGCCGAAGCCCAGGCCCCTGTCGGGAATCGCCCGCAACTGCTCCTTGATCTGCTTGATCGAACCGTCGAACGACGCGGTCGGAGTCAGGCGCACCGGGAACAGACTGGTGAACCAGCCGACACTGCGACTCAGGTCAAGGTCGTCGAACAGGTCTTCACGACCATGCCCTTCCAGCTGAATCAGGGTCGAGGCCTGCCCCGTCCAGCGGCAGATGACCCGGGCCAGCGCGGTCATCAGCAGATCATTGACCTGAGTGCGATACGCCGCCGGCGCCTGTTGCAGCAGTTGTCGGGTCAGCGCTTGATCGAGGCGCGTCTGTACGGTGCGCGCATCGCGATTTTGCAGGCTGGCCTGCGGATTGATGCACGGCAGATCGACGGGCGCATCAGCCAATTGTGCGCGCCACAGGTCGAGTTCACCCGCACGTTGCGGCGCGTGCTGTTGCAAACGTTCGGCCCAGTGCTTGAAGGCGCTGGTCTTGGCCGGCAGACGCAGGGGCTTGCCGTCGATGCGCTGCTGATAAGCACTTTGCAAATCTTCCAGCAGAATCCGCCAGGACACACCGTCCACCACCAGGTGGTGCACCGCCAGCAACAAGCGTTGTGAACCGTCGGCCAGAGTCACCAGCAAGCCACGCAGCAGCGGGCCTTGAGCCAGGTCGAAGCTGCGTTGCGCCGCAAGGCAGGCGGCCTGCAACTGTTGCTCATCGCTGACTGAGGCCTGCATCAACAGGTCGTGTCTGACGGTTGTTGCGTGGTGATTCGCGGTCCAGCCGTCGCTCGTTTCAGTGAACGACAGGCGCAAGGCATCGTGATGCGTGACCAGCCCTTGCAGGGCTTGCTCAAGTGCATCGGCCTCAATGCTGATGGCCGGTTTCAGCATCACGGACTGGTTCCAGTGATGACGCTCGGCAATGTCATGCGCGAAGAACCACTGCTGGAACGGCAGCAACGGCGTGGCGCCGCCGACCGGGCCCTGGTCGACCAGCGTCGCGCCTTCACCCAGCGTCGCGACACCCGCCAGCGCCTGGACGGTCTGGTACTGGAACAGGTCTTTGGGGGTAAAGCGGATGCCGGCCTGACGGGCACGGGCCACCACTTGAATCGAAATGATCGAATCGCCACCCAGTTCAAAGAAGTTATCGCCCAGCCCTACTCGCGGCAGTTTCAGCACATCGGCCCACACCGCAGCGATGCGTTGCTCCAGCTCATTGCGCGGCGCGATGTATTCGGCCTTGCCGGCCCCCAATTCGGGTTTCGGCAGCGCCTTGCGATCCAGCTTGCCATTGGGGCTCAACGGCATCTGCGCAAGATTCAGCCACTGATTGGGCACCATGTACTCCGGCAGTCCGGCGTGCAGATAACGCATCAGGGTGTCGCGCCAGTCCGCGCTTTCTTCGCTCAACACTACGTAAGCGGTCAGCAGCTTGCCGTCGATCACCAGCACCGCCGCTTCACGGACGTTGCCATGCTCCAGCAGACGCGCTTCGATTTCACCGAGCTCGATCCGCAAACCGCGCAGCTTGACCTGATGGTCGATCCGGCCGGCGTATTCGATCACGCCGTCGGCGCGGTAGCGTGCCAGGTCACCGGTGCGGTAGATCCGCTCGCCATTGCCATAGGGGCTGACGGCAAAACGTTCGGCGGTCAGCGCCGGACGCTGGTGGTAACCCCGCGCCAGACCGACGCCTGCCAGGTACAACTCACCGAGGACACCGGTCGGCACCGGCTCGAGGTTGTCGTCAAGGATGTAGCAGCCGAGGTTGGCAATCGGCTGTCCGATCGGCACGCTGTCGCGGCCCTCCTCCACACACGTCCAGTGCGTGACATCGATGGCGGCTTCGGTCGGGCCGTAAAGGTTGTAAAGCCCGGCAGTCGGCAGTTTGGCGAAGACTTGCTGTTGCGCGTCCGCCGGCAGTGCTTCGCCACTGCACACGATGCGTTGCAGGCTGGTGCACGTGGCGACGTCGGCGTCCTGCAGGAAGGCTTGCAACATCGACGGCACAAAGTGCAGCGTGGTGATGTGTTCGCGGTTGATCAACGCCACGAGTTTTGCCGGATCGCGGTGATCGCCCGGCGCTGCGACGACCAGCCGTGCGCCGGTCATCAATGGCCAGAAGAACTCCCACACCGAAACGTCAAAGCTGAACGGCGTCTTCTGCAGCACGCTGTCGCCGGCACCGATCTCGTAGGCCTGTTGCATCCAGCACAGACGGTTGGTCAGGGCGACATGACGGTTGCCGGCACCTTTCGGTTTGCCGGTGGAACCGGAGGTGTAGATCACGTAGGCGAGGTTTTCACCGGTGACCGCCACGTCGGGATTGTGGCTGGCAAAGCCCTCCAGCGATTCCTCGAGCAACAGGGTTTGCACCTGCCCGCTCAATGGCAAGGCATCGAGCAGATGTGCCTGGGTCAGCAACAGCTGCACGCCGCTGTCTTCGATCATGTAGGCCAGGCGATCCTGCGGGTATTCCGGGTCGAGCGGCACGTAGGCACCCCCGGCCTTGAGCACGGCCAACAGACCGACGACCATTTCCATCGAACGTTCGGCCGCGATGCCGACCAGGCTTTCAGGTCCGACACCCTGCGCCATCAGCTTGTGCGCCAACCGGTTGGCACGGGCATTGAGCTGCGCGTAGCTCAGGCATTCGTCGGCGTATTTCAGCGCCACGGCGTCCGGTGTGCACAGCACTTGCGCCTCGATCAACTGCTGCACGCTCAGGTGCAGCGGGTACTCGGTGGCGGTGGCGTTCCAGTCTTCGAGGATCTGCTGGCGCTCTTGCGCGGCGAGCATCGGTAACGCGGCGATCGCTTGCTGTGGCTCAGCAACGATCGCCCGCAGCAATGCCTGCCAGTGTTCGAACAGGCGCGCGATGGTCGCCGCTTCAAACAAGTCGCTGGCGTAGGTCAGGCTGACCATCAGCCCGGCGGCGGATTCCGTGGTGTCCAGCGTCAGGTCGAATTGTGCGGTGGCGCTGTTCCACGGCAGGCCTTCGATGCGTAAATCCGCCACATCGGTGACCGGCGCGGCATCGCGCTGGTGGTTGAACAGCACCTGGAACAACGGGCTGTGGCTCAGGCTGCGCTCTGGTGCCAGCGCTTCCACCAGTTGCTCGAACGGCAGATCCTGATGCGCCTGGGCGCCCATTGCAGCCTGACGGGTCTGCGCCAGCAGATCACGGAAACTCAGGTCACCGGCAAACTGCGCACGCATCACCTGGGTGTTGACGAAGAAGCCGATCAGGCCCTCGGTTTCGGCGCGGTTGCGGTTGGCAATCGGCACGCCGACGCGGATATCGTCCTGACCGCTGTAGCGGTGCAACAGGGTCTGGAACGAGGCCAGCAGGAGCATGAACATCGTCACCCCCTCACGTCGGGCAACCTCCTGCAATTGCGTGCTCAACGCGGGTTCCAGTGGTGCATCAAGTCGCGCCCCACGGTAGCTCTGCACCGCCGGACGCGAGTGGTCGAGCGGCAGCTCCAGCACCGGTTGTTCGCCGCCAAGCTGGCCCACCCAATAATCGAGCTGACGCTGACGCTCGCCCGCCTCCATCCACTGCCGTTGCCACTGGGCGAAATCGGCGTATTGCAGCACAAGCGGGGCCAGCACCAGCGGTTGCCCAGTGCGCGCGGCGGCATACATCGCCATCAGTTCGCGCACCATCACTTGCATCGACCAGCCGTCAGAAACGATGTGGTGCTGAGTGATCACCAGCACGTGATTATCCGCCGCCAACCGCAGCAAGCTGACCCGCAGCAGCGGCCCGTTGAGCAGATCGAACGGCTGGCGGATCTGCGCCTGCACCCAGTTCGAAAGATTGTCCTCGGTGTCGAGGCTGTGCTGTTCAATCGTCAATTGGCCCGGCGCATGAATCACCTGCACAGTGCGTTCGTCGTCCTGACGGAACGTGGTGCGCAACGGTTCGTGACGCGCCACCAGTTGATTGAAACTGTTCTGCAACGCGGTGATGTCCAGCGCACCACGCAAGCGCAGCGCACTCGGCACGTGGTAAGCGGCACTGTCCGGCTCCAGCTGCCAGAGGAACCACTGCCGTTCCTGGGCATAAGACAACGCCAGTGCATCACCGCGCTGCAACGCCATCATCGGCACGCTTTCGCTGTGTTGCAGGGTGGCGCAGGCGGCGGCAAAGGCTTGCAGCGTCGGTTGCTCGAACAGAGTGCGCATCGGCACATCAATTTTGAGTGTCTGGCGGACCCGGGAAATCACCTGGGTGGCCAGCAACGAATGGCCGCCTCGTTCGAAGAAGTGATCGTTGAGCCCTACCGCGCCGGACTCCAGCACGGCTTCCCAGATCTGTGCCAGTTGCACTTGCAGCAACGTCTGCGGCGCAACATAGGCGCACAGGTCATGGTTCATCTCGGCTTTCGGCAGCGCGGTACGATCAAGTTTGCCGTTGTTGTTCAAGGGCAATGCGTCCAGCGACAGCAGGTGCGCCGGCACCATGTAATCAGGCAGCACCTGTTGCAGCGAAGCCTTGAGCGAGTCCAGCCACTGCACCTGCGCGGTCGCAGGTTCGATTCCTGTCTCGGGCACCACGTAAGCCACCAGTTGCGCCCCACCCGGGAAATCCTGAGCAATCACCGCAGCGGCACGCACGCCCTCCTGCGCTTGCAGACAGGCTTCGATTTCACCCATCTCGATGCGCAAGCCACGAATCTTCACCTGATGGTCGATACGCCCGGCGTACTCCAGATCAGCGTTTTCGTTGTAACGCGCCAGGTCGCCACTGCGATACAGACGCGCCCCCGCTTCGATGGCAAACGGGTCTGGCAAGAAGCGTTCGGCGGTGAGGGCCGGACGATCGAAATACTGCTGCGCCAGACAGGCGCTCGCACCAATGCACAACTCGCCGACGCCACCGGCCGGCAACAATTGCCCGGCGCTGTCGAGCACGTACAACGCGCGGCCGGGAATGGCCCGGCCAATCGGAATGCCGAAGGTGTCGCTGGCATCGCTCAAACGGCAGTCGTGAACGCTCGACACCACCGTCGCCTCGGTCGGCCCGTAGGTGTTGAGCAGTCGCACATGGCTCAGCCCTGCTTCGTGCCACAGGCGCAGGCCTTCGACCGACATGGCTTCGCCACCGACATGCACCTGGCGCAACGCGCCCAGACTGGCGACGTTGCCGCCAGCGCATTCACGCGCCAGCAAGAACCAGTAGGCCGCCGGCAAGTCCGCCAGGGTCACGCCATGGCCGACGATCTCGTCCGCCAACCGGATCACATCCCAGAGTTCGTCGCCGCGCATGATCAGCGCCGCGCCGACACACAGCGGCGGGTAACACTGCTCGACAAAACCGTCGAAGCTGAAGGTCGCAAATTGCAGCACGCGATCATCGGCAGTCAGCGCCGAATACTCGGCACCGGTCTGGCAGAATTCGCGCAGCGCCGCGTGAGCAATCGCCACGCCTTTTGGCTGACCGGTGGAACCCGACGTATAGATCACGTAGGCCAGGTCATCGACCGTGGCGTGATTCAGCGGGTCGCTGTCCGGATAAGCCCCCAGCGTCTCGATGATGTCGCCCAGTTGCAGATACTCCAGGCCAACCGCAAGCGGCACGTCTTGCAGGAGAGCCGACTCATCGAGCAGCAGATCGACACGGCTGTCTTCGATCATGTAGGCCAGACGCTGGGCCGGGTAGTTGGCATCAAGCGGTACGTAAGCCGCGCCCGTCTTCAGCACGGCCAGCAGGCTGACGATCATTTGCGGGCCACGACGCAGTGCCAGGCCGACACGTTTGCCCGGCGCCGCACCGCTGGCCAGCAGACGGTGGGCAAGGCGATTCGCCTGGCGGTTCAGTTCGTCATAGCTCAGGCGCTGTTCACCGCACTGCACGGCCAGAGCCTTCGGTGTGGCTTTGGCCTGGGCGGCAATGCGCTCGTGCACCAGGCCTGTGTGCTGCAACTGCAGCGCTGGCGGCTGGCAGTGGGCGAGCATGGCGTGGCTGCTGGCTTCATCGAGCAACGTCAGGTTGCCGAGGCAGCCTGTGGCGTTGGTGATCAGTTGCGCCAGCAAGTGGCGCAGGTTGGCACAAAGAGAGCGCACTTGGGCAGCGCTGAAACGCGAGGCGTCGTAGCTCATCTCCAGGCTCAGCGTGGCGCCGAGTTCGATGCCCAGCGTCAGTGGATAGTGAGTGCGTTCGTGGTTGTGCAGGTTGCCGAAGGTCAACCCGGCAGGAGCGCCTTGTTTCAGCGCTTCGGCGACCGGGAAGTTTTCGAACACCAGCAGGCTGTCGAACAGCGCCGAGCCCTGATGCCCTGCCCAGCCCTGAATGTCGTACAGCGGCACATGCTCGAACTCGCGCAGGGCCAGGTTCTGCGCTTGCAGATCACTTAGCCACTGCCCGACGCGGTGATCCGGGCGCGGGTTGCACACCAGCGGCAGGGTGTTGATGAACAGTCCCAGTTGCTGCTCGATGCCCGGCAGCGGCGCCGAACGACCGGCCACTGTGGCGCCGAACGCTACGCAATCCTGCCCGGTGTAGCGTTGCAGCAACAGGCTCCAGGCCGCTTGCAGCAAGGTGTTGAGGGTGACTTTGTGCTGACGGGCAAACTCGCCCAGACGCCGTGTGGCGGCTTCGTCGATCACCTCGCGATGCTCGTCAGTGCCATGCCCGGCCATTGGCGGACGCAGGGCATCGGCAAGCAGCGTCGGCGCCTGCAACGGCGCCAGCGCAGCCTTCCAGAACACCTTGCCGGCGTCTGTCGATTGCTGCTGCAACCAGCCCATGTAATCGCGGTAATGCCCGACCGGTGCCGGCAGTGAGCGCCCGGCGGCGTAGTGGGAAATCACCTCGCCCAGCAACTGCGCATTACTCCAGCCGTCCATCAGGATGTGATGGCTGGTGTAGATCAAATGCCAGCGATCGGCGCCGGTGCGCACCAGTTTCAGGCGCAGCAACGGCGCGCAGTCGAGTTCGAAACCCTGCGCCCGCTCAGTCTCGGCCAGCGCATCGGTGTCCGTGTTTTCCAGCACCTGCAGCGGCAATGGCACCTGGCGGCTGATCACTTGATGGGCGCTGTCCAGGCCTTGCCAGTGGAAGCTGCTGCGCAGCACATCATGACGCGCCAGCGCCGCTTGCCAGGCAGCGGCAAAACGCTGCGGATCAAGGCCCTGGATGTCCAGGCGCATCTGGCTGATGTACGCCTCGGCCTGCGGCTCATACAGGGTGTGGAACAACATGCCCTGCTGCATCGGCGACAGCGGATAGACATCTTCGATGTCGGCAGCGGCGACCGGCAACGCATCCAGTTGTGCCTGGCTGATGCGCGCCAACGGGAAGTCCGAAGGCGTGGCTTGCGCGGTATCGAGGGCGCAGCAATGCTCGATCAGTGCTGTCAGTTCGGCTGCGTAGCGATCAGCCAGGCTTTGCACGGTGGCACTGTCGAACATCTGCGAACTGAAGCCCCAACTCAGGCTCAATTCGCCGCCATAGACCTGGCCTTCGACCGTCAGCCAGTTATCCAGCGGCGCCTGCGAATCCTGGGCGACACCGCCGGACTCGGCGGACGGCACCAGCAACGCCTGCTCATCAAACTGACGATCGAACTGTCCCAGGTAGTTGAAGGTAATGCGCGGCGGTGCCAGCAACGCCAGCTCTTCGCGCACCGACGGCGCCGCCAGATAACGCAGCACGCCGTAACCCAGACCTTTGTCCGGCACCGCACGCAGTTGTTCCTTGATTGCCTTGATCGAACCGTCGAGATCCTCGGTCGCCACCAGATTGACGGCGAACAGGCTGGTGAACCAGCCGACGCTGCGCGTCAGGTCGATGTCGTCGAACAGGTCTTCACGGCCATGGCCTTCCAGTTGAATCAGGGTGCCAGGCTGACCGCTCCAGCCACTGATGGTGCGCGCCAGCGCCGTCAGCAACAGATCGTTGACCTGCGTGCGATACGCCGCCGGTGCCTGCTGCAGCAATTGGCGCGTGCGCCCGGCGTCCAGACGCCATTCGATCTTCTGTCCGAAACGGTTTTCCAGGCTGCCTTCAGGACGTTCGCACGGCAGATCCTGCGCGGTGTCGTGCTGGGCTTTCCAGTAAGCCAGTTGATCATCGAAACGCGAAGCCTCGGTACTCAGGCGTGCAGTCCAGTTCTGGAACGCGCTGGTCTTGGCCGGCAGTTGCACACCACCGCCCGCCGCAAGCTGTTCGTAGGCTTGCTGCAGATCCTCCAGCAAAACACGCCACGACACGCCGTCGACCACCAGGTGATGGAGGATCAGCGACAGGCGCTGACTGCCATCGGCCATGGTCACCAACACCGCGCGCAACAACGGCCCGTTGGCCAGATCAAGACTGCGCTGGGCTTCGTCGCAATGGGCAGTCAGTTGCTCGGCGGTCTCGGCCGTGCGCTGCCACAGGTCAGCGCGTTCGACCTGTGCGGCGTACGCTTGCTGCCAGCCTTCGGCGCCCTCGACAAAACGCAGGCGCAAGGCATCGTGATGATTGATCACATGGGTCAACGCGGCGTCGAGCCATTGAGCATTCAGCGTCTCGCGCGGAGTCAGCAACAGGGACTGGTTCCAGTGCTCACGCTGCGGCATCGCCCGGCTGAAGAACTGTTGCTGGATCGGCCCCAACACGGCCTCGCCCGTCGCCGGCGCCTGATCCACCGAACTGTGGCTGTCGAAGATCGCGACCAGCGCCAGACTGCGCACCGTCTGATACTGGAACAGATCGCGCGGGCTGATACGGATCCCGGCCTGTCGCGCACGGCTGACCACTTGAATCGAAATGATCGAATCGCCGCCCAGTTCGAAAAAGTTGTCTTCCAGACCCACCCGTTGCAAACCGAGCACGTCTTCCCAGATCGCCGCCAGGGCTTTCTGCATGGCATCCTGCGGCGCGACAAAAGCTTGCTGCGGCGCGGCATCCGGCTGCGGCAAGGCTTTGCGATCCAGCTTGCCGTTGGCGGTGACCGGCAACCTGGCCAGCGTCATCAGGTAAGTCGGCACCATGAATTCCGGCAGGCTGCCAAGCAGCCAGGCCTTGACGTCCTGTTGCCACTGTTCGTCTGTCTGGGCAGTTTCCAGCACCAGATAACCGACCAGATGTTTGCCGCCCTGCACCAGCACCACGGCTTCACGCACCAGCGGATGCTGCATCAGGCGGGTTTCGATTTCGCCCAGCTCGATACGCAAGCCACGCAGCTTCACCTGATGATCGAGACGCCCCAGGTATTCGATGACGCCGTCGGCACGCTGACGTACCCGGTCACCGGTGCGGTACAGACGCGCGCCTTCGTGGAAGGGGCACGGTACAAAACGCTCGGCGGTCAGCGCCGGGCGCTGGTGATAACTGCGCGCCAGCCCTGCCCCGCCCAGATACAGCTCACCGGCCACACCGCTCGGCACCGGCAACAGCTCGGCGTCGAGCACATGGGTGCGCAGGTTGGCGATGGGCCGCCCGATCGGCACGCTGTCGGCGCCTTCATCGAAACAGGTCCAGTGCGTGACATCGATGGCCGCTTCGGTCGGGCCGTACAAGTTGTAGAGTCCGGCGTTCGGCAGTCTGGCGAACACTTGCAGTTGCGCGTCCAGCGGCAGCGCTTCGCCGCTGCAGACAATGCGCTTGAGGCCGGTACAGCCCTCGACGCCCGGCTCATGAATAAACGCCTGCAACATCGACGGGACAAAGTGCAGCGTGCTGATGCCGTAGCGGTTGATGGTCTCGATCAACAGCGATGGATCGCGGTGCGCGCCCGGCGCTGCCACGACCAGACGCGCACCGGTCAGCAGCGGCCAGAAAAACTCCCACACCGACACGTCAAAGCTGAACGGGGTTTTCTGCAGCACCGAATCGCTGGCATCCAGCCCATAAGCCTCTTGCATCCAGCACAAACGGTTGACCAGCGCCGCATGACTGTTGCCGGCGCCTTTCGGTTTACCGGTGGAGCCGGAGGTGTAAATCACGTACGCGAGGTTCTGCGGATCGACGACTGCCTCGACACGGCTTTCGCTGTAGCGATCCAGCCAGTCGGCTTCCTGGTCAAGGGTAATCACCTTCACCCCTGCCGTCGGCAGCGACGACAGCAACGCACTCTGGGTCAACAGCAAGGTAATGCCGCTGTCCTCGATCATGTAGGCCAGGCGCTCTTGCGGGTACTCCGGATCCAGTGGCACATAGGCGCCGCCGGCCTTGAGAATCGCCAACAGGCCGATCACCATTTCCAGTGAACGCTCGACGCAGATCCCCACCAGGCTGTCGGCCTGCACGCCTTGCTCACGCAGCAGACGGGCCAGTTGATTGGACCGCGCATCCAGTTGCGCGTAGCTCAGGGTTTGTTCAGCGAACACCAGCGCCGGTGCATCCGGGGTACGGGCCACCTGGGCTTCGATCAATTGATGAATCGGTTGCCCGGTCGGATAAACCGCTGTTGTAGCGTTCCAGGCATGCACCAGCGTGTGCTGCTCGTCCGCGTCCAGCAATGGCAGCTCACCAATGCGTTGCGCGGGATCAGCGACCATCGCCTTGAGCAGGCGCAACCAGTGGCGCGCCATGCGCTCGATGGTCGGCGCGTCGAACAGATCGCTGGCGTAAGTCAGTGCCGCGTGCAGCTTGCCGCCCTTCTCGTAGGTGTCGAGTGTCAGGTCGAACTGAGTGGTGCGGCTTTGCCAGTCGAGGCTGTCGAGCAGCAGGCCCGAGGCTGTGCTCAGGGCAGCGATATCGGCCACCTGCGGCTGGTGGTTGTACATCACCTGGAACAGCGGCGTGTGACTGAGGCTGCGCTCCAGTTTCAGCGCTTCGACCAGTTGCTCGAACGGCAGATCCTGATGCGCCTGGGCGCCGAGCGCCGTCTCTTTGATCGCCTGCAGCAACGCATCGACGCGGGTCTGGCCATCGACTTTGGTGCGCAGTACCTGGGTATTGACGAAGAAACCGATCAGGCCTTCGATCTCGGCGCGATTGCGGTTGGCGATCGGCACGCCGACACGGATGTCGGTCTGCCCAGTATAACGGTGCAACAGCGCATTGAACGCGCCGAGCAACAACATGAACAACGTGACCTGATGCTGTTGTGCGGTGGCGCGCAACTGGTCGGCCAACTGGCCGTCAACGGCGAACTCGTAGCGTGTACCGCGATAGCTCGGCATGGCCGGACGCGAATGGTCCAGCGGCAGTTCCAGTACCGGGTGCTCATCACCCAGCTGCGCCTGCCAGTACTCCAGTTGCCGCGCCTGCTCGCCGGCCTCCAGCCAGCGACGTTGCCACAGGGCGTAATCGCTGTACTGAACCGGCAGGGCTGCCAGCGCCGGCGGCTGGCCGGCATCGAAAGCGTCATAGCAACGGATGAATTCGTCGATCAGCACATTCATCGACCAGCCATCGGAAACGATGTGATGCAGGGTCAGCAGCAAGACGTGCTCCTGCTCGGCGAGCTTGAGCAAGGTGACCCGCAGCAACGGCCCGACCGCCAGATCGAACGGCAACACCGATTGCTGTTCAGCGGCACGAACGACAGCCTCCTCGCGTCCGGCAGCCGGCAGCGCGCTGAAATCTTCGTGGTGGATGTTCAAGGTTGCCGTGGCCGGCACTTGCAGCAGGCTGTCATCCGCCTGGCGCTGGAACACCGTACGCAAGGTTTCGTGTCGCGCCACCAGTGCGGCAAACGCCTGCTCCAGTGCCGGCAGATTCAGCCGCCCGGTCAGGCGTACCGCACCCGGCAAGTTGTAGGCGCCGCTGTGCGGGTCCAGTTGCCAGAGAAACCACATCCGTTGCTGCGCGTAAGACAACGCCTGGCGATCTTCGGCCTCGATCCCGGCAGGAATCGGGAATCGGGCGAAATCCACGCCCTCCTTTTGCAGGGCCGCGAGGAACATCTGGCGCTTTTCCAGGGGCAACCCGATAAACCGGCGAGCAAGTTTCAAGGAGTCTTCAGCATTCATTTCTTAGCATCCGGATCAGTAGGCAGGAAGCACAAAGGCACGTCGTCCCTATAAAACGAATGCACACCGGAAAAATTAGCGAATGAGAAGAACTATCAGGAGGTCAGCTGCAAGCCCGAAGCTGCGAGCTGAAAGAAGAAGCGACCACAGGCCGACAGCCTGCAGTCGTCGATTGGAATTCAGGCGCTGACGGCCAGCGCGTGGCGCCGGTGATGTACGTCGAGCTGGTCCTTGATGACCTTCAGCACTTTGGCCTCGTGCTCATGGATGAAGAAATGACCGCCGGCCAGCATGTCCACGGAGAAACTGCCGAGGGTTTCCTTGCTCCAGCCGATCAATTGCTCGGTGGTCGCACGGTCGGTGGTACCGCCAAGCACATGCACCGGGCATTTGAGCAGCGGGCGCTGGATCGGCTGGAAACGTCCGCACAGCAGAAAGTCGGCTCGCAGCACCGGCAAGGTCAGGCTCATCAATTCGGCGTTGGCGAGAATTTCTTCGCTGGTGCCGTTCAAGGTGCGCAACTGTTCGATCAGTTCGGCATCGCTCTTCGGCTCGGCGAAGCCGCGGTCATATTCACTGCGCAGCGTCGGCGCCGCCGTGCCGGAGGCGAACAATGCAACCGGCTCCGGCAACCCCAGAGCGCGCAAGGCATGGGCCAGCTCGCAGGCCAGCAGCGCGCCAAGGCTGTGGCCGAAAATGGCATAAGGCGCGCGCAGGGTCGTTTGCAGTTCGCTGGCCAACTGACGGGCCAGCGCCCGCATATCGGTTTGCAGCGCTTCGCCAAAACGCGCGCCGCGACCCGGCAGTTCTACCGGTTGCAGCGTCAGCCACTGCGGCAATTTGCGGCGCCAGCGGCTGTAGACCATGGCACTGGCGCCCGAATAAGGAAGGCACAGCAATGTCAGCTGAGTCACCCGGCTTACCTCGAAAAGTTGTCTGTATAAAAGAACGAAGGCGGTCCTGCAGAAATTAGCCCGCGTGCGTCTATCCAGTCATTTCAAGTGGCGGAAACTCTGCACCGCCGAACACAGCACCACCGCCCCGGCGACAATCGCCAGCCAGAAGCCGCTGCGCGCACCGAACGCATCCACCAGCGCACCGGAACCGGCAGCGCCGATGGCCACACCGATGCTCAGGCCGGTCACCAGCCAGGTCAGGCCTTCGGTGAGCTTGGCCGGTGGCACGATGCGTTCGATCAACGCCATCGCCACGATCAGGGTCGGCGAGAAGAACAGCCCGGCAATGAACACCGCCACGGCCAGGCCGAAGATGTTGGTCGCCAGCAACAGCGGCAGGGTGGTCACCGCAGTCGCCAGCCCGCCATAGAGAAACAGGCGCGGCAACGGCAGCTTCGAGCGCATCGCCCCGAACGCGATGCCCGCCAGGCAGGAACCGATGGCATACACCGACAACACGATGCTCGCCGCCGCCGGCTGCCCCTGCTGCTGGGCGAACGCGACGCTGACCACATCGACCACGCCGACGATCATGCCCATGGCGACCATCAACAACAGCAGCCATTGCACGTCGGTGGAACGAATGATCGAACCCTGATGATGCGATTCGTGAGGATGCACCGGCGGCTCGGTGCTGCGCTGGGCGACAAACGCCGTCACGCCGATGGCCAGCATTATCAGCGCAGCCAGCGGCCCGGCTTCGGGAAACACGCCGACGCACAACCCCACCGACAGCGGCGGCCCGACAATAAAACAGACTTCGTCGAGCACCGACTCCAGCGCATAAGCGGTCTGCAATTGCGGCTGGCCGCGATAGATTTCCGTCCAGCGCGCCCGCACCATCGCCGACATGCTCGGCATGCAACCGGCCAGTGCCGCACAAACGAACAGCGTCCAGTTCGGCGCCTGCAAACGGGTGCACAGCAACAACATCAGCAGCGCCCCGCCACCGATCAGCGCCGACACCGGCAGAATCCGCCCCTGACCGTAACGGTCCACCAGCCGTGACACCTGCGGCGCACAGAATGCCGTGGCCAAGGCAAAGGTCGCCGCCACGCCACCGGCCAGCGCATAGCCGCCGGTCAACTGCGAAAGCATGGTGATCACGCCGATGCCGGTCATGGAAATCGGCATGCGCGCGATCATCCCGGCCATCACAAAGGCCCGGGCGCCGGGGGCGTTGAACAGTTCGCGGTATGGGTTTGCCATCGGATACAGCCTCATCAGGGGCGGCCAAGTTGCCACAAAGCCTGACGGGCGGGAAAGCGAGGAATTGTTGGTGGAATGTGAAGACGCTGGCTTTGCAGGTTGAACAGTCGAGATCCCGGTTTGGCAATAGCCGGATCGATGACAGATCCGATACAGAACAGATGGTCAGATGCTTTTAAAAGAGGATCAGTTGCTGCTTAAACGGTCTAAAAACACGATTGCAGGCCACGTTCTCGCGCACTAGATTCGAATCAGATCACACGTCTGAATTTCCCTACGTTGTCTGGTTGGCAGTAACACCAAAGTAGCGAAGACACACCGGAGTCTGGCTATGGAAGAGTTGCTGATACTCGTCAACGCACATGACCGAAAACTGGGCTGCTCACCGAAACTGCAGGCTCATCGCCAAGGCTTGCTGCATAGAGCCTTCTCGATCTTCATCTTCGACACCCACGATCGCGTCCTCCTGCAACAACGTGCACTTGGCAAATATCACTCTCAGGGACTGTGGACCAATGCATGTTGCGGTCATCCGCGGAATGGCGAGCGCACCCTGGCGGCAGCCAGACGCCGTCTGCAGGAAGAAATGGGCCTCACTTGCCCACTGACGAAAGTCTCCACGCTGCTCTATCGCGAACCGGTAACAAATCAACTGATCGAGCATGAGTTCGATCACATATTCGCCGGCATCAGTCATGCCGACCCTGTCGCCAACCCCGCAGAGGCTCAAGCCTGGCAATGGTTGAGCATTGCCCGGGTTCACCAGTCTGTCTCTGCGGAGCCTGACAAGTTCAGCATCTGGTTTCGTCGGCTCTGTGAACACAACGGGCCGGCCGACTTGAGGCGATGGCAAAACCTCGCGATGCATCGCGAACGCAGATTCAACGATCCCTCAGGGTGAGCATCCCTTTCAAGGAGATATCGTCATGACCCCATCATCTGCAGTCACACAACCTCGTAGCGCAGTGGCTCCGTTTGTCGTGCGAAGGCTGCGTTGCCCCGCACCGACCCGCATTGATGAACCACTGGGCCAGGTCGTCAACGAGCGCTTGATGGACTGGCTGCCAGCCATTGGCATTTTCGAGGGCAGACTGCAAAAGATCCGCGCCTCCGACTTCGGGCGCTACGCGATGCTGTGCCACGCGGACACCGATGACCCGGACAGGTTGCTGTTGGCGGCCCAGTGTTTTGCAGCCCTGTTCGCCGTGGATGACTACTATTGCGACGACCGGACATTGGGCGGCAACCCCGAGAAAGTGGCAGAGCGTCTGTCGTTCGCCATGACCGGCCTCGACCCGGTTTACTTGCCTCCCCCGTTCGACGACGAGTTGTTGCAGCAGCAAACGCGCGACCCGGTCATTCGTGGCCTTCTCGCTTACATGAGCCGGGTCGCTCGATTTTGCACGCCATCCCAGGTGGCGCGGGTCCGGCAGATTACCATTGCGATGTTCGTGACCATGGCTGCCGAAGGGCCCTGGCGCCTGTATGGAACTCAACCCACCGTTGCCGAGTATCTTGCCAGCAGGCAGGTCAACAGCTTCTGGCCATGCCTGGTATTAATCGATCCGATCGGCGGCTATGAAGTCCCGGCCAACACGTACTCCGATCCAGAGATTCACCACATCACCGCACTCGCCTCGCTGGCGACCACGCTGGTCAACGATCTGTATTCCGCCTACAAGGAGCACTTGAACGAAACCGGAGACTTCAAGCTGCCTTACCTGCTGGCAGCCAGGCACAACTGTTCGCTACAAGAGGCAATCGACCTGACGGCCGATATCCACGACGCGGTAATGGAAGAATTCGAGCGCCTGCACGGTACTTTGATGAAAGGCACGCGCTCGCCGGTATTGCGGCGCTACCTCACAGGCTTGAGAACATGGATTGGCGGCAATCTGGAGTGGCATAAACACAGCGCGCGTTACCACGTCTGATTCTGTGCAACCCTGCGGGTCTGGATCTGTTTGCCTGGTCTGTCGCACCCGGTCTGAACTCTGACTCAAGGATATCGGTCAGTTGATCAGATCCCCGTACAAGGTGCGACTGTTCATGCAGATTTCCCTCGCCCGCCAGGTAGCACTCGTCACTGGCGCCAGCTCCGGCATCGGCCACGGTGCCGCCAAAGCCCTGGCCGCGGCCGGTGCCGCGGTGGTCATCAATTACAACCGTCAGGCCGAACCGGCCGAAGCGCTGGCCCGGCAGATCGTCGCCGACGGTGGTCAGGCCATCGCCATCGGCGCCGATGTCTCGCAGGAAGAGGACGTGGAGCGGCTGTTCCAACAGACTCTCGACGCCTTCGGCACGCTGGACATTCTGGTGGCCAATTCCGGCCTGCAAAAGGACGCGGCGGCTGTGGATATGTCGCTGGCCGACTGGAATACGGTGATCGGCGTCAACCTCACCGGCCAGTTCCTCTGCGCCCGCGCCGCGCTGCGGATCTTCAATCGCCAGGGTGTGCGCGAAGGCGTGTCCCGGGCCGCCGGCAAAATCATCCACATGAGTTCGGTGCATCAGCGCATTCCGTGGGCCGGGCACGTGAACTACGCAGCGTCCAAGGGCGGCGTCGATCAGTTGATGCAGACCCTGGCCGAGGAAGCCAGCCACCAGCGCATCCGCATCAACGGCATCGCGCCGGGGGCGATCCGCACGGCCATCAATAAAAACGCCACCGAGGGCGACGCCGGGCAAGCCCTGCTCAAACTCATCCCTTACGGGCGCATCGGCGATGTCGAGGACGTGGCCAACGCGGTGGTGTTTCTCGCCTCCGATGCCTCTGACTACATCGTCGGCACCACCCTGTTCATCGACGGCGGCATGAGCCTCTATCCGGAGTTCCGTGGCAATGGCTGAGCATCCTTCCGAACGACAAAGCCCCATCGACGCCCACGGCATCATCGGCGACATGCGCAGCGCCGCGCTGATCAATGACAAGGGCAGCGTGGATTTCTTCTGCTGGCCGGAGTTCGACAGTCCGTCGATCTTCTGTTCGCTGCTGGACACGCCCGACGCGGGGATTTTCCAGCTCGCGCCGGACCTGCCCGATGCCCGGCGCGAACAGATTTACCTGCCAGACACCAACGTCCTGCAAACCCGCTGGCTCAGCGACCATGCGGTGGTGGAAATCACCGACCTGCTGCCCATCGGCGACAACGACGATGCCCTGCCGCTGTTGATGCGCCGGGTGCGGGTGGTCAGCGGGCAGGCAACGTTTCACCTGCACTGCGCCGTTCGGCATGACTACGCTCGCGCTGAAACCCGCGCCGTACTCGATAAAAAAGATGTGCTGTTCAGTGCCAGCGGGCAGCCGACACTGCGGCTGGCTTCGGATCAAACCTTGAGCGTCGATCACGATGCGGCAGTCGGGCAATTCACTCTCAAGCAGGATGAAACGGCAGCGTTCATGCTCGGCGCCAGCGACGATCCGCGTTTTGCCGAAGGGGCCGCCAAGCTGTGCATCGAACGCACCCTGAAGTTCTGGCGCGACTGGATCGGCCAGTCCAACTATCGCGGTCGCTGGCGGGAAATGGTCAACCGCTCTGCCCTCGCCCTGAAGCTGCTCACCTCACGCCAGCACGGCGCAATCCTCGCCGCCGCCACTTTCGGCTTGCCGGAAACACCCGGCGGCGAGCGCAACTGGGACTATCGCTACACCTGGATCCGCGACGCCTCGTTCACCGTCTACGCCTTCATGCGCCTGGGCTTTGTCGACGAAGCCAACGGCTACATGCGCTGGCTGCGCGGGCGGGTCAGCGATTGCAGTGGTCAGCCGATGAAGCTCAACATCCTCTACGCCATCGACGGCCGCCAGGAACTGCCGGAAACCGAACTCACGCACTTGTCCGGCCACGGCGGCGCGAAACCGGTGCGCATCGGCAATGGCGCCTACGGCCAGATTCAACTGGATATCTTCGGCGAATTGATGGACGCCGTTTATCTGGTCAACAAATACGGCGACGCGATTTCCCACGAAGGCTGGAAACACGTGATGGAAGTGGTCGATCAGGTCTGTGAGACCTGGCAGACCAAGGATGTAGGCATCTGGGAAATGCGCGGTGAGCAACATCACTTTCTGCACTCGCGACTGATGTGCTGGGTGGCGCTGGACCGGGCGATCCGCCTGGCCTCGAAACGCTCGCTGCCGGCGCCCTTCGCCCGTTGGGACCAGACACGCCAGGCTATTCATGCCGACATCTGGGACAACTTCTGGAACCCGGAGCACGGACATTTCGTGCAGTACCAGGGCGGCACCGCGCTGGATGGTTCGATGCTGCTGATGCCGTTGGTGCGTTTCGTCAGTGCCAAGGACCCTAAATGGCTGGCGACGCTGGAAGCTATCGAGAAACATCTGGTGCGCGACGGCATGGTCTACCGCTATCGCAACGACGATGCGGGTATCGACGGATTATCCGGCACCGAAGGCGCGTTCGCCGCGTGCTCGTTCTGGTACGTGGAATGTCTGGCTCGCGCCGGGCAAGTGGAAAAGGCCCACCTGGAATTCGAACAACTGCTGCGTTATGCCAATCCGCTGGGGTTGTACGCGGAGGAATTCGACAACCGTGGCCGGCATCTGGGCAACACGCCCCAGGCGTTGACCCATCTGGCGTTGATCAGTGCGGCGAGTTTTCTCGATCGCAAGTTGAGTGGGGAGAAGAATTACTGGCAGCCGTAGTCATCCTTATTCGCCAGAGCCTGTAAGAAAGATCTCAATACCAATTGCCGTTTGTAGGATGGCTACCTACGAACGGCAAACACCCCCGAGCCTTGCGGTTGAAGGGCTGGCCCACACAATCGATTACTTTCGATACAAATGGTTGATGGCACGGCCTACGAAAACCTGCCAACACCGTGTAACGCTTGGCCCGCAACTCGCACTTACACCCCGAAATACCTTGTTGCCAGCGGTTACATCCCCCCCTACCATCCACCGCAACGGGCACAGCGGAGCTGTCCAATAAAAACCCGATTCAAGGAACCAGAATGAGCCAACGCATCCATCGCCCCATCGATTCCCCTCTGCGCACGGGCCTGACCCGCGACGAACTGTGGGAAGCCGCCGACAAGGGCCTGATCAAATGCTGGGAAATCGGCCGCCAGCGCGCCGCCCGCTTCCCCGACCTCGCTCAACGCTGCAGCGCCGATGAACTGCCGGTACTGGGCTGGAAGGGTGGCGTGAGTCGCAGCCTGAAGAAGAATGAAAAGTACGGCTCGCTGAAATACCTGGCCCAGTGGCAGGGGTTGCGCGGGGAAGATCTGGATATTGATCTGGGTGCCGAGCGGGTCATGACTTGCTCGCGGACGAAGATGGTGGTGACGTTTACGCCGGATCGCAGCAAGTATTTCAATCAGGTGGCGGAAGCTGAAACTTGAGGAATCCCGTATGACCGCAGCCGCGATGCAGTTTTGCAAGACCGAAAGTCTGACTATCGCCTATGAGCATCACGGCCCGGAAAACGGCAAGCCGGTCATCCTCCTCCACGGTTTCCCCTACTCCCCCCGCGCCTACGACGAAATTGCCTCGCCCCTCGCCGCCAAGGGTTATCGGGTGATCGTGCCGTATCTGCGCGGCTACGGGCCAACGCGTTTCAACAGCCCGGACACGTTGCGTTCCGGCCAGCAAGCGGCGCTGGCTCAGGACTTGCTGGAGCTGATGGATGCGCTGGGTATCGAACAAGCGACATTGTGCGGTTATGACTGGGGTGGTCGGGCAGCGTGCATTGTGGCGGCGCTGTTTCCCGAGCGTGTGCGCGGGTTGGTGACGGGCGATGGCTACAACCTGCAAGACATTCCGCATTCGATCCAGCCGCTGGATCCCGAGACCGAGCATCGCTTCTGGTATCAGTATTACTTCCACACGCCCCGTGGCGTTGAAGGGCTGACGCAGAATCGCCGGGCGCTGTGCGAGTTTCTGTGGCAGTTGTGGTCGCCGACCTGGGCGCGGAACGCCGAGCGTTTTCCGCTGAGCGCACCGGCGTTCGATAACCCGGACTTCGTTGAAGTGGTGATTCACTCCTACCGCCATCGATTCATGTATGCACCGGGCGATCCGGCGCTGGAGTGGATGGAGCAGGCGCTGGAAAAACAACCGGCGATCAGCGTTCCGACGATTTCGCTGTGCGGTGCGGATGATGGAGTCGGGCCGGCGCCAGTGGAGGATGAAGATGTTCATCACTTCACGGGTTTTTACCAGCGGCGAGTGCTGGCCGGTGTCGGGCATAACATTACCGAGGAAGCACCGGGTGAAACGCTCAAGGCATTACTGGATCTGCTCCGGCACTGACCGAAAACCGCTCCCGATACGCCTGCGGCGTCACACCCATGGCCCGCAGGAAACTGCGGCGCAACGTCTCTTCACTGCCAAAACCACAATTGGCCGCGACCCGTTTGATCGGCAATCCGGTATCGCTCAGCAACCGGCGCGCAGTCTCGACGCGGATCAATTCGATGGCACGGGCCGGGGTCTGGCCGGTGTCGGCGCGGTAGTGGCGCACGAAGCTGCGTTCGCTCATGCCGGCCTGTTCGGCGAGGGTTGGAATACCCAGATCGCAGGTCAGGTGTTCGGCGATCCACGCGTGCAGATCGTCGAAGCGGTTGCCCTGTTTTTGCAGTGACAGCGTCACGCTGAATTGCGACTGCCCGCCCGGGCGTTTGAGGAACACCACCAGTTGCCGGGCGACGTCCAGGGCCATGTCGCGACCGAGGTCGTCTTCGACCATGGCCAGCGCCAGGTCGATGCCGGCGGTGACGCCCGCCGAGGTCCAGACCGGGCCGTCGTTGATGAAGATCGGATTGGGCTCGACCTGCAAGCGTGGGTGCTTCTGCGCCAGTTGTTCGCAACGGGTCCAGTGGGTGACGACGCGGCGGCCGTCGAGCCAGCCACTGGCGGCCAGCAGAAATGCACCGGTGCAGACCGAGGCCACGCGCCGGCATCCATTGGCGTGTTCACGCACCCAACTCACCAACTCGGCATCTTCAGTAGCGGCGTAAACGCCCCAGCCGCCGGCAATGATCAGCGTATCGCTGGGCTGTTTGGGCAGCGGTTCGGCCAGCATCGCCAACCCGGCAGACGAGTTCACCGCCCCACCACCGCTGGCAATCACCGTTGGCGCGTACGGCGCAGGCAAACCCTGCTGGCGGGCGATGTCGTTGGCCGAGGCGAAGACCTGCAACGGCCCGGTGACATCGAGCAATTGCACATTGGCGAACGCGAGGATGTGGATGGTTTTCGGCATTTGGCGTAATTCGTGGGCTGATTGGCGTATGCGCCAAAACCTACGCACCTACAGTGAAGCCGTCTACCCCCTTCTTACGGAGATGAATCATGGCGTTGCAGATCGGTTTTCTGTTGTTTCCCCAGGTGCAGCAACTCGACCTGACCGGCCCGTACGAGGTGCTGGCCTCGTTGCCGGATGTGCAGGTGCATCTGGTCTGGAAGGATCTGGTGCCGGTGACTTCCAGCACCGGGCTGCTGCTGAAACCGACCACCACTTTCGAGGACTGCCCGACTCTGGATGTGATCTGCGTACCCGGCGGCGCCGGGGTCGGGCCGTTGATGGAGGATGAGCAGACGTTGGCGTTCATCAAGTCGCAAGCGGCGCAGGCGCGTTACGTGTCGTCGGTGTGCACCGGTTCGCTGGTGCTCGGCGCGGCGGGTCTGTTGCAGGGCAAACGGGCGACCACGCACTGGGCTTATCACGATCTGCTGGCAACTTTGGGCGCGATTCCGGTGAAGGATCGGGTGGTGCGTGACGGCAATCTGTTTACCGGGGGCGGCATCACCGCCGGGATCGATTTTGCCCTGACCCTGGCGCAGGAACTGGTCGGCGTCGACACGGCGCAACTGGTGCAGTTGCAGCTGGAATATGCGCCGGCGCCGCCGTTTGATTCCGGTAGCCCGGACACTGCTCCGAGCGGGATTGTCGATGAGGCGCGCAAGCGTGCGGCGCCTTCGCTGAAACTTCGCACTGAAATCACTGAGCGCGCGGCGGCAAAGCTCAACCTGCGCTGACATTTCAGCCAAACACAAAGCCCTGTGGGAGCGAGCCTGCTCGCGATGAAGGCGTGTCAGTTAATTTTTGTGCAACTGACCCACCGCCATCGCGAGCAGGCTCGCTCCCACAGGGGTTACTTGCCCTCCTTCACCACTGATTGGCGCTGTCCCTGATTTCCCCCACACCTTCACTTGTCCCCTCGCCCTCACCCGTGTAGAAAGCCTGTCCACAAATCGTGCACAAGGACTTTCCATGACAGCTTTGCCATGGCTCTATCTCGGGCTTCTCAGCCTTGGTTACGGATTGGCGCTGAGTTTCGGCCAGCTCGGCTGGCTGGCGCTGATCTCCATTGCACTGCTGGTTTTCGCCGGTTACGCCGTGCGCCAGCAAACCGTGCCGGTCGGGCGTTTTCTCGGTCATGGCCTGTTTATCGTGCTGGCCGTGGCGCTGGCCATGCACTGGCTGCCGGGCTTCTATAACGGCCGGGCCATCCCGGCGCAGCGTTTCACCGACAACGCCGTGCCGTTCTCAATGTTCGTGAATCTGGACAAACCACTGATCGGCTTCTGGCTGTTGCTGGTCTGCCCGTGGATCGTCGCGCGGCGCTCATTGCGCCTGACCGTGTACGCCACCGCACTAGCTCTGACGTTGAGCGTGATTCTGGCGCTGGGCGGCGCGATGTTGCTGGGCATGATCACCTGGGCACCGAAATGGCCGGATCAGGCGTGGCTGTGGGTGCTGAACAACCTGCTGCTGGTGACGCTGGTCGAAGAAGCGCTGTTTCGCGGCTATATACAGGGTGGTCTGAGCCGACGATTCAAACACCTGCCCTACGGCGAAAATCTTGCGCTGCTGCTGGCGTCCCTGCTGTTCGGCCTGGTGCACGTGGGCGCCGGCTGGCAATGGGTGTTGCTGGCGGGTCTGGCGGGGCTCGGCTATGGTCTGGCCTACCGATTTGGCGGGCTTGCTGCCGCGATCGCCACGCACTTTGGTCTGAACCTGCTGCATTTCGGACTGTTTACCTATCCGATGCTCGCGGGTTGAAGCAAGAGCCGTTTTGCGACGCCGTACTTATAAATGAAAAAAAACTTCAACAAATCGCCGACCCCGCCGACAACCTTTCAAAGCCTTGCGGATTGAAAAACCATGCGTAATAACCAGCCCATTACACAACGCGAACGGACTTTCCCGGCTCAGCAACGGTTGATTTCCACAACCGACGCCAAAGGCGTGATCACCTACTGCAACGACGCTTTCGTCGAAATCAGCGGGTTTTCACGTGAGGAACTGATCCGTGCGCCGCACAACCTGGTTCGTCACCCTGACGTGCCGGCTGCGGTGTTTTCGCACATGTGGGGCACACTGAAACAAGGCTTGCCATGGATGGGCATTGTCAAGAATCGCTGCAAGACCGGTGATCATTACTGGGTGAACGCCTATGTAACGCCGGTGTTCGATGGCAGTCAGGTGGTCGGTTACGAGTCGGTGCGGGTCAAACCGTCCGCCGAACAGATCCGCCGTGCCGAAGCGCTCTACCAACGCATCAACCAGGGCAAGTCGGCGATTCCTTCGAGCGACAAATGGCTGCCGATCGTGCAGGACTGGCTGCCGTTCATTCTGGTCAGCCAGTTGAGCTTCATGATCGGCGCCACCCTGAACTCGCAGTGGGGCTTCGCCCTCGCCGCCGGTCTGTCGGTGCCGCTGGGCCTGCTGGGCCTGCAATGGCAGCAACGTGGGCTCAAGCGCCTGCTGCGTCTGGCCGAGCAGACCACGTCCGACCCGTTGATCGCGCAAATGTACACCGACAGCCGTGGCGCCCAGGCGCGTCTGGAGATGTCGATCCTCAGTCAGGAAGCCCGCCTGAAAACCTGCCTGACCCGTCTGCAGGACACCGCCGAGCACCTGACCGATCAGGCCAAACAGTCCGACGCCCTGGCGCACAACAGCTCCAGCGGTCTGGAACGTCAGCGCGTGGAAACCGAACAGGTCGCCACCGCCGTCAACCAGATGGCCGCCACCACGCAAGAAGTGGCCAGCCACGTCCAACGCACCGCCGACGCCACCCAGGAAGCCAACCGCCTGACCGGTCGCGGCCGCGACATCGCCGGTGAAACCCGCGAAGCCATCCAGCGCCTGTCGGTCGTGGTCGGCGAAACCGGCCTGACCGTGACGCAACTGGCCAAGGACAGCGACGAAATCGGCGGCGTGGTCGACGTGATCAAAGGCATCGCCGACCAGACCAACCTGCTGGCACTCAACGCCGCGATTGAAGCCGCGCGAGCCGGCGAGATGGGTCGTGGTTTTGCCGTGGTCGCCGACGAAGTCCGCCAACTGGCGCAACGCACCAGCGAATCCACCGGCCAGATCCACGCCCTGATCGCCAAGCTGCAACAGACCGCATCCAGCGCCGTACAAACCATGGAAGCCGGCCATCGCCAGGCGGAAGAAGGTGTGGCACGGGTGCTGGAAGCGGATCAGGCGTTGGTGGGCATCAGCGAAGCGGTGGCCAACATCACCGACATGACCACCCAAATCGCCGCCGCGACCGAAGAGCAAAGTGCCGTGGCTGAAGAAATCAGCCGCAACATCAGCAACATCTCGGAACTGGCGGACCAGACCTCGGAACAAGCGCATAACTCGGCGTTGCTGAGTGAAGAGCTGACGAAGACTGCCAACACGCAATACTCGTTGGTGGAGCGGTTTAACCGCTGATTGTTCTGGCAATAAAGAAACCCCGGACAGCGAAAGCTTCCGGGGTTTTTATTGCCTGTCTGAAATGGATGTGGCCAGCACCGCCCTCTTCGTGGGCAAGCCCACTCCCACAGGGTTAACGGCGTTCACAGATTTTGTGTCCACCACCTATCCCTGTGGGAGCGGGCTTGCCCGCGAAGAGGCCCTGCCTGCTGGCGAAAATCTCATTCGAAAAGCGCGGACAGTGCCTACAACCGAATCAGACCCAACTGACTGGCACGCGTTGAAGCCCGGCTCTACTTTGTCGTCCAAACCTACTCCCACGGGCTAGCCAGCATGAAAAAACCTCCTACGCAGAATCCGATGCTGACGACCGACAAACCTGTGAGAAAGGAAGTCCGGGGTGAACTGACATTCCTTGATGTGCGGCGAGCGGCACGTGATGGACAGAAAGCGTTCGATAAATTCGTGATCACTGGCAGGCTGTGACCTTTTGATATCGATAAAAAAACCGGAAGCCAAACGCTTCCGGTTTTTTGTGCCGCTTACTCCTTCGGCACGAGGTTATCCAACGCCTGATTCACCGCCAATTCCCCCAACATCACCACTTGCGCAATGCCCAACAGGGTCTTGCGGTTCGGCCCTTCCAGCAGGCCGGCAAAGTCGCCGAGCATGACCGTGGCTGACGCGAGGGATTCGCAGGCGTTGGCCAGCAAGGACTCCGTGTCGGTTTGCGGGTTGACCATGAACATGTCGTTTGGGGTGTAAGGCGTGGCCATGATTTGGGCTGCGGGTGTCAGGTAATAGTCGAGGGCGCGTTCGGCGGCGTCGTGGAGTTTTCTTGAATCGGGAAATTCGTAGGGGGACACCGGATCTTCTAACGGTGGAATGACGGTCTTGGACATCAGCTGGAACTCCGGAAAGAGTCGCTTGAGGATTTGTGTAGACGGCTGCCAGGCAGTGAGGGGACAAGCCCCTCACCGAGGCGGCAACTACCGCGAGACGTGATGGTTATCCAGCACACGATTGACCAGCAGCTCACTCAGCATGATGACCTGCTGCAGTATCTGCATCGCCTTGCGCTGCGACGGATCGACGGTTTCGCCAATGTCCCGGGCCATGTCACTGGCCGACGACAGCGTTTCGCACGCTTCGACCAGCAGCGTTTCGTCATCCACCGTTGGATTGACCAGATAGATCCTGCCAGGCTTGCGCGATGGCTTGGACGTCTTCTGCGCCCCGGGATCGAGGTAATGATTGATCGCCCGCTCGGTGGCCGTTTTGATGTTTTCGGCTTCTAGTGCGGCGTCGTAGGGGATTGAATCGGTTTCTGGTGGGTTTGGCGTAATTTTGAACATACGGACTCTCTATCTTGAAAGAATTGAAGAGCCGTCACTTTCGCTACCAAACGATGGGTGGCGGCCACACGTGGGTTGGTAGACCGGTCAAGACAGAGAAACCCCCGGCGCCCCCGAAGGAGCCCCACGCATGGCCACCATATAAAATCAGCCTCAAAAATGAGACTGCATAAGGGGCGCCACACGGCTGTCAAGAAACGGGCTACCAAACCCGATCACTGTTTTTCAGTGACAGGGAAACGATATAGCCCGCCCCATAGCCGCGTAAGCCGGCGGATTCTGGCGTACGCGTAGGCAACGACGCAAGGTGTTGTAGCCCTTATGGCGTAACGGTTCGTGTACTTTAAACGTGCTTGCAGAATTACGTTTATGCGCCAAAAAGCCAGATGTTTGACTGTTCTTTTGCTGTGCTCTGACAGACCGCTTTCGTCGGATCGCCGCCCGGACCAAGCCCGCTCCCACAGGGATTGCGTGAAGTCTGCAAGAAACTGGTCGGCTGTCAGGCCGCCATCGCCAGCAGGCTGGCTCCCACAGAGAGCAAAAGCAGCCCGCATCCGCTTCTCACCACTCAAAACGATGAGCGTTAGCTCGAGTACCGCTTTTGATCCTCGGGCGACGTCGGAAGGCTGAGTGGAGGGATTTATCCGGGGGTGGGAGCGCAGCGACCGTTTGGCGAAGCCAAACACATCGAGAGGAGGTGCAGCGAAGCAAACCGTAGGCGATGCCCCCCGGATGAATCCCGGAGCGAAGGAACCCCGAGCTTTAGCGAGTGGGCCGGACGTAGGAGCAAGCGTTTTTTTGCTTACTTTTTTTAGGCGTTTGTAAAAAAAGTGAGTCGCCGTAAGGGCGAAACCCTAAGTGGCCGTTACCGCAGCAACGGATATGCACATAGATCGAAAAGTCTGTCGCGTTCAAGATCTACCCCCTCACTGTAGAGACCGGTACATCCTTTACACATCAGACCGGGGACATCGTTTACACCTTTTACAGGCTTGATACGCGCTTGGCACCGCGTTCAAGCCTGCCTAAACAGAAGTTGCAAAGGTACA
>NZ_QWFC01000020.1:0-164001 GCF_003576265.1 Pseudomonas sp. 91RF
AGATGTGTATAAGAGACAGGCCATGCAAACACTTCACTGACGCCATCGCGAGCGGGCTCGCTCCCACAATTTCATCGCATTTCTCCCGTTGAAATGCGGCCCCTGTGGGAGCGAGCCTGCTCGCGATGGCGTCAGTGAAGTGTTTGCATGGCCAACTGCTTGATCACTTCAACAACAGGCGCCACCCGTTCGGCCTGCCCATGGGGCCACACCGCATACAGGTTGTAATGCGCCGCAATCCGCGCCTCGTTCAACGCCACCAGTCGCCCGCTGCGCAACGCATCGGCGGCCAATAATCCGCGCACCAGCCCGGCGCCAACGCCAGCCTCCGCAGCCGCAATCAGATTCGCCGCATTATCGAAAACCACCCGCGCCGGCGGTTCCGTCGGTGTCATCCCGGCCGCATCCAGCCACGGAATCCACGACCTGCGCGTATACCCCAGCAGCGGCAATTCAAGAATTTGCGCCGGGCTCAACGGCAGCTGTAAACCATGCCGCTCCAGCAAAGCCGGGGACGCCACCGCCAACACCCGATCCCCGCAGATCTGCGTCATCTCGCAATCGTCCCAATCGCCGTAGCCATAGCGCAGCGACAGGTCCACCCGTTCGAAGGTGCTGCGATCACTGCGCGGCATCGACAGGATCGTCACTTCGTAATCCGGCAAACCGTCGAGCAACTGCGGCAGGCGCGGATTGAGCCAGCTCTGGGCCAGTTCGCTGTCGACATCCACGGTCAGACGCTGGGCCACGCTGCGGTTTTTCACCGAGGACAACGCCCGGTCAATCTGCGCCAGACCGTCCGACAGCACGCTGGCAAACAACTGTCCGGCGTCGGTCAGGTTGCTGCCGCCGCCCTCACGCACGAACAGCGGCTGGCCGATGAATTCTTCCAGGGCGCGGATCTGCTGGCTGATTGCGCTGTGGGTCAGGTCGAGCTTGCGCGCGGCGCTGGAAAAACTGCCGCTGCGCGCCGCGTGGATGAACGCGCTCATGGACTGCACCGACGGGTATCGCTTGTACATGTTGTTAGTCCTGCTTACACCGGTTGGCAGAAATCGTCGCTGGCCGCGTGTTGCCCGGGGTTCCAATAATCGGTGACCAGGCCTGCACAAAGACGGGCCGCTCTTTTGGAGCCTGACAATGATTGCATTCACGGTTAACGGCGAACGACGCGAGCTGAATGAGGCGTCCCCCTCCATGCCCTTGTTATGGGTGTTGCGTGATCAGTTGAAACTCACCGGCACCAAATTCGGCTGCGGCATGGGGCTGTGCGGTGCCTGCACCGTGCACCTGAACGGGGTCGCGGTACGTTCCTGCCAGTTGCCGCTGGCCGCCGTCGCGGGCCACAGCATCACCACCATCGAGGGCCTGTCGCCCAACGAAAATCATCCGCTGCAACTGGCCTGGGTCGCCGAAGATGTGCCGCAATGCGGCTACTGTCAATCCGGGCAGATCATGTCCGCCGCCGCGCTGCTCAACACCGGCGCACCGGTCAACGACGACTCGATCCGCAACGCCATGTCCGGGAATATCTGTCGCTGCGGCACTTACGGGCGCATCAACAAGGCGATCAAACGTGCGGCGAATGCGCCGAAGGAGGCGTGATGAGCCTCGTCGAAAATGCCGGTTTCGAACTGTCGCGCCGGGTATTTCTAAAGCAGACGGTGACGGTGGCGTCCGGTCTGGCGATTGCGCTGTATCTGCCAACCGGTGCAGCGACTGAGCCCAAAACCTCGGCCACCGAATTCGAACCCAACGCCTGGGTGCGCGTGCTGCCCGACGGCACGGTGAAACTGGTGGTGCACAAGCACGATTCCGGCACCGGAACCCAGACCGCACTGGCCGCGTGCGTGGCCGAGGAGCTGGATGTGAACCCGATGACTGTGCAGGTCATCACCCCGGAAGATCCGTTCTTCGAAACCTATATTCATCCGGTCTGGAAAGTCTTCTCCACCGGCGGCAGCACCAGTGTGTCGCTGGAATACGATCGCCTGCGCATGGCCGGTGCCACGGCACGGGCACTGCTGATCAGTGCGGCGGCGCAGCAGTGGAAAGTCACCCCCGGCAGCTGTTCCACCGAAGCAGGCCGGGTCGTGCATGCCTCGAGCAAACGCAGCCTCGGCTATGGCGAACTGGCCGGCGCGGCGGCGCAATTGCCGGCACCGGCCAACGTCACGCTGAAAGATCCGTCGCAGTTCAAATACATCGGCAGGTTGCGCCACAAACGCGATGCGGCGGCCAAGGTGTGCGGGCGTTTCAAATACAGCATCGACGTGCAGTTGCCGGGGATGTTGGTGGCGGTGATTCAACGTGCGCCGGTGGTGGGCGCCAAGGTTGTCGCGGTGAATTCGGCTGCCGCGTTGCAGGTGCCGGGTGTGCGCAAGGTGATCGCGGTTCCGGGGCGGCCGGACGTGCTCGGCGGTAACCTCGAAGGCGTCGCGGTGCTCGCCGAAACCTTCTGGGCCGCGCAGCAGGGACGCAAGTTGCTGGAGATCAAATGGAGCGACTCGCCGCTGGCCAACTTCGACAGTGCCGAGCTGCCCAAGGCACAGATCGCAGCGATCAGCGATCCGGCAACGCAAACCGTCAAAGCCATGGCCCAGGGCGATGTCGCCGGACAATGGCCGGGCGCGGCGAAGCTGCTCGAAGCCGATTACACCATGCCCTACAAGGTGCAAAACCCGCTGGAACCGATCTGCATCACCGCGCAGGTCAAGGACAAGGCAATCACCTATTGGGGCGGCGTGCAGGTGCCGTCGTCGGCGCTGGAAGCGGCGCAGACCGTGTGCGGCATCGCCAAGGACAGAGTCACGATCCATGAGCTGGTGTCCGGCGGCAGCTTCGGTGCGCGGGAAGCCAAATACTGGCTGTTCGAAGTCGCGTATCTGGCGCAGCAGAGCGGTGTGCCGGTGAAACTGCTCAACAGCCGCGAAGACGAAATGCACGCGCTGTTCAATCACCCGGCGACTCTTCATCGAGTAAAAGGCGCGCTGGATGCCCAGGGCAAACTCACCGCGCTGCAACTGCATGCAGTGTCGCCGGCCTCCCCGGAGCAGTGGGAGCCGGGCTATTTCGAGCGTCCGGATCACATGGATTACAGCACCACTGAAGCGATCACCGCGTGGGACTTCGCCTATCGTCCGCCGCACCTGGAGCTGAACTGGGTCAAGCACGAAAGCCACGTGCCCAGCGGCTGGTATCGCTCGGTGAGCTTTATTCCCAACGTGTTCGCCGTGGAAAGCTTCATGGATGAACTGGCCCATGCGGCCGCTGAAGACCCGCTGGCGTTCCGCCTGGCCAACATGCGGGAGCGGCCACGGCATGTCGCGGTGCTGAAACAGGCAGCCGAACGCGCTGGTTGGGGCCAGAAACTGCCGCCGGACACGGCGCTGGGGATCGCCACCAATCAGGGCTACACCAGTTTCATCGCCGTGGTGGCGCGGGTTGCGAAAGTCGACGGCAAGGCCCGGGTCGAGAAGCTGACTTGCGTGGTCGATTGCGGTCTGGCGGTGTCGCCCGGCGGGGTCGAAGAGCAGATTTACGGCGGGCTGCTGTGGGGCCTCGGCCATGCGCTGTTCGACCGTCTCGACATTCAGCAGGGCAGGGTGGTGCAGAGCAATTTCCACGACTATCGCGTCACGCGCATGTCCGACATGCCGCCGGTGGACATCCTCGTGCTCGATGGCCAGCCGGACAAACCGGGCGGCGTCGGAGAGCTGGGCAGTCCGTCGGTGGTTCCGGCGATCGCCAATGCGTTGTTCAGCCTGACCGGGGTGCGTCAGCGTTCCACGCCACTGAACCTGGGGTAAGCCGCCATGGATCTGCGATTGCTGCGGTACTTCATGGCCCTGGCCGATGAACTGCACTTCGGCCGCGCCGCCGAACGGCTGCACATCTGCCAGCCGCCGCTGAGCCAGCAGATTCGCTTGCTGGAGGAAGAACTCGGCACGCCGCTGTTCGAGCGCAGTCATCACCGTGTCGAGCTGACGGCGGCGGGGCAGATGCTCAAGGAGCAGGCGCCGCTGGTGTTCGAACAACTCGAACGGGCGCTGGACCTGACCCGGCAGACCGGGCGCGGGCAGCTCGGCGAGCTGGAAATCGGCATGATCAGTTCGGTGATGGTCGGCGTGCTGCCCAAGGCGCTGCACCTGTTTCGCGAGCGTTACCCGCAGGTGACCTGGCGCCTGCATGAAATGACCCCGGCGGCCCAGGTCAAGGCGTTGAAGGAGAAACGCATCGACGCCTGCGTGTTCCGCGTCGGTTATGACGACCCGCAATTACGCAATGAACTGCTGATCCATGAGCCAATCCATGTGGTGATGCCGCAGGATCACCCGCTGGCTCGGCGCGAGGTGCTGGCGCCCGCCGACCTGGCGCAGGAACCGTTTGTGGCGCTGGAATTGAAGCAATCGCGGTTCGCCAATTTTCTCTATCAGTGCTGCATTCAGGCCGGGTTCACCCCGCAGATCCGCCAGCAGGTGATCGAGGTGCAGACCTTGCTCAGTCTGGTTCGCGCCGGGTTTGGCGTGGCTTTGCTGCCGGCCTCCATCGAGCAACTGGCTCCCGCCGGGCTGGTGTTCCGGCGCCTGACCCCGGCGCTGCCGCAGGTGCCGCTGTACGCGACCTATCGGGCGGACGATGCCTCGCCGGTGCTCAAGCTGTTTCTCGATACGCTGCGGGAACTGGTCGATCACTCTTCGCGGTAATCAGGGGCAAAATTGCCCGGCACGATCACAACGGCCTGCGGTCGTAATCTTCACATGCGCGTACTTGTGGAGAGCCAATGAGCCGGGACGTCCTGACCACCGAAACCAATCGCCGCCAGTTGCAGCAGATCATCGCCGGTCTGTCCGACGGAGTGATTCTGCTGGAACTCGACCAGACCATCCTCTGGGCCAACGAAGCCGCGCTGGCGATGCATGGCGTCAGTCGCATCGGCGAGTTGGGCAACAATGCCGGGGAGTATGCCGAGCGCTTCAACCTGCGCTATCGCAACAACCACACGCTGACAACGGAGCAGTACCCGATCAGTCGCGTGGCGGCGGGGGAAACCTTCAGCGATGTGCTGGTGGAAGTCACCCCGCACAGCGATGAAGAACGCACCTGGGTGCACAGCGTGCGCAGCATGGTGCTGACCGATCGTGACGGCGAGACCGAATCGCTGGTGCTGATCATGAGCGACGTCACCGATTGGGCCAATGCCGAGCAGCGCTTCGAAAAGACCTTCAACGCCAACCCGGCACCGGCGGTGATCTGCCGCCTCAGCGATCTGCGTTACATCAAGGTCAATCCGGGATTCCTGGAGATGACCGGCTACACCCGCGATCAAGTGATCGGCGCTTCCACTTATGAGCTGGACATTCTCGAACAGGCCGAACGCAAGGAACTGGCGATCCAGCGCCTGCGGGATGTCGCGACCATTCCGCAGATGCAGGCCGAGTTGCGTCTGCCGGACGGCGGCAGCAAGCAGGTGATCGTCGCGGGCCAGCCGCTGGTGCTCAATGACGAGGACTGCATGTTGTTTTCGTTTGTCGACATGGAGCTGCGGCACAAGGCTGAAGTTGCCCTGCGCCAAAGTGAAGAGCGCTTCGCCAAGGCCTTTCGCCTGACGCCGGTGCCGATCCTGATCTGCAGCGCCGACGAGCAGCGGCTGATCGACGTCAATCAGGCCTTTCTCGATACCCTGGCTTACGAGAGCGACGACGTGCTGGGCAAGACCGTCGCGCAACTGGACTTCATCGATGAACCGGCGGAACGCGCCCGGTTGCTGGCGGCGCTGGAGAAGACCGGCCGGGTTGACCGTGTCGATATGCGGATCCGCAAGAAAGACGCCGAGCTGCTGGAGTGCGCGGTGTCCGCCGATACCGTGAACATCCAGGATAGCGTTTGCTACCTGCTGGTGCTGATGGACATCACCGAACGCAAGCGCACCGAGCTTGAGCTGGTGGCGGCGATTGAAGAGGTGATGAAGGATGCGTCGTGGTTCAGCCGTACGCTGATCGAAAAACTGGCCAATGTGAAGAAGGTCAACTCGCCGCAATTGCCCAGCGTTTCGTTCACCGATCTCACGGCTCGCGAACGCGATGTGCTGGGATTGATCTGTGAAGGGTTGGCGGACAAGGAGATTGCGGCACGATTGAAACTGGCGCCGAATACCGTGCGCAATCATGTGGCGACGGTGTATTCGAAGCTCGATGTGCACAGTCGCAGCGAGGCGATTGTCTGGGCTCGTGAGCGCGGGTTGTTTTCGAGCAGCAGCCGGGGGCAGCGGTAAGGTGCAAATGCACTAGTTCATGGGGTGCAAATTCGGGTGTTTGATCGGGCGGGGTGTTCTTAGTCTGGTGAGGTGCGGTGCGGTTTTTTCCCGTGATCGCGTCCCTTTTGAACCTGCTAATGGATCAGCCCCTTATGAATGTGTTGTTTGTTGTCGAGTCTCGTTGTGTGGAGCTTGCGCGATGATTTATCTGGCGCAGTTGCGGGCGCAGCTTGAGCGCAGTTTTTCGCCGTTGGCTTGTGAGTGTGTGGTGGATGGGGATCATTCGCTTACTGTGAAGTTGTATGAGCCGGTTTCGGGGCGGGTGGATCTGGTGATCAGTGGGTTGAGTCTTGGTGCCTTGCGTACGCCGGAAGCGGTGGATGCCTTGATTGATGAATTGCGGTATGAGCTTGAGAGTAATTCTTTGCGGTCGCCCGGTTGAACTTGGCGGCCTCTGGGCCGACCAGGTTCAAGGGTTTTTTTGGGTGAATATCCGTTGCTTCGGGTGTTGCGGCTGGCGGTTCCGCTTTTACAGCGGGTCACTTTTGACAAACGCCTCAAAAGTAACCAAAAAGTCTTTACCCTGACGTTCGGCCCTCGCTGTGGCTCGGGTTCCTTCGCTCCGGGATTGATCCGGGGGCATCGCCTACGGTTTGCTTCGCTGCACCTCCTCTCGATGTGTTTGGCTTCGCCAAACGGTCGCTGCGCTCCCACCCCCGGATCAATCCCTCCACTCAGCCTGCCGACGGGCGCTGCGATCAAAAGCGGTACTCGAGCTAACGCTCATCGTGTTGAGAGGGGCGGCTTCGCCGCTTGCTCTTCTGTGGGAGCGAGCCTGCTCGCGATGGCGGCCTGACAGCCGGCCAATTACTTTCGGCTGTACGTGAACCATGTGGGAGCTGGCTTGCCAGCGATGGCGGCCTATCAGTCGACGCATTCAATCGATATTTGCTCATCCCGAAAATCGACAGCAAATATCACCTGTTCTCCCCATTCCACTGGCACTCACCCCCCACTGGTCTATAAGGAATGAGTGGTTCGGTTTCCATAACCGGGTATTTGTACGCTCGGCGACGGGAGTTTTTCTTCCATTTATCGCGGGTCATCCTATGAACAATCCTGGGAAACGCGTGTGTTTTTCGTTGTTGTCGGCTTTCGGTCTGGTGCTGCTCAGTGGCTGTGCCAGTCCTCCACCCCCTCCGCCGGCAGCGCCGCCTCCACCCCCTGAACGCACCTGTCAGGTGATGGAAAATACCGAGGTCGCCGGTGACATGTATGCCGACGGGCAGGTAACCCGACACATCACCAAGACGCGTTGCGTCACTCAATAACGCACGCGCCGTCGAAGGCGCGGGTCGAGTGGATTGTGCTGGTGGCCGATCTGGTCGGCACCGCCGTGTTTGCCGTTGAAGGCGCCATTGCGGCGATGCACGCTCAACTCGATCTGCTGGGTGTGATGGTGATTGCCTTCATCGTTGCGCTCGGCGGCGGGGTGACCCGTGACCTGTTGATCGGCGCTACGCCACCCAAGGCTGTGGCCGACTGGCGCTATCCGGCGCTGGCGTTTGCCATGGGCGGGGTGGCGTTTGTTTTTCATGAGCAGGTGCTGGGCTGGTCCGGTTCGACCTTGATCGTGCTGGACGCGGCGGGGTTGGCGCTGTTTGCCGTGGCCGGGGCGCAGAAGGCTTTGAACTTCGGAATCTCGCCGTTTGTGTCCATGTTGATGGGCACGATTACCGGCGTCGGTGGCGGGGTGCTGCGGGACATTGTGCTGGCGCGGGTGCCGGTGGTGTTGCAGGCGGATCTGTATGCCAGTTCGGCGTTTGTCGGCGCGGCGGTGTTGATCGTCGGGCGCAGGCTGGGCGTTTCGCCGGTGGCGGCTGCGTTGCTGGCGGGGGCGGCGTGTCTGTTGTTGCGCTTGTTGTCGGTGCATTTCGGCTGGCAGTTGCCAAAGGTTCTGGAGGCATGAAAAAGGCAGCCCTTGGGCTGCCTTTTTGTTTGCGTCAGGAGCGGATCAGGACAGGAAACCGCCGTCCACGTTCAGCGACACGCCGGTGGTGTAGCTTGAGGCATCGCTCGCCAGGTACAGCACGGCGCCGGCCATTTCGCTCGGGTCGGCCACGCGCTTGAGCGGGATCTGCGTCAGCGCCTGTTTCAGGATCGCGTCGTTCTTCACCAGCGCCGAGGCGAATTTGGTGTCGGTCAGGCCCGGCAGCAGGGCGTTGCAGCGGATGCCGAACTGCGCGCATTCCTTGGCGAAGACTTTGGTCATGTTGATCACCGCAGCCTTGGTCACCGAGTAGATGCCCTGGAAGATCCCTGGCGAAATGCCGTTGATCGACGCCACGTTGATGATGCTGCCGCCACCGTTTTCGCGCATCAGCTTGCCGGCTTCCACCGACATGAAGAAGTAGCCACGGATGTTCACGTCGACGGTTTTCTGGAAGGCGCCGAGGTCGGTGTCCAGCACGTTGCAGAACTGCGGGTTGGTCGCGGCGTTGTTGACCAGGATGTCCAGGCGGCCGAACTGTTCCTTGATCCCGGCGAAGACCTGGCTGATCTGTTCCATTTCGCCGATGTGGCAGGCGACCGCTGTGGCCTTGCCGCCGGCGGCGATGATGGCGTCGGCCACGTGCTGGCAGCCTTCGAGTTTGCGGCTCGAAACGATGACATGGGCACCTTGCTGGGCCAGCAGTTTGGCGATGGCTTCACCGATGCCACGGCTGGCGCCGGAGACGAAAGCGATCTTGCCGTCGAGGTCGAACAACTGAGTCTTGGACATGGGATTCCCTTGTAGTGAGCCTTGTTATAACGCCGTCATCAGAGGCTGGATTTGGCAATGACCTGCAGGCTCATGTGCTCCAGCAGTTTGTTCATGTGAATGAACTGCGCGAAGCGTTTGTCCTGGGTCTGGCCATGGAAGAAGCGGTAGTAGATCTGCTGCACGATGCCGGCCAGGCGGAACAGGCCGTAGGTGTAGTAGAAGTCGAAGTTGTCGATCTGGATGCCCGAACGTTCGGCGTAGTAGTCGACGAATTCGCGGCGGGTCAGCATGCCCGGGGCGTGGCTTGGCTGGCGGCGCATCAGTTGCACCGGTGCCGGATCGTCGGCCTGGATCCAGTAGGCGAGGGTGTTGCCCAGGTCCATCAATGGATCGCCGAGGGTGGTCAGTTCCCAGTCGAGCACGCCGATGATCTGCATCGGGTTGTTCGGGTCGAGGATGACGTTGTCGAAGCGGTAGTCGTTGTGCACGATGCTGGAGGTCGGGTGATCGGCCGGCATCTTGTCGTTGAGCCAGGCTTTGACCTGTTCCCAGTGCGGTGCGTCCGGGGTCAGGGCTTTTTCGTAGCGTTCGCTCCAGCCTTTGATCTGGCGGGCGACGTAGCCTTCAGGCTTGCCGAGATCGCCCAGGCCGCAGGCGTTGTAATCGACCCGGTGCAGTTCGACGAAACGGTCGATGAAGCTCTTGCACAGGGCTTCGGTTTTCGCTGCGTCCAGGCCCAGTTCCGGCGGCAGGTCCGAGCGCAGGATGATCCCCTTGACCCGTTCCATCACATAGAACTCGGCGCCGATCACCGAATCGTCGGTGCAGTGCACGTAGGCTTTCGGGCAATACGGGAAGCCGTCGCGCAACTGGTTGAGGATGCGGAATTCGCGGCCCATGTCGTGGGCGGACTTGGCCTTGTGGCCGAACGGCGGACGGCGCAGGACGAATTCCTGGTCCGGGTATTCCAGCAGGTAGGTCAGGTTCGACGCGCCGCCGGGAAACTGGCTGATCTGCGGCGTGCCGCTCAGGCCCGGAATGTGCGCCTTGAGGTACGGATCGATCAGGCTGGCATCGAGTTCTTCGCCAGAGCGGATACGGGTGGACTGGTCAGTAAGCGCCATGCTTATCCCTTCTGCTTATTTTGGAGGCCAGACATCATTGGCTAATCTAATGGCGCGCTCGGGTCGTCACAAGCGCGGTTCGGTCTTATAGGTTAGCGTGTTGGACGATAATCACCTTTGGGAATGTGCGCGGCGGGCCGCTGGCGACTAAGGTTCAGCACGAATGCCTTGTTCGGAAAGGAGCTTTGAAATGGGCTGCCCGCAAGTCTGTGCCAGCGCCACCCTGCAATGCAGTTTCGGTGCCGCGCCGGCGGTGCTCAACGTGCTGCCGGTCAATCGCACGCTGACCGGCGGGATGCCGGCGGCGAACATCATGGATCACATTCCGCTGGTCAACGTCACCACGTTCGGCATGTGCATGAGCATGGCCAATCCGATGGTCGCCGCTGCCACTGCTGCTGCGCTGGGCGTATTGACGCCGATGCCGTGCATTCCCGCCACCGCCACGCCGTGGGTCCCCGGCGGAGCGCCGACTCTGCTGCTGGGCGGGATGCCGGCGATCGATGCGAACAGCACGTTGATGTGCAACTGGGCAGGGGTGATCAAGATCGTGATGCCGGGGCAGATGCAGATGTTGATTCCCTGAGTCAGGCCTGCGCCGGATCCGTCCACTTGCGAAACCACCAGCGCACCCGGGAAATCGGCTTGCCATCGGCATCCAGCGGTCGCCCGTCCTCGGCAAATCCCTGTTCCGGCTCCATCAGTTGTCCATTCAGATAACGCGCATCCACCGCCGGTTTGCCGTTGGGATGAAAGCGCTGATAGCGCCCCTCGCGCACGCCATCACGATAGAACTCGGCTTCCGCGACTTGCCCGTCGGGAAAGTAATTGAATGCCTCACCATGCAATAACCCACGCCGATAAGTGGCCTTGCGCTGCAACCAGCCCTCGGGCGCATAAAAACTGGCGACGCCCTGCAGCTTGTCGCGCACGAACGGCATCTGCGCCGAGACCTTGCCGTTGGGGTGGTAGAGCAGGGACGTGCCCTGCAATTGGCCCTGGCTGTAATTCATGTCTGCCTGCTGGCGACCGTCATCCTTGATATTCAACGGACCATCGAGCTGGCCGTCCTGCAATCGTCCCTTGAGGTGTTTGTCATCCTGCTGCAAATCGAGCGGTGTGATCGCCATGGCGACTCCTTGTCAGTTGACCTGTACCAGTCCGCCCTTGATGGTCAGCATGCCGCCACCGTCCACGGTCTGCGAGGCCGCGCCCTTGTTGGTCAGGCTGATGCCGGCGTCGTTGGTCAGCGTGGTTCCGGCCTTATTGTCCAGCGAAGTGCCGGCCTGGTTGGTCATGGCGGTGCCGGCCTTCTGGGTGATCGAGGTGCTGGCCGAGGTCGCCAGATCCGCGCCGCTCTTGATCGTGAAACTGCCGCCGCTTTGCAGCGTGAGGGTGCCGCTGACCTTGATTGTCAGGTTGCCGTCCACCGTCAGGCTGTAGTCGCCGGTGACCTTGTCGGTGTAATTGCCGCCGGTGCTGTGGTTCTGGTCGGCGCCGACCTTGACGGTGCGACTGTCCTTCACATCGAGGCTGTCGCTGCCGGTCTGGATGGTCACACTGCGTTTGCCTTTTTCCAGCGTGACGGTTTCGTCGCCGTCCTTGACCGTGCGGGTGCGTGCGTTCTGCACCGTCAGCGTTTCGTCGTGGCCGACGGTGGCGGTGGTGTCGTTGAGCACGTTGATCTTCAGGTCTTTCTGCGCTTGCAGGAACACCTCTTCGGCATCCTTCTTGTCCTCGAAACGCAGCTCGTTGAAACCGCCGCCACCCTTGGACGATTGGGTCTTGATCCCCGATTGGGTCTGGTTCGCCGGCAAGGCGTAGGGCAGGGCGTTGTCGCCGTTGTACACGCAACCGGTGACCAGTGGCCGGTCCGGGTCGCCGTCGATAAAGGTCACGATGACTTCCTGGCCGATGCGTGGCACGAACTGCATGCCGAAGCCCTTGCCACTCCACGGCAACACCACACGCACCCAGCAGGAACTGGTTTCATCGTTCTTGCCGTCGCGATCCCAGGGGAACTGCAACTTGATCCGGCCGTACTCGTCGGTCCAGATTTCTTCGCCGGACTTGCCTACGACGATCGCGGTCTGTGGATGCATGCGCGGCTTGGGCGTTGTGCGTTGCGGACGAAATGGTGTGGCCTTGGGGATGGCTTCGAAGCGGTTGCGGTAGCTTTCGTGGCTGGCGTCGTGGGTGACTCGCGTGACGACCCAATCGATGTTCAGACTCGCGTCTTCGTGGCCGTCGAGAGTGAACCAATGGCCGGGGATCAACCAGCGGCAGTCGCTCTCGCCAACAAAACGTTTCTCTTCACTGCGCAGCCCGTCGACCCGTTGTTTGGTCAATGCGTCACCCCGCGCTTTGGCGTTGTAACCGCCGGGATGCTCATAGAAGGAACGCGGCCCGGCAACCGCCTCGGCCTGGCCGAAGAGTGACGTGGTCGGCGTGGTGAACTCGTAATCCGTTGCCTTGTACACCCCGGCCACAGCTTGCAGGCACACTTGACCCGAGCGGATGCCATGCAACTCGCGCTCGCCCATTTGCTGAGCCAGATACTTGACCTTCGGGCCGTTGGGGATCTGCACGAAGGCGTCATTACTGTCGCCCAGCACCAGCGTGTGCTTGCCCTCGTCGTGGGTGAAAAACCAGAAGATGCCTTCCTCTTCCAGCAGACGGGAGACGAAGGCGAAGTCGGTTTCGCCGTACTGCACGCAGTACTCGCGCGAGGTGTAGCTGCCGGTCAGCGAGAGTTTGAAATCGGTGAAGCCGTGGGCCTTGAAAATCGTGGTCACGATGTCCGAAGTGGCGAGGTTCTGGAAGACGCGGTTGTTGCTGGCGAGGGTCAGCCACCAGAGCCATGGTCTTAATAAAAGCTGATAGCGCTCGGCGGTGGCGTCGGCAGGAAGTTGGCGGATTTCGGCGACGAGGGCGTCGAACGGGCGCAACTGCGCGTCGTTGTGCAGGGTGGTGGTGACGTGGGTGGCAACGGCGCCAGTCAGGCTGAGGGAAGTGCCGTCGTTGAGGCCGTTGAGGATCTGCGAACTCAACTGGTTGAGTGCTTCGTCGCCGGACAGCGAGTCAGGGTAAAGCGCCGACAGCGAGTCGGCCGTCAGGGAAAGGGTCGAGTTGCTGTCGGTGGAACGGGGCATGCGAACGCCTCTACTGATAGTTCAACTCATGAATGACGGTGTCGGAGTTTCCATTTTGATAATAGAAGTGCCATTTCGAAGTGTATGGCCAGTAGCGTGCTACATATTCACCCCACAGCACCGCCTCGCCCCATGGGCCAGCGTGTGTATAGGGCTCTGCACGATTGATCGCAGGAACGTTGTATTTGTTGGCAGGCAGCAGCCAGGAAACGTTGGTGCCGTATCTGAAGAGATCATCTTGTGAAAACACAGGGTTGTGATTACCCGTGGTATAGAGGTTGTAGTGACGAACGCGGATAAAACCGCCGAAGTTCTGTATGCCGACACAGCAGCCTGTCAGGTTGGCCGTCAGAAACAATACCGGATTGTTTCCGGTAGGGTGGGCTGGCAGGTCAACGTAGAAACCGGTGTTCTCATCCCACGGCAAGTAATAGGCGGCGTGGGTGTTGCCGGCGACGAGTGCCAGCAGCTCATTACTGATATCAAGGTCTTCATCGAAGTTCACAGTCCCGACATGTGCATTGGGAAAGGTGGGACGCAGATGCCTGTCGAGTTGCTCAAGTCTGGCTTTCAACATGGTTCAATTCTCCATCGAATGTCCTTGTTTTTCCTTACAGGCCCGGGCGCTGGCGTTTTTCACCATGCGTTGATCATTCCCACATTCCATATCGCCTGATGAAACCCGGCCAGGTACAGGCCACCCATGGCCCCCCAGGTCAAGCGGACGGTAATGGGATTGGCAGTCGGATTGGCATACGGGGCTACGGCCATGGCGTTGTTGGAAACGGTACCGCCGGCACCCAGTTGAGTGATGACAAAGCGAATCAGCAAGCGCTCCAGGTTTACCGCGACACCATCGATCACTGCATTGAATGCAGCCGGAGGGGCGGGTACTGCAAGCACAGGAGCGGGAGCGACGCCAAAGACCGGAGCAGTATTCTGGCAAGTGGTTGTTCCCCAGGTGACGCCGATTCTGGCCATTTCGGCCGGTAAAAAACCGGTCTCTGTAATCGTCGCCAGGCGGGTGTTGAAGCGTGTTCCTATATCGTTGGCGATACCGATGTAGCGGTTGTTGGAGTTGGAGTTGACAATGATGTACGTCCCCGCCATGCCATACATTCCACCTGGCAAAAGCGCGTTTCCAAAACCTCCCGCGGCCAAGGGGGGCGGCGCCAATCCTCCAAGGTGCGCAGAGTTGTTCAAGTTGAAATGTATATTCCCCATGTTTTCGTCCCGTCGTTTTGTTTCCGTATGAGCCTTGGGTACGCTTTATTCCAACACCCACTCCGCCAACTTCCCCGTCACCTGCGTCATCAACACATTCTCGACATCCCGCGCACCCGCCGCGCTGCACTTGGCGAGTACCGCTTTCACAATTCCCGAATCAAATTCGAACTGCTTGCCGGTCGCAGCCTTGTAGCGCCCACGCAATTTCTCCAGCTTCGCCAACACAATCCCTTCCAGCGTCGCCTCATCCAGCGGTCGATACGCAACCACCGTCATGCGCGCCAGAAACGCCGGGCGGAAGGCTTGCAGGAGGACTTTGTGCAGCGCTTCGTTGAAGGCTTCGCTACCGATTTGCGACATCGGGGTATCGAGTAGCAATTCGGCCCCGACATTGCTGGTGGCAAGCATCACGGTGTTCTTGAAGTCGACCACCAACCCGGTGCCGTCTTCCATCAAGCCCTTGTCGAACACGTTGTAAAACGCTTCCAGCACATCCGGATGCGCCTTCTCGATTTCGTCCAGCAATACAACCGAATACGGTTTGCGCCTCACGGCTTCGGTCAACACGCCGCCACTGCCATAACCGACATAGCCCGGCGGGGCGCCCTTGAGCTGGCTGACGGTATGGGCTTCCTGGTACTCGGATAAATTGATGCTGATCAGGTTGCGTTCGCCGCCGTACAAGGCATCGGCCAGCGCATACGCGGTTTCGGTTTTGCCAACGCCCGTGGGGCCGACCAACAGGAACACGCCGACCGGTTTTTGTGGATCGGTGAGCCCCGCCCGATAAGCCTGCAAACGCTGGGCGATGGTGTTGAGCGCAGTGCTCTGGCCCATGACGCGCTGGCCCATGCGGGTGCCGAGGGTGCGCACGGCATGAGCTTCGTCGGCAAGCATCTTGCCGACGGGGATGCCGGTCCAGCCGGCGATCACGGCAGCGACGGTTTTGCTGTCGACCTGTTCCGGCACCAGCGGATCGTCCTGGCGGATCGCATCCAGTCCCGCCTCCAGGCGCAGCAGTTCGGCGGCCAGATGATCGATGCGGCTGTCGGTGGCCTCGTCGGGTTTGTCGCTGTCGGCGCTTTCGCTCAACGCCAGCAATTCGCGGCGTGTTTCGAGTAGTTCACGCACGGCGACACGCTCTTCACTCCAACGAGTTTCCAGTTCGCGGATGGCCTGCACATTGGTTTTCGATTCATTTTCCAGCAGCGTGATGCGCTCACGATGATCCAGCCCCGTGGCCTGCTCCCGGCGCAGGCGCTCGACTTCATCCTTGAGGCTGTTCTGCCGGTGACGCAGGCTTTCCAGCGGTGGCGGCACGTCATGCTGACCAAGGGCGACCCGGGCGCACGCGGTGTCGAGGACGCTGATGGCTTTGTCCGGTAGCTGGCGTCCGGAGATGTAGCGGTGCGAGAGTTTCACCGCTTCGTGGATCGCCGCATCCAGCACTTGCACGCCGTGATGCTGTTCGAGTTTGGCAGCTACGCCACGGAGCATTTCCACCGCAGTGGTTTCGTCCGGCTCTTCCACCTGCACGAGTTGAAAGCGGCGGGCGAGGGCCGGATCCTTCTCGAAGTATTTCTTGTATTCCATCCAGGTCGTGGCGGCCAACGTACGTAACTCACCACGGGCCAACGCAGGTTTCAGCAGGTTGGCCGCATCGCTGCCGCCCTCTGCACCGCCGGCACCGATCAGGGTGTGGGCTTCGTCGATGAACAGGATGATCGGCTTGTCGGCGCTGCGAACCGCGTCGATCACGCCTTTGAGCCGTTGTTCGAATTCACCTTTGACCCCGGCACCGGCCTGCAACAGGCCCAGGTCGAGCACCCGCAGGCTGACTTCCTGCAACGACGGCGGCACGTCCCCGGCGGCGATGCGCAGTGCCAGGCCTTCGGCCACGGCGGTTTTGCCCACGCCCGGCGCGCCGACCAGAATCGGGTTGTTCTGCCGGCGCCTCAGAAGAATGTCGATGCACTGACGAATCTCGCCGTCGCGACCTACGATCGGGTCGATGCGCCCGGCGTGGGCGTCAGCGGTCAGGTCCTGGGTGTATTGGTCCAGTACCGAATCCTGACGTGGCGCCGGATTTCCAGAAGACACAGAGCGCGGGCCTGCGTGCTCGCGGGAGTTCTCCGTCCACTCCAGCAGGTTCGCGCGCAAGGCTTCCTTGGGAATCCGCAACAGTGATGAAGCACTGTTGAGCAGCAGACTGCGGCGCTCGTCACGATCGATCAGTGCCAGCAACAACAACCCGGAACGAATGCTGTCGATCCCCAGCACACTGGCCTGCACCACTGCATCCTCCAGCAATCCCAGCGTGTGCGAGGACAACGCCGGGGTGCGTGTGCTGCCGGCCTTGAACAGGTCCAGCGCCTTGTTGATTTCAGTTGTCAGTGCATCCCGTTCCAGCCCGAAACGCGGCAGCAGAAAAGCAAAGTCGCCACCGTCGATGTCGAGCAATTCCAGCAACAGATGCTCGATTTCGACAAAGTGATGCCCGTGCTGTAAACAGCGCTGGGCGGCGCGTTCGAGGGCGCGGCGGTTGTCCGGGTTGAGGCGTCCGATCAGGCTGGCCAGTTCCATTTCAGGTGATCTCCAGCTGACGAAGACGGGTTTCGATCCGTTGCACTGCAAGGCTGGCCTGACGCTGCAAACCACCGTTCCAGCTCAACAACGCAGGGGCCTGGCGGCCGAGTTTCAGCGGCCCGGCGCCGCGTACCAGCATCACCAGTTTCACGTCCAGATCCGGGCCGAAATACAATGCTGCCAGGCTCGCCAGTGCCGGGTGCGTTTCGCCGTCCGGCAGAAAGCTTCCTGCTTGCGCCGAGGACAATGGCCCGAGCGTCAAACGAATCCCGGCATGCTCATCCCAGACCCGGGTGCCGGCCACGGCGCTGCGACCCAGTTGCAGATTGCGCCCGCCGGCCTTCATGACGCTGCGACTGGCGTCCGGAATCTCACGCCATGCACCTTCATAGGCGCTCAGCTCCACCGGCACGGCAAATTGCTCGCGGACAATGGCTGCGAACCCCGCCAACGACCGGCGGCCATCGGCGTACAACGCGGTGCAGGCAAGAACGGCGCAGTCGGGAATCGCCTGGCGCTCCTGCAGGGACTTGGGCAACAACCCGGTCAGGGCCCGCAATTGCGCCTGCGCCGGCGAAGCACCGGGCGTGGTAAACCCGAGGGCGATCCGGTGTTTGCGCATCACCTTGTACAGCAGGCTGAGCAGCCGATGCTGGAACAGGTCGAGGAATTCGGCGGGTGCGTGATCCTTGGCCCGGGCCCGTTGTTGCAGCCATTCCTGATAGGCGTAGGGCAGGGGACCGTCGGGGCCGCCGAGGCCGAACATCGGCGAGTTGAGCGTCAGCGGTTCACCGGGCTTTTCTTCCAGGCTTTCGATCTGGCTGGCGGCGAACACGGGCGTCAACGGCCCGCGCAATTTCAGCGCTTCGGCCTGCGGCGACGTGCCTGAACCGAGGGAGTCGGCCTGCGGCTGTTCGCGCTCCAGCAGCAGCAACGCCTGCAACCATTCGAACGCCTGCGGATCGCGGCGCAGACGCTGGCCCAGGGTCAGAGCGACAGGGGCATGCCGGCTTGGGGTTGCCATGCCTTGACCTCCTTGTCAGCCTGCATAAGCACCGTGCGCACAAAGCGATTGGCCGTGGCGTACACCGAAAAGAACTGCGCGAGCACCGCCGAGAACAGCACCGCGCTGCTGCCGACGAAATGCTGCGGATCGAGCTGCAACTGCACTTCAAGCCCGTTGCGCCAACCGCGCCAGGCATCGGCGCCAACGTGGCCGATCACCCGTTCGCAAGCGAGGCTCAGCAAGCCATCGATCTGGCGCAGGGCGCTGGCTTCATCACGCAGGTTATGCAGATGCAGAATCTCCTTCAGCGCATCCAGCGCCTGCGGTCCTTCGACCAGCGACAAATGATTGAGGGTCAGTTGCGACACCAGCCGCCAGCGCGAATCGCCGTCCAGTCGCGGCAGGCTCTGCGGGCTCGGCGGATTGCGCAGGCGTGCCCATGCCACCGGGCCCGGCCGCTCGAATCCCAGCGGCGTGCCAGCCGGCAGACTCTGGGCGAGGTGGCGGTTGGTGCACAGCAGTTCGGCCGTAAGGCTGTAGTCGGGAAGATCGGTTTGCGGTTCAAAACGGGTATCGACGACACTGACCAGAAGATCACTGCCGAGCCGGTTCGGCGACTGGCCACTGATTCGCCGCGCATGCCAGTAACGCTGTTGATCGCCGCCGCTGTGCTGGCTGCCGTAATAGGCGGGCAGGCGCTGCACGCCGGTGCTGGAGCTGGAGCGCATCGCGCGGATGCTGTGGATCTCGACGCTGTTTTCCCGGTGGCTGTCGGCGACCAGTCGGTATTCGCTGCGGGTACCGTCGGGGCGCAGCGGCTCGGAGGTGCGCGGGAACAGATTGATCACCGGGGCACAGCCGAGGGCGATGTCGCTGGCCTGCAAGTGCAATCGACCCGCCGGCGCACGGTCGAAAACGATGTACAGGTAAAGCGTCTGGCTGTCGCTGGATACGCCGGAGAGCGGCAGGTCGAAGAAATGGAATTTCTCCGGGAAGGCAAAGTACTCCGCCAGCAGGCGCATGCCCGGGTGCACGCCGTCCTCGTCCGGCAGCAGCACTTCGTCGTCGGAAAAACCGACGATCTGCGGCAGTCCCTTCAATTTCGCCGGAATACTCCCCGGTGAGCCTGCGAGCACCTGCACGGCGTGTGCGCCGAGCAGGTCATAGAGCCCGGCGTTGATCACCGGTGAGGCGGCCAGGTGAATGCGTAAACTGTCGATCTCCAGCTCGGACCATTGGCTTTCGCCCAGGCACCGCAGGCTCAGGCGCAAGGCCGAACGGGACTGCGCCACACCGGTCAGCGCCTGGGCTTCGTCACTGCCGAGCAACAGCGCTTCGGTCACTTCGTTGGGCCACAGCCGCACGGCGGCACTGGTGCGAAAGTGAATGCTTTCACCCTTGCTGGTGGTGACGAATAGTGGCGTGTCACGGGGCAGGGGATAGCCGCCGTCGAGTTTGCCTTTGCTCGGGTCCGGCTCGAACTGCACGATGGCGCAGGACGGCAGCGGGCGCACGGCCAAGGGATAGAGTTGTTCCAGCAAGGCATCGCTGAACTCGGCGTAGTCGTCGTCCAGACGCCGTTGCAGACGCGCCGCGAGCAGGGCGAAACCTTCGAGCAAACGCTCGACGTGCGGGTCGGGGCACTCACCGGGAGACAGCTCCAATCGCCGCGCGACTTTCGGATAACGCTCGGCAAACTGGCTGCCTGCATGGCGCAACCAGGTCAGTTCACGCTGGTAGTAGTCGAGCAGTTGCGGGTCAATCGAGTCGCTCATGGCGCACCTCCAGCCCTTCGTTGCCGGGCTCGATGACAAAGGCCACCGGCCAGTGCTGAAAGCCGCTGCGCAACTCGCCGAGCAGGCGGATGCTCAATCGCTGCGGGTGCTCGGGGAGGGGATTGACCTGAACCTCGCCGAGCAGCAGGCGCGGTTCAAAATGGGTGATGGCCTCGCGAATGTCCCGCGCCAGGCGACGGCGGTCATCGCTGCGCTGTTGTTGCAGGGCGCTCCAGTCGGCGATGCCGTAGTCGATCACGCTCGGAGGTGTCGTCAGTGCGCGCGGGCCTCGGCGGGTGTTGAACAGGCGCCCGAGCTCGGCGTGCACCGAGTCGAGCAGATCCTGCCGATTGAACACCGGCGGCTCGTCGGCCTCGCTCCAGGCGAGGCGTTCGAACAGCGGTGCACGTATGCCGGTGCCTGCCATGGCGAGGGCGTCCGGTTACTTGCTGGCCTTGTTGGCCGCCAGGTCCCAGACCGTGCCGGCGGTGCCTTCCTTGGTGCCGTCGTCTTTTTGCGCGGTGAGTTCCCATTTGATCTTGGTGAAGTTCAAGGACAGGGTTTCCACCGGTTTGCCCCCGGTGCCGCCGCTGACGCTGACGTTGGAGATCACCACGTTGGTCAGGGTGTAGATGATGAACGGCATGATCTGCCCGCTGCCTTCGGCGGCGTTGCGACCGATGGTGATCTTGGCTTCCGGGATCGGCTTGCCGGCACAGCAGTACTCGTTAAGCGAAGGGGTCGAGCTGTCGATGAATTTGGTCAGGGTAAATTCACCGATGTGCGGCCGGCCGGAGGTACGTTCCGAGTTGCTGACGTCGTTGGTCACCTGCATCGCCACGTTGTGGCTGTAGGACATGACTTCGATTTTGTCCTTGTAGCCCTCGAGCAGGCTGTCGCCTTTGATGTCGCCGCCGAGGTCGAGAATGATTGCATCCATCGCTTGAAACTCCTGAAGGTTGTCGCGCTAGACAAACGGGGGAGCGCCCGCAGGGAAATCCTGCGGGCACAGGCAGGTCAGGCTGCTACCGGAGGCGGCAGGGTGGCGACCAGGCGGATCGACGCGGTCAGCTCTTCCAGCTGGAAGTGCGGCCGCAGGAATACCGTCGCGCGGTAGGCACCGGGTTTGCCGGCGACTTCGGTGACGTCCACCCGCGCTTCACGCAACGGGTATTGCGCCTTGATTTCCTGCGGCGCGTTGTCGTTGATCAGCACGTAGTCGGCGATCCAGTTGTTGAGGTAGGTCTGCACGTTGTCGCGGGTCATGAAGCTGCCGACCTTGTCGCGCATGATCACCTTCAGGTAATGGGCGAAACGCGAGGCCGCGAGCACGTACGGCAGCATCGCCGAGATCCGTGCGTTGGCGTTGGCCTCGTTGGTGTTGTAGACCTTGGACTTGTTGGTGGTCTGGCCGCCGAAGAACACCGCGATGTCGCTGTTCTTCTTGTGGCACAGGGCGATGAAACCGAGGTCGTTGAGTTCCTTCTCTCGACGGTCGGTGATCGCCACTTCGGTCGGGCATTTGAGCGACAGGTCGCCGGAACTGGTACGAAAAGTGTGCGCCGGCAGGCCTTCGACCGCGCCACCGCCTTCAGCGCCACGGATCGCCGCGCACCATCCGTATTTGGCAAAGGCCTCGGTGATGCGTTGCGACAGCGCCCACGCGGCGTTGCCCCACAGGTATTTGCTGTGGTCGGTGCCGTTGGTGTCTTCGACGTAATGGATGCCTTCTACCGGCGACGTGTCCGGGCCGTAAGGCAGGCGCAGCAGGAAGTGCGGTAGCACCAGGGAGACGTAGCGCGAGTCCTCGCTTTCACGGAATGAGCGCCACTTGATCAGCTCCTGGCTCTCGAAGACTTTCGACAGGTCCCGGGGCACGGCCAGTTCGGTGAAGCTGTTCATGTCGAACAGACGCGGGCTGGCGGCGGCAATGAATGGCGCGTGGGCAGCGGCGGCGACGTTCGAGAGTTTTTCCAGCAGGCCGATATCCTGCGGGTGACGACCGAAGGTGTAGTCACCGACCAATAGGCTGAACGGATGGCCACCGAAAGTGCCGTATTCCTCTTCGTAGATCTTTTTGAACAACGCGCTCTGGTCGAACTCGACGGCTTTTTCCAGGTCGTTCTGCAGCTCTTTCTGCGTCACGTTGAGCAGGCGCAGTTTCAACCGGGTGCTGGTTTCGGTGTTCTGCACCAGCATGTGCAGGCCGCGCCAGGACGCTTCGAGTTTTTGCAGGTCCGGGTGATGCAGCACCTCGTTGAGCTGGGCACTGATCAGTTCATCGATCTTGCTGATGCGGTCATTGATCATCGCCACGGTGTCCTTGTCGATGGCCATGCCTTCGTCGAGTACCTGGGTGGCGAATTCCGCGAGCATGTCGCGGGCATAGTCCTGCTGGCTGTCGTCATGGGCCATGCGGCCCTCGGCGATGATCCGGTCAAGCAGGGATAAAGTTTCGGCGGCAGCATTTTCGCTGGCTTGATTCTGGGCGGCGGCGGGCATGGCGAATTCTTCCTCGGTCAGGTGGACGATCAGGCTTGCGGTTCAGCCGGAGCCTCGGCGTCAGCTGCCGGGACAGCGGTGTCCGGGCGAGCCGATTTGATCTCTTGCAAGCCTTCGGTGTTGGCGATGACATCGCGCAGCAGCTTGTCGAGATCGTCGTTGCCGTCGAGTTTGGTCAGCAGGTCGCGCAGGCGCTGACGGGCTTCGAACAGGCGACGCAGCGGAGTGACTTGCTCCACCACCTTGACCGGGTCGAAATCGTCGATGTGTTTGAAGTTGAGTTCGATGTTCAGCTTGCTGTCGTCGCCGCTGAGGGTGTTGTTGACTTGCAGCGTGGCGCGAGGGGCGATGGAGGCGAGGACGTCGTTGAAGTTGTCGCGGTCGATTTCGGTGAAACGGCGTTCAGTCAGTTTTGCCAGTGGTTCGAGCGGCTTGCCCGAGAGGTCGGCAAGAATCCCGACCACCAGCGGCAATTCCTTTTTCTCGATGGCGTTGCCGATTTCGACGTCATAGGTGATTTGCACTCGGGGCGGGCGAACCCGGTCGAGCTTGTGCTGGGTACTTTCTGCCATGTCGGCGGACTCCGATGCGATGAGCGGGCGCAATGCATCGGGGAGGCCCGTTCATCGCTTTCCCTTGCTGGACCACAGGTTAGAAAGGGAGGCAGATGACCTGTCGTTCCTTTGACAAACCTTCCACATTCGGCTGTAGGAACCGAACTACCCAAGACGCTAGAACAGGTCTATAAAAATGCAAGCGAAAAACTTTTTTGGACTGTCTCGCGAAAAGGAAAATTCATTTTGTCTTCACGACTTTTTCTAACACTCGGCTTTGCGCTGCTCGCGGGCTGTTCGTTCTTCGGGCCGAAAGTCGACCTCGACAGCCTGACCCTCGACGTCGCGCCCAAGGCCAACGACGACACACCGATTGCCGTGGATTTCATCGCGGTCAACGACCCTGACCTGCTCAAGCAACTGTCGGGCATCAGCGCCCGGCAGTGGTTCGCCGGGCGCGAGCAGTACCAGCGCGACTATCGTCAGCTGATGAGCGTATGGGGACTGGAGCTGGTGCCGGGGCAATTCATCGACCGCCAACCCTTCCCGCTGGGGGGCAAGCGGGCGGCTGGACTTTTAGTCTTCGCCAGCTATAACACACCCGGAGCGCACCGCTTGCGGCTGGACGATCAGAGCGATGCGTGGCTCAAGTTCGACAGCCGCGAGATGACCCTGGTCAGCAAGGAAAACTGAAAAAACCGTCCGCCGCCGGTTCGCGGTGCAGTCGAAGGGAGTCGTATGAGTCTGCTACCTGACGCGGTCTGCTGGCATGAAGGCATGCAATTGCTGCCTCAGCATTTTCAGTTGCAAGGCCTGCGGGCCGAAGCGCTCGGCGCGCATCTGGCCCAGGCGTGCAATCCGTGGTTCTTCGGGGTCAGTCACATGGAGTTCGACCCTTCGGCGATGAGTGCCGGGGTGGTGCGGGTGATGTCCTTGCAGGGGACGATGCCCGATGGTTTGCCGGTCAATCTGCAGGCGGGTGTCGGGCCGTTGGTGGAGCTGGATGTCGGCCCGTCGATCAACGAAACCGATGATGCAACGGTCACCGTGTACCTCGCGATCAGCCCTTTGTGGCGCGCCGGTCAATTGTTGCCGCTCAAGGGCCGTTTGCAGTCGGTGGTCGGCGAGGCCCTGCCGGATCTCACCAGCGGCGAGTTCCCCGAATCGATCACGGTGTGGCGACCCAATCCGCGTCTGTGCACGCAACTCAACAAGGCGGACTCGATCTGCCTGCCGCTGCTGAAAATCCGCAGGGAGGGTGGCGGTTTCCTGCCGTTGCCGTATACACCGCCGACGCCGGTCCTGTTGCCGGAGTCGCCGCTGGGTCGGCGGATTGCCGGGCTCTGCGCACGGGCCCGGGAAAAGTGCCTGTTTCTCGGCGGGCGCCTGCGTCAGGCACAACAGTCCGGCAATCAGGACGATGCGCTGGAGATTCGCCGTCAACTGACCGCGTTATGGACGCGGTTGCCGGAAATCGAAGGCTCGCTGAACAGTCGCATTGCTCATCCGCAGGCGTTGTATGTGCAACTGCTGGGGCTGGCCGGCGCGTGGTCGGCGCTGGATCCGCTGGCGGGCGTGCCGTCGTTTGCGCCGCTGGATTTTTTCGAATTGCAGCGTGGGTACGAACCGCTGCTCGATTGGCTGGAAACCACGCTGGAACTGATTCGCGCCGGTTATCGCAGCATCGCTTTCGAGCGCAGCGAACACAGCTTTTCCATTCAGTTGCCGGACGAGCAGCCCAGTCAGCGGCTGGTCATCGGGTTGCGCATGCCCAACGGTGCCAGCGAACAGGCGGCCGGCGAGTGGTTGCGCGGCGCGATCATCGCCTCGGCGCCGCACATCGCCTTGCTCAGCCGCCAGCGTATGAGTGGCCTGACGCACCAGGCCATGAATCGCAGCGAGCAAGTGGCCTATAGCGTCGGCGACGACACCCGACTGTTTGTGGTGACGGCCGAAGGCAACTGGTTCGACGCGCAATTGCCGCTGGTGATCGCCGCGCCGGCCACCCGGTTGACCAGCAGTCCGTGGCAAGTGGTGCTGTTTGTCGCCCAGAACAGTGAAAGTGCCTGATCACACAAGGAACGCCGTATGTCGCAAGGAAGTGCCGCAAACCTTGGGTTGCAGGACGCACCGTTGAGCAGCGCGTTCCGTCAGACATGGCAGCAGTGGCAACTGGACTGGACGCAGTTGCCCAAGGACATCGAGGACGATGCGGCGCTGGTCGAAACCGTGGTCGAGCTGTCCACCCAGGCTTCACAACGGTTGTGGCGCACGGCGTTTTCGCGGGTCGGCGACTCGGCGACCGAACAGGTCAAGGCGCTGGTGTATGCCTTCGTTGCGCTGGTCGATGAAACGCTGCTGTTCAGTCCATGGCCGGGCCAGAGCGCCTGGCAGGAAAAACCTCTGGAATCGCGTCTCTACTCCAGCCGGCAGGCGGGTGAGCAGTTGCCGGCGGCGATCCAGACCCTTCTCGATGAGCAGCAACCCACCACCCGCGATCTCGCCAACGTTTACCTGCAATGCCTGATTCTCGGTTTCCACGGGCGCCTGCGCGGCGAACACGGTCAGGCGCAACTGGAAAAGTGGCGGCTGGCGCTGTTCACCTTTGCCTGGCAGGACGAGGCCAGTTACGACGATGTCAGCCAGCGCCTGGTACAACCTTCGCTGACCACGCCGCTGCAATTGCCGGTGCGCACGGCGTTGCCGGACGGCTTTCGTCTGGCGCTGGGGATTCTGGCGATGGTGCTGTTGCTGACCGGGGTCGGCCAGTTCTTGTGGAGCGACATTCGTTCCGAACTGGAGCCGGTGCTGCAAACCACCGACTCGATGGCGGCGCCGGAGCAAGACTCATGAGTACCTTGACGATCGTCGCGTGGGTGGTGGCGGTGCTGTTGCTGCTGGTGATCGTCGGGGTGGCGGTGTGGTGGCTGCGCACTCGAAGCGGCGCGGCGATCCGCAGTTTCTATCTTGCGGTGCGGCACATGGAGCAAGAACAGGGCACTCACGATCGCTATCAGTTGCCATGGCTGCTGATGCTCGGTGATGAGGTCCAGGGCACGCAACTGGTGACCGAATGGCGCCTGCAACCCACCGACAAGCCGGCCTGGTTCGGCCGTTGGTGGTCGGACCCAGAAGGCGCGGTGCTGGTGGTACCCCAAGGCCTGTTTCTGCCGGAAGACGGCATGCATTTGCAACGGGGCGGCTGGTGGCGATTGCTCGGCCTGATCCTGCGCCTGCGCAGCAAGCGTCCGCTCGACGGCGTGATCTGGACCGTGCCGGTCAGTCGCCTGGGCAATCTGGAGCAGGCGACGCAGTTGGGTCTGGCGGCGCGCCGACGCTTCATCGACCTGTTGCAACGTTTTGGTTTGAGCGTGCCGGTGTACGTGATCGTCACCGGTCTTGAAGAACTGCCGGGATTTCAGGACCTGATCAGTGCGCTGCCGGATGAGGCGCGCGAACGCACCCTGGGCTGGTCATCGCCGTTTGCGCGGGATGCGGTGTGGCAGGGTCAATGGAGTGATCAGGCGCTGGATCGCCTGCACCGCGCCGTCGCCGAAGCGGTGATTGAACTCGGTACGTTGTCCGGGCAGTTGACTGCGGACCTGTACGCCTTGCCCGAGCGTCTCGAAACGCTGCGACGGGGTCTGCAGAATGTGCTGGAACCGGTGTTTCAGGGCAACGCTCAGGGCGAGGCACCGTGTTTTCGCGGTGTGTATTTCAGCGCCAACCAACCGGCCGACGACGCACTGGACGGCTTCAGCGCCGATGACAGTGGCCTGCAGCGCAGCGTGTTCATGCGTCAGTTGTGGCGCCAGCGCCTGGTGGGCGAGCGGGGGCTGGCACAGGGGGTGCCGCGTCTGTTGCGCCTGCGTCAGCGCTGGCAACGGCTGACGGCCGGCGTGGCGCTGGTGGTCGGGGTCGTCTGGGCGCTGGCGATGTTCTGGGTGTGGAACCAGTCGGTCAAGGATGCCCATGAACTGGCGCGGCTGATGCAGGGCGCGCAGAAGAGTTACGTCACGGTCACCGATGACGCCCACCGCGTCGAGCCGACCCGGCGCAACGTGCAGAGCTTCTGGCGGGTGCTGGAAAAGGCACCGCACTGGCACTACGTGTCGCTGGCGTTTCCGTCATCGTGGGTTTCTTCTGTCGATGTGAAGATCGAACGGGCGGTGTTCCAGTCCGCCCAGCGCCATATGATCCAGCCGCTGCATGAATTGCTGGTGGCGGAGCTGGCGAAGCTCAAGGCGATCCGCGCGACGGATCGGCGCAACAGCGTCGAAAGCGAAGACCCGGCCCAGTGGCAGACTTACCAGAAAGCCACGGACCTGGTGGACCGGGCGCTGCGCCTGGAACAACAGAACCAGTTGTTCGCCGAGGTGCAGAACAATCAGCGAGTACCGCTGGACGATCTGGTGCAACTGAGCAACAACGCGCTGTCGCTCAACCTCAACGCGGCGACGGTGCCCCACGCCGCTTACTACAACCGGCTGCTGGCGGCGGGGGACAGCGGTGATTTGCAGGCGCTGGACTTGAGTGTCGAGCGGCCGTTGATCGTCAGCAATTTCAATGGGCTGATGGAGCGCTGGCTCGACCAGTATTTCCTGGCCGACAACTTTGTCAGCAAGGCCGGCTACCTCAAGTTGCACCTGGAGCAGCTCGAGGCCGGGAGTGGCAACAGCCTCAGCGAGCTGGAAGACCTGCGTGCGCTGATCGATGACCTGCAAGCGGCGATTGCCCTGACCAACTCGACCTGGAGTCGCGGCAAGGGCCAGGAGCTGGTGCCGGGCTACCGCGAATTTCTCGACAAGGTGCGCAAGAGCACGCTTCTCGGGCCGGCGGTCGAGCAACAACTCGATGCCCAGGCAGGCAAGTTGCAGCAGAGTTTCCGTGACCAGTGGATCGCCCAGATCGGTTCGCGCGGCAACTTGCTGGTGCAACAGGGCAGCGGGCAACTGGCGTTGCAGGATCAGGTGGTGAAACTCAATAACGCGGTGCAGGCACTGTTCAAGCGCGACTTCGTGTCCATCGCCATGCGCGCCACCGAAGACAACGTCAACCTGCAAGGGCAGACCGTCGATGGCGACGACCTCAATACCTCGCTCAACTATTTCACCAGCTACAAGAGTTACGTCGCCGAAGAACTGCCGCGCATCCCGCCGGTTTATCGCGAGGCGTTGCTGCAAGCGGCAGAAGGCGCGGCGGCGCAGGCCATGTGGCTGAGCCTGAAGGATCACAACGACCAGACGCATCCCTACGCGGTGTTCAACGTGCAGGCCGAGCAGGCGATGGCTTTGCAGAAGGCCTTTGTCGAAGTCCATCGCAGTGATCTGGCGGCGCGTCTGCAAGGCGCGCTGAATCGCCGGGCCCTGGCGCAGATCGTCAACGGTCTGGATGAAATCACCGCACAACCTTTGTTTGGTGGCCGGACTGAAATCAGTCAGTGGGACGGCTCGAAAAACCTCGGTCTGCAACTGTACGGCGCCAGCGATGTGCAGGATTTGAAGCTGAGCCTCAAGCAGCAATTCAACACCATGCTCGGCATCACCGAGCGGCGCACCTCGGCGTTGCAGTGGCTGATGACCCAACAGGGCAATCTGTCGGCGCTGGATTACGAACGGGTGACCCAGTTCAGCGCACTCAACGACGAACTGCTCAAGTACAAGGATTCGAACCCGGCCAGTTCGCCGGCGCAGATCGAGCAACTGGTCAGCCGCGATTTCATCGAAATGGACACCGGCTCCTGCGTGCAGGTGTTGCAGACCGCCAATCTGGCGGGCGGGCGCGGTACTCTGGCGATGCGTGCGGTGGAGCTGCAACAGTCGGCCATGCAGCGTTGCCAGTACCTGCAACAACAGCAGGCTGCGGCGGCGTGGAATGAGCTGGCCAACTATTTCAATCAGTACCTGGCCGATCGCTTTCCGTTTGCCAACGGTTTGCAGGCACAGGATGCGGACCCGGCGCGGGTGCAGCATTTTCTGGAAATCATCGACAAGCGCCTGCCGGTGGCTCAGGCCGGACTGGTGCTGAGCCAGACCCCGGAACGACTGGCGGCGGAAGACTTTCTCAACCGTCTCAAGCAGGCAAGCCTGTGGCTGACGCCGCTGTTCGTGCGTGACAAGAGCGGCATTCTTGGTGTCGAGATGGACGTTCGCTGGCGCACTGATCGTGATGATGAGCGCGGTGCCGATCAGGTGATTGCCGGGGGCTTGCTGGCGGGCAGTCAGCAAATCAACTATCCCGCCGCCGAACAGCCGAACCTGCGCTGGATGGTCGGTCAGCCGATCCGCCTGACCCTGCGTTGGGCGCGCAACGGCCGTGAGCGCCCGGTCAACGATCCGCTGCAACCGAACCTGGTGGTGCGCGACATGGAGGCGGGCTGGGAGTACGGCGGTCCATGGTCGTTGCTGCGGCTGATGCGCGCGCATTTCTCGGTGCAGCGCCAGCCGAGCATGGATTACACGGATTTTCCGCTGACGTTGCGCCTGCCGGTCACTGCGCTCAATGACAGTGTCACCAGCGAATTCACCCGGATGTTCGTGCGGCTGTCGTTGATGAGCCAGGGTTCGAAACTGCCGCTGTCGATTCCACCGTTGCCGACCCGGGCGCCGCGTTCGCCGTTCCAGGTGACCGGCACCACCGCCGCCATTGAATCTCGCGAGGAGGGCCTGTGAGCCTGCCATCTGCAACCTTGCCCGACCTGATCGATCAGTTGCTCGCACCGATCAGCCCTGATGCGCCTTGTGGTGCGGATCTGCGTTACGAACGCGAGTTCGATCAATTGCGCGACCTGCGCCGTGAAGACGATGCGAGCCTGCCGACCGGGGTCTGGCAATCGACGTTGAAACAGGCGAACTGGCCGGCAGTGGAAACACTCACCACCACGCTGCTGATCGAGCGCAGCAAGGACCTGATGCTCAGCGCCTGGCTCGGCGAGGCCTGGCTGCATCTTCAGGGGCTGGATGGATTGCCCGGCGGCCTGGCGCTGATCGCCGGATTGTGTGAGCGCTATCCCGAACAACTGCATCCGCAGGCCGAGGAGGGCGACCAGTCATGGCGGGTGATTCCTCTGGAGTGGCTGGTGCGGCGGTACAGTGAAGTGCTGCTGACTCGGGTGCCGCTGTTCGGCTCGCACAACAGCGATTTCGAGGCCTGCAACCTGGAAACCTGGCGCCGTTTGCAGGTGCAGCAGGTGCAGGTCAACGACAGCAAGAATGCCAAGGCTTCAGCGGAGACTGCGCGCAATGAACAGAAGAAACTCAGCGAACAGGTGCGCGCCACGCCGCTGGCGTTCTGGCTGCGCCAACAGGGCAATCTGCTGTTGAGTCAGCAACATCTGCAACGTCTGAACGCCTGGAGCGATACCTACCTCGGTGATCAGGGGCCGGGTCTGCAGCCCTTGCAGGAGATCATTCAAGCGCTGCTGAAACTGGTTCAGGAGTTCATTGCCATGCACCCACAAAAACCGGCGCCGGTCGCACCCGTCGAAACCACCGTGGTGGAGGCGCAACCGGTCGAGGAAGCCGCCGTGGCGGCGCAGGTCTTTCGTGAGCCGGCGAGCCGTGAAGAGGCCTATCGGCAATTGCTGCTGATCGCCGAGTACCTGGCCCGCACCGAACCCCACAGCCCCGTGCCGTACTTGATCCGGCGTGGAGTGGAATGGGGCAACAAGCCGTTGAGTGAACTGCTCGGCGAGCTGATCTCGGCCGACGCCGAATCGCGACGGCTGTGGACGTTGCTCGGCGTACTTTAGTGCACGCGCTGGTTGTTCTGTTTCGGCGGCAGTGTGAGGGGTGTCAGTACCGGCTCCCCGGAAAAGAACGCCACCAGGTTTTTCCCCACCAGTTCCACGGTGCCTTGGGTGGCTTCCGGTGACAGCCCGGCGACGTGGGGGGTGAGAATCACGTTGCTCAGGGTTTTCAATGCGTCCGGAACCCGCGGTTCGTGGTCGAACACGTCCAGTGCGGCACCGGCAATTCGCCGTTGCTCAAGTGCCGTGATCAGGTCCGCGGTGGCGATCACGCTGGCGCGGGCGATATTGACGATGAAGCCTTTGGGCCCCAGCGCGTCCAGCACGGGGCGTGTCACCAGATGCTGGCTGCCGATGCCGCCGGGCGTCGCCACCACCAGAAAATCCGAGGCCCGGGCCAGTTCGGTCGGGGTCGAGCAGAAGGTGTAAGGCACATCGTTGCGCACCTGGCGGTTGTGGTAGCTGATCTCCATGTCGAAACCCAGATTCGCCCGTTTGGCGATGGCCATGCCCACTGCGCCGAGGCCGAGAATCCCCAGCCGCTTGCCCGCCAGGGACGGGCGCATGATCTTCGGCCATTCGCCACGGCGCACGGCGGCATCGCAGCGTGGAATGTCGCGTACCAGCGCCAGCAGCAACGCCATGGCATGGTCGGCCACCGATGACGCGTTGACGCCGGCACCGTTGGTGACGGTCAGGCCCCGGTTGCTGGCGGCTTGCAGGTCCACTTGTTCATAGCCGGCGCCGATCACGCAGATGATTTTCAGCGCAGGCAATGCGGCGATTTCTTCGGCGTACAGACCCAGTGGGCCACGGGTCAGCACTGCGTCGATACGAGCGCCGTGAGTGGCAATGGCCTGGGCGCGTTCGGCGGGAGTCGGGGCAAGAATCAGGTGAAAGCCCTGTCGTTCAAGAATGGGCAAATAGTCATTGATGGTTTCAACCAGTACCAGAACGGTGGCGGGCATTGCTCGGCTCCTGTGATCGTCGGCGGGTCGGTCGCGAAAGTCGTGTCAGAGTGCTGATTGCAGAGCGGTTTGGCAATGGCCGACATTGCCCCGCACCAGCCAGTGTAGGAGCTGATGCGGGGAGTGCGCGGGCGCTTCGTCAGAAGGCGATGTCGGCGGTGCCGAACAACTCGCGGACGCTGCGCCGGCGGATCGCGAGCAGGTGCATCAACTGGCGTACTGGGCGATGCCGTTGCCGAACGACCAGTTTTCCTTTTTCACCTCGACCAGATTGATGAACACATCTTCCAGACGGATCGACAGATGCGTGTTCAGGTTCTGGGCGATGGTCTGGTACAGCGCCTTTTTCTGCTCCAGCGTCCGGCCCTCATTGAGGGTGATCTGGATGATCACCAATTGGTCGCTGCGCTGGATCCCCAGGTATTGAGTATCGAAGACGAAATGCTCGCCGTCGTGCTCGGCCAGGATCTGGAAGTTGTCGTGCTCCGGCACATTGATCGTGCTGCGCATGGCGGCGTAGATCTGCTCGCCGATGCGTTTGGCGAAGGTCGGGTCGGGGCGTTTCTTGAGTTCGACGCGGACGAGGGGCATGAGCGGGCTCCATGGGGCAGGGGACTGGAAGGGGCTGTCAGTCGGTTCGCCATTGGGTATAGCTGAAAATGCCAATCTGTGAGGTTGTTTAAAAACGTTAGGAAACGGATGCCCGCGTCCTGCTGAATTTACGGATGTTGCCTACGAGTGCTGCCGGATTTATCCGCTATACGGCGAGATGTGAAGCACGAAACCATAGAGAGCAGGACAGGACGCGCTCTTCAGGATGGGACGTAGGCCTGGACGGAAATTGCCATCAGCCAAGGAAGGCCAATGCTTCAGAACAACCGTGAAAACCTGGAACTCGACAGGCTGCATAACGAAACGCGAAAACTTGTGGCTGAAAGGCAGAAGCTTCTGGCGGAAGAAAAGAAGCTGAAGTGGGAGACGTATTTTTATCCAGTCGCGGTAGTGGCCGGCGTGTTAACGGCAAGCGCGGCATTGGCGGGCGTCTTTTTCAGGTTTTGAGCGTTGGCTTTCGCAATCTTCAGACACATGACCCAAAAGGAAATCAACATGAGTACCTATGACGCCAAAGCCAGAATGGAACAATTGGAACGGGAACACGATGAGTGGGCCGAAAAAATACGGATCAAAAACAGGAAAGAAATGCGCCCGATCTGGGGCTTGCTGGGTCTGGGCATCTTTTGCATGTCCCTTGGCTTCATGTTGGCCCGATCGATTTGATCGGGTTTTCCCGATGACGCATTCGGCGCCGGAACGTGTCATAAAACGACATTAGACGTATCTGGCGTCGACAGTGTTTTTCCCAAAAACGACAATCCTCCAATCTGCTCCGCACAACCATTCCTCAGCTAAGTCTTTGCTTCCGCTCATTTATCGCGGAGAATCGCGCCCCTGTTTCGGCCGGAGCATGTCTGTCGGTTTTTTCCGACGCGTCCTGACCGAGTGGCAAGTGACCGGAATGCGGAGATCCGACCGGATGAATGATCAGGCCAATAGCGTCGAACAACGCTTTGAAACGGCAGCACCAGCTCAATTGTCGAGCTGGAATCGCCATGACACTACCTGGATGTTGGGACTGTTCGGGACGGCCATCGGCGCCGGTACCCTGTTTTTGCCGATCAACGCAGGTCTGGGTGGCTTCTGGCCGCTGGTGATCCTCGCGCTGCTGGCATTCCCCATGACGTTTTTCGCACATCGCGGCCTGACCCGCTTCGTGCTTTCCGGTCGCGAAGGCGCCGACATCACTGAGGTGGTGGAACAGCATTTCGGCATCAAGGCCGGTGCGCTGATCACCCTGCTGTACTTCTTTGCGATCTTCCCGATCCTGCTGATCTACAGCGTTGGCCTGACCAACACAGTCGCCAGTTTCCTCGAACACCAACTGCACATCACGCCGCCACCGCGCGCGCTGCTGTCGTTCGTGCTGATCCTCGGCCTGCTGGCCGTGGTGCGTTGCGGCGAACAAGTGATCGTCAAGGCCATGAGCCTGATGGTCTATCCGTTCATCGTCGCGCTGCTGTTCCTGGCGGTGTACCTGATTCCGCACTGGAACGGCGGCATCCTGAGCACCGCTTCGCAGGTGCCGGCGCCGTCGGCGCTGCTGCACACGCTGTGGCTGGCGATTCCGGTGATGGTGTTCTCGTTCAACCACTCGCCGATCATCTCGGCGTTCGCGGTGGACCAGAAGCGCCGTTACGGCGTTCACGCCGACGAGCGCAGCTCGCAGATCCTGTCCCGCGCCCACCTGTTGATGGTGGTGATGGTGCTGTTCTTCGTCTTCAGCTGCGTACTGACCCTGTCGCCGGAACAACTGGCTGAAGCCAAGGCGCAGAATCTGTCGATCCTGTCGTACCTGGCCAACCACTTCAGCAACCCGACCATCGCGTTCGCCGCGCCGCTGATTGCATTCGTGGCCATCTCCAAGTCGTTCCTCGGCCACTACATCGGTGCCAGCGAAGGCCTGAAAGGCTTGATCGTGAAAAGCGGCAAGCGCCCGGGCGCCAAGGCGCTGGATCGCATCGTTGCAGCGTTCATGCTGGTGGTGTGCTGGATCGTGGCGACCCTGAACCCGAGCATCCTCGGCATGATCGAAACCATCGGTGGCCCGGTCATCGCGGCGATCCTGTTCCTGATGCCGATGTACGCGATCCGCAAGGTACCGGCCATGGCGCGTTATCGCGGTCAGGCGTCGAACGTGTTTGTCACCGCCGTAGGCCTGGTGGCAATTTCGGCGCTGATCTACTCGCTGGCCGCCTGATTCCAGGCCAGCAGCTCCAGACGGGGGCGAGCCATTCGCCCCCGCTTTTGCAAGACCCCTCAGTGCCTGATCCAGGGCACACATCCCAAGGCATAAACGGCTACGCTTGAAAGGCACTTTTCCCCGGAGATGCCTCATGCCCCGTGCACGACCCCAATTGATCAGCGCCAAACTGGAAAAACTCCATCCCACCCAGCTCACGGTCGGCCTCGCCGAAGTCGCCGACAAGCGCCAGGAATGGAAAAAACTCAAACGCAAGGAGCGGGCGGCAGCGCTGGACAATCACTGGTTCCCCAGTGTGCTCGGGCCTGAAGGTGTCTATTACATCGTCGATCACCATCACTTTGGTCTTGCGCTTATCGAGGAAGAGGTCAAGAAGGCTTCCTTACTGGTGCTCAAGGATCTTTCGTTTGTCGACACGGTAACCTTCTGGAACGTGATGAACTTCAACCAGTGGGCGCACCCCTACGACGGGCGCGGTGTCCGGCGCACCTTTGAAGCGATTCCCAAATCCATTGCCGATCTGCAGGACGACCCTTACCGCAGCCTCGCCGGACGCCTGCGCCGGGCCGGTGGCTACGCCAAGGACGCCACGCCCTACAGCGAGTTTCTCTGGGCGGACTTCTTTCGCAGCCGCATCGCCAGCGATCAGATCAGTGATCTCAGTCCCAAATTGCAGACCAAAGCCATGAATCTGGCTCGCAGTCAGGAAGCTCGGTATCTGCCAGGGTGGGTGGGTCCGATTGTCAACTGAACCTCTGAGTGCCGCTTCCCGCCCCGAAGTGCAAAGTCGCAGCCAGGATCTGCTGGCCGGGTTGTCGATTGCCGGTCTGTTACTGCCCGAGGCCGTGGCGTATTCCAGCATTGCCGCGCTGCCGCCCCAGGCCGGGGTGATCGCCCTGTTCGCCGGGCTGCTGTGTTACGCGTTGATGGGCACCAGCCGCTTTGCCGTGGTCTCGGCCACGTCGTCATCGGCGGCGGTGCTGGCGGCTGCGACGGCTTCGCTGGCCAGCGGCGATCCGGCCTTGCGCCTGAGCCTGGCGGTCGGTCTGGTGATGATGACCGGTGTGCTGTTTCTGCTGGCGGGGCTGTTCAAGCTCGGCAGTGTGACGTCCTTCATTGCCAAACCGGTGTTGCGTGGCTTTGCACTGGGATTGGCGGTAACGATCATCCTCAAGCAGGTGGCGAGCGTCGTCGATGTCCACCTGACTGAGAGCAACCTGGTTCGCTTCCTGCCGCAATTGATCGAGCAGTGGCAAAAATGGAATCTGGCGGGCGCAGGAGTAGCGCTGGTGGCGTTGCTGGTGCTGATGGTCTGCGCCCGTTTTCGCCGGGTACCAGGTGGATTGATTGTTGTCGCATTGGGTATCGCCGCCAGCCAATGGCTGAACCTGCCGACCTACGGCGTGAAGCTGATCGGAGTCATCGACCTGGCGCTGGAGATGCCACAGCTGCCAAACATGCCGTTTGCCGACTGGCTGCGACTCGGCGAGCTGGCGTTTGCCATGGTGATGATTCTGTATGCCGAGTCCTATGGCTCGATCAGCTCGTTTGCCCTGAAACACGGCGACCGGGTGTCCTCGAATCGCGATCTGCTGGCCCTTGGCGCGTCCAATCTGTTGTCGGGCCTGTTTCACGGCATGCCCGCCGGGGCCGGGTATTCGGCGACTTCGGCCAATGAAGCGGCGGGCGCTACATCGCGATTGGCGGGAGTTGTCGCGGCGGCAGTGGTGTTGCTGATCGTGTTGACCGTGCTGCCGTACATCGCCCTGACTCCGGAACCGGTGCTGGCCGCGATCGTGATTCACGCGCTGGGACGGGCGCTGAGCCTGCAACCACTGGGTCGCTATTTCATCTGGCGCCGTGACCGCTTGTTGGTGATTTGCGCGGTGGCGGCGGTGCTGGTGCTGGGTGTGCTCGACGGTTTGCTGCTGGCGGTGGCGATCAGCGTGGTGCTGATGCTCAAGCAGATGTCATCAGCGGATATCCAGGTGCTGGGACAAATGGGCGGCGGTCACGATTATGTCGACGTGCAGCGCCATCCGGATGCCCGGGAAATCCCCGGCGTATTGATTGTCCGGCCAAGCGAGGCGCTGTTTTTCGCCAACGTGGAACGGATTCTCGGCGGCGCGCTGCGGCTGGCTCGGCATGCGCCGGCGGCGGTGCACACGATCATACTGAGTCTGGAAGAGTCGCCGGACCTGGACGGCACCAGCATCGAAGCGCTGGAAGCGTTCTTCCTGCAGGTGCGGGCCGAGGACAAGCTGTTGATTCTGGCGCGCCTCAAACATGAGGCGCAGACCGTGCTGGCGCAATTGCCGGCGCTGGAGCGCGAGCAGGTGCTGTTGAGCGGTTTGAGTGTGGACGAGGCGGTACAGCAGGCACTCAAGCTGAATGCATGAGTTTCCGCAGGCATAAAAAAAACGCCGCTCATCTCGCGATGGGCGGCGTTTTTCATTGCGTTGCGGCGTCAGGCTTGAACGACAGGGATCTTGGCGTTCGCAGCAGCTTCACGGAACTCGGCAATCTGGTCGAAGGACAGGTAGCGGTAAACATCGGCCGCCATGCTGTCGATCTTGCCAGCGTATTCCATGTACTCCTCGACGGTCGGCAGGCGACCCAGGATCGAAGCCACGGACGCAAGCTCAGCCGAAGCCAGGTAGACGTTCGCGCCGTCGCCCAGACGGTTCGGGAAGTTACGGGTCGATGTCGACACCACGGTGCTGTTCGGCTCGACGCGTGCCTGGTTACCCATGCACAGCGAGCAGCCTGGCATTTCCATGCGGGCGCCGGCCTTGCCGTAGATGCCGTAGTAGCCTTCTTCGGTCAGTTGGTGAGCGTCCATCTTGGTCGGCGGCGACAGCCACAGACGGGTTGGCAGCTGACCCTTGACCTGATCCAGCAATTTGCCGGCAGCGCGGAAGTGACCGATGTTGGTCATGCACGAACCGATGAACACTTCGTCGATCTTCTCGCCAGCAACGCTGGACAGCAGACGAGCGTCGTCCGGGTCGTTCGGCGCGCACAGTACAGGCTCGCTGATGTCGGCCAGATCGATTTCGATGACTTCGGCGTATTCGGCGTCGGCATCGGCTTCCATCAGTTGCGGGTTGGCGATCCAGGCTTCCATCGCTTGAGCACGACGTTCCAGGGTACGCGCATCGCCGTAGCCTTCGCCGATCATCCAGCGCAGCAGGGTGATGTTGGACTGCAGGTACTCGGTGATCGACTCTTTCGACAGCTTGATGGTGCAACCGGCAGCCGAACGTTCGGCCGAGGCGTCGGACAGTTCGAACGCCTGTTCCAGGGTCAGACCTTCCAGGCCTTCGATTTCCAGGATGCGGCCGGAGAAGGCGTTTTTCTTGCCTTTCTTCTCGACGGTCAGCAGACCGTTCTGGATAGCGAAGTAAGGAATGGCATGAACCAGGTCACGCAGGGTGATGCCAGGTTTCATCTTGCCTTTGAAGCGCACCAGGATCGATTCCGGCATGTCCAGCGGCATGACGCCGGTGGCTGCGGCGAACGCGACCAGACCGGAACCGGCCGGGAACGAGATGCCCATCGGGAAACGGGTGTGCGAGTCACCACCGGTACCCACGGTGTCCGGCAGCAGCATGCGGTTCAGCCACGAGTGGATGATGCCGTCGCCCGGACGCAGGGAAACGCCGCCGCGGGTCATGATGAAGTCAGGCAGGGTGTGGTGAGTGGTCACGTCGATCGGCTTTGGATAAGCCGCGGTGTGGCAGAAGGACTGCATCACCAGATCAGCGGAGAAGCCCAGGCACGCCAGGTCTTTCAGTTCGTCACGGGTCATTGGACCGGTGGTGTCCTGAGAACCTACGGTGGTCATCTTCGGTTCGCAGTAGGTGCCAGGACGGATGCCTTTGCCTTCTGCCAGACCGCAGGCCTTGCCGACCATTTTCTGCGCCAGGGTGTAACCCTTGGTGCTTTCGGCCGGTGCTTCAGGTTTCTTGAACAGGTCGAACGCAGGCAGACCCAGTTCGGCGCGAGCCTTCTCGGTCAGGCCACGGCCGATGATCAGCGGGATACGGCCGCCGGCGCGGACTTCGTCCAGCAGGACCGGGGTCTTCATTTCGAAGGTGGTGATGACTTCGTCGGTACCGTGCTTGCAGACTTTGCCGGCGTGCGGGTACAGGTCGATCACGTCGCCCATGTTCATGTTCGATACGTCGAACTCGATAGGCAGTGCGCCGGCATCTTCCATGGTGTTGTAGAAGATCGGAGCGATCTTGCTGCCGAAGCAGAAGCCGCCGCCGCGCTTGTTCGGCACGTAAGGGATGTCGTCGCCGAAGAACCACAGGACCGAGTTGGTCGCGGATTTACGCGAAGAACCGGTACCGACCACGTCACCGACGTAGGCGATCGGGAAGCCTTCGCCGCGCATGGTTTCGATCTGCTTCATCGGGCCGGTCTTGCCTTGCTCGTCCGGAACGATGCCGTCACGGGCCATTTTCAGCATGGCCAGGGCGTGCAGCGGGATGTCGGGACGCGACCAGGCGTCTGGAGCAGGGGACAGGTCGTCGGTGTTGGTTTCGCCGGTCACCTTGAAGACGCGCAGGCTGATCTTGTCGGCCAGCACAGGGCGCTTCTTGAACCACTCGCCGTCAGCCCAGGATTGCAGCACGGCCTTGGCGTGAACGTTGCCGTTCTTGGCTTTTTCAGCCACGTCGTGGAAGGCATCGAACATCAGCAGGGTGTGCTTGAGTTCTTCGGCGGCCACTGGCGCCAGCTCGGCGTTGTCCAGCAGTTCGACCAGGGTCACGATGTTGTAGCCGCCCTGCATGGTGCCGAGCAGTTCTACAGCGCGTTTCTTGTCCAGCAGAGGGGAGGAGACTTCGCCCTTGGCCAGTGCGGAGAGGAAACCGGCCTTGACGTAGGCGGCTTCGTCCACTCCTGGTGGTACGCGATTGGTGATCAGGTCAACGAGGAAAGCTTCTTCGCCAGCCGGAGGATTCTTCAGCAGCTCGACCAGGCCTGCAGTTTGTTCGGCGTTAAGCGGCTGGGGAACGATACCCAGTGCTGCACGCTCTTCGATATGTTTGCGGTAGGCTTCAAGCACAGTTATTACCCTCATCAGTGGTCCCAAATGGGTGTCCGGGACGCTCATCCCGAAATTGCCGTACTCATGCTCCTCACGACGTTGTGGGTCGTTCGGCCAGAATTACCGGCAATTCCTTACAGAAGCTGCTTTCAAAGTTTTACGCCTGCAGAACGGGGAGCTGATGAGGGTTGGCGTTGGGCTTTTCCCCGCTGGAAAAACCCTTCGCCAACACCGCTCTGAAGGAACGACTGTGCTCGTGACGCTTTGAAAACAGCTTCTAACGGACATTGGCGCCTAAAAAGGCTGGCTGATTCTACGGCAAAAAAAATTTAAAGGTAAGTCGGGCTCTATTGGACTTTGGTGGCGTTGTGCGTGGGCAGGTCAAACCCCGATCCAGCGCTTGCCCCTGACGTTTGAGGGGTGATGAATGCCGGACAAAGGGCTAACATGCCGACCTGTTCCGCGTTTCAAGTGTTCTGCCCATTTATGCCCAATCAGACCATCAAGACCCCCTGCGTCGGCCTCTGCTCCACTGTTTACGGTGATCTGGTGTGCCGTGGCTGCAAGCGTTTCCACCACGAAGTGATCCACTGGAACGGTTACAACGAGGAGGAAAAGCGCGCGGTGTGGCTGCGTCTTGAGCAATTGCTGTCACAAGTGATGGCGAGCAAGGTCGAGGTCTTCGATCCGGCACGGCTGCGCCAGCAACTGGAACAGCGCAAGATCCGCTTCGTGCCGCATCAGTCGGAATATTGCTGGGCGTACCAGCTGATCGCCCGAGGCGCGCGGGTGATCATTAATCTGGAAGCCTACGGGATGGTGCTGCTGCCGGAGTTTCGCGACTGGAACCTGCCGGAACTGCGCGATGCCATTGATCGGGAATTTTTCCTGCTGTCGGAAGCGCACTATCAGCGCTACATCGCGCCCGGTTTTCTGAAGGATGCGCTGGGCGAGTGAGCGTTACCTGTGGCGAGTGTCCTCGCCACAGGATGACAACAATGCTTAATGCTTCACCGCCAACTCCACCAAATGGTCTTCAACCTCCTGCGGCTTGAGCACCAGTACATCACTCTCCAGCGCATCCAGCACCACTTCGGCCGTATTGCCGATCAACGCCCCGGACAACCCGGTACGCGCCACGGTGCCAATCACGGTCACGGCGGCCTGCAGCTTGTGCGCCATGAACGGAATCAGCACGTCCGCCGGGCCTTCCTCGACATGCAAATGCTCGTCATCGACATCGAATTCAGCCTGGAACGCCCGGCATTGCTCGCGATAGCGCGCCTCGATGGTTTCCTTGAGCTGGAAGGTCGGGTCGGCGGCCGAGAGCATCGGTGACGGATGGGCGGTAATCACGTGCAGATGCCCCTTGGCCAGGCTGGCGATGTCATAGCCGTGGTCGATGATGGTGGTGTGCAGGTGACGGTGTTCGCCGTCGGCGTTGCCCACATCGACAGCGGCCAGAATTACCTTGTCTTTCCAGGAACCGGCGGTTTTGACCAATAGCACCGGGGTCGGGCAATGGCGCAGCAGTTTCCAGTCCGCCGGGGTCAGCAGGGCTTTTTTCAGCGAACTGTCGGGGAAGTGCTGCTTGATCACCAGCCCGCAGCCTTCGGCCTGCTGCACGTCGATGATGGTTTCGTGCAGGCTCTCGTTCCACGCCTGTTCGGTGGTGACGCTGTAACCGTCCGCCAACAGCGCGGCCTTGAGCACGCTGAGCATGCCGGCGTGATCGTGCTTCTTGTCGCAGACCAGCAGGTGCAGATGGGCCTGGGTCACCCCGGCGATCAGCTTGGCGCGCTTGAGCGCCAGGCTTTCCGCGTGTTCGGGTTCGATGACCACCAGAATGCTGCGAATGGCTTGCATGAGTGAGTCTCCAGCAATGAAAAGGCACGGCGTTGCACAACTATAGTTGCTGCTGATGCGCCTGCGACTTGATGCATATCAAGGGCTGGCGCTGGTGGTCTGCGGGCAGGCCGGTATAATCGGCGCCCTTCGCTCGAACACCTTTGACCGTGAGCCCCATGATCCTTCCCGAAATCCACGAATTCCTTGGTTGCCGCACGCCAGACGCCTGGGTCCAGGCCGCGCTGGCCGATCAGGAAACCCTGCTGATCGACCACAAGAACTGCGAGTTCAAGGCCGCCAGCACCGCGTTGAGCCTGATCGCCAAGTACCATTCCCATGTCGATCTGATCAATATGATGTCGCGCCTGGCCCGGGAAGAACTGGTGCACCACGAACAGGTCATGCGCATCATGAAGCGGCGCAAGATCGAGCTGCGCCAGCTCCACGCCGGCCGTTATGCCTCGAGCCTGCGCAAAGTGGTGCGCAGCCACGAACCGGTGAAACTGGTCGACACCCTGGTGGTCGGCGCCTTCATCGAAGCCCGCAGTTGCGAACGTTTCGAAGCACTGGTGCCGCATCTGGACGAAGAGCTGGGCAAGTTCTACTTCGGCCTGCTGAAAAGCGAGGCCCGGCATTTCCAGGGTTACCTGAAACTGGCCTACCAGTACGGCGACGCCAAGGACATCGCTCAAGTGATCGAGAAAGTCCGCGCCGCCGAGCAGGACTTGATCGAGTCACCGGACGAGGAATTCCGTTTCCACAGCGGCGTACCCGTCGCGGCATGAATTGTTAAAAACTCTTAAGAGCATGAAACATCAACGAAAACCGGCCCAAGTGGCCGGTTTTTGCTGCCCGCGATAATCGTCTTGCCTGCGAATGCCGCCATAATGTCGCCCACTTCACTGAGGGTTGGCGACGGTCGTTATGGATAACCTGGGTTTTGGCAGAGTCCTGCTGGTGGAAGACGATGAGCGGCTGGCCGCGCTGATCGCCCACTTTCTCGAACAGCACGGCTACGAGGTGCGCACGGTGCATCGCGGCGATCTGGCCGTGGCCGCGTTTCTTGAATTCAAGCCCAAAGTCGTGGTGCTCGACCTGATGTTGCCGGGGCAGAGCGGCCTGCACGTGTGCCGGGAAATCCGCAGCGTGTCGGACACGCCGATTGTCATCCTGACGGCCAAGGAAGATGACCTCGACCACATTCTGGGCCTGGAGTCCGGGGCCGACGATTACGTGATCAAGCCGATCAAGCCGCCAGTGCTGCTCGCGCGTCTGCGGGCACTGCAACGCCGGCAAGTGCCGGACAGTGGTGTGGTCAGCTCCCTGGAGTTCGGTCAGTTGCTTATCGACCGCAGCTGCCGCGAAGTGCGTCTGGCCGGCGAGCTGATCGAGCTGACCACCATGGAGTTCGAACTGCTGTGGTTGCTGGCCAGTGCTGCCGGCAACATCCTGTCGCGCGATGACATTCTCAACCGCATGCGCGGCATCGCCTTCGACGGTCTCAACCGCAGCGTCGACGTGTACATCAGCAAGTTGCGCAACAAACTCAAGGACAACCCCCGCGAACCGGCGTGCATCAAGACCGTGTGGGGTAAGGGCTATCTGTTCAATCCGTTTGCGTGGGAGTTGTAGATGCTGCGGTTATTTCTCGGGCTGTTTCTGGTGATGACCGTCGGGCTGGTGGCGGCGCTGCAAACCGTCGAACACACCTTCAACGCGCTGCTCGACAACCAGATGCAGGCCTACAACCGCGAGGCGGTGCGTGGCCAGGCCTGGTCGCTGATCGAACACATGCGCGACCAGAAAGGCGCGGCGCGGGAGGCGCAACTGGACGCGCTGCGCCCGCACTACGGGTTGACGCTGAGTCTGGTCGAGGCCGATCAACTGAAGCTCAGCGATGAGGAAAAAGCCGAACTGGCCCAGGGCCTGCTGGTGATCCGCCACGACTACACCCAGTTCATCAGCAACATCGACGGCGGCTCGCAACTGCTCAGCATCAAGCTGCCGCCCGAGCCGAGCCTGATGCCGTTCTACATCTCGGCGGCTTACATGATGCTGGCCGTGCTGCTCGGGATCGTCCTGTACTTCTGGGTGCGCCCGCACTGGCGTGATCTGGAAAAACTGCGCCTGGCCGCCGAGCGTTTCGGCGACAACGACCTCTCCGCGCGTATCCAGCTTTCAAAACGCTCGAACATTCGCGATCTGGCCGAACACTTCAACCTGATGGCGGCGCGCATCGAAGGCCTGATCGCCAATCAGCGTGAACTGACCAACGCCGTGTCCCACGAACTGCGCACGCCGATAGCCCGGCTGTCGTTCGAACTCGACCAGCTCAAGCAACAGCCGGACGCCAGCCAGAACCGCGAACTGATCGCCGACATGTACGCCGACCTTGGCGAGCTGGAAGAAATGGTCTCCGAACTGCTGACCTACGCCAGCCTCGAACGCGGCGCGACGGTCATCACTCGTGAAAACATTCAGGCCGCCAACTGGCTCGACAGTGTAGTCGGGAGCGTGGCGCTGGAGGCCGAGGCTGCCGGCGTGCAACTGCTGATCGGCGAGTGTCGGGTCGAAGAGGTACGGATCGAGCCGCGTTTCATGGCGCGGGCGGTGATCAATCTGCTGCGTAACGCCATTCGATATGCCGAGCAGCGGGTCGAGGTGTCGCTGGTGCGCATCGGCGATCAATACGAAGTGCAAGTCAACGACGACGGCCCGGGCGTGCCGCTGGCCGGTCGGGAGAAGATTTTCGAACCATTCTCGCGCCTGGACGCCAGCCGCGACCGTCGCACCGGTGGTTTCGGCCTCGGGCTGGCGCTGGTGCGGCGGGTTTCGCAATCCCATGGCGGCCGGGTCGAGGTTGGCGATTCACCGTGGGGCGGGGCGTCGTTTCGCATGACCTGGGCGCATCTGGACTGACCCGATCCAGAAAACACCGCATGCCCCCTGTGGGAGTCAGCCTGCTGACGATAGCGGTGCCTGATCCAACTAATCTGCAAGCTGACACACCGTAATCGCCAGCAGGCTGGCTCCCACAGGGGAGCAGCGACGCGTCAGCTTCAGCTGAGCACGTAGTCCACCGGTTTCAGCGCCGGAGGCAAAGGCTCTACACCGAGTTCCGCCAGAATATCCCGCTCGATACCCCGCACCAGCGCATCGGTCGGCAAATCGTTTTCATCCCGGCCGAACGGGTCTTCCAGTTCATCGGCAATCGCATCCAGGCCAAAGAAGGTGTAGCTGACAATTGCCGTAAACAACGGCGTCAGCCAGCCCAGCGGTTCGGCCATGGCGAACGGCAGCAGGATGCAGAACAGGTAGATCGTGCGGTGCAGCAGCAGGGTGTAAGGGAAGGGCAGCGGGGTGTTCTTGATCCGCTCGCACACCGCTTGCGCCTGGGTCAGGCTGGTCAGGTGATTGGCCAACAACATGTAGCGCCATTCACTGAGGTCGCCCGCTTCATGCAGATCGGAGCATTGCTGGCCGACGGTTTGCAGGATGCGGCCGCTGTAGTCCGGCACCTGTGCGTCGTGTTGCGGGGTTATCCACTCGGCACTGGCGGCAGCTTCGTTTTCCCGGCGCAGCCGAGCATTCAAGGCGTGGGCAAAACCGCAGAGATTGAGCAACAGCAAGCGGCGCTGCGCCGATTCGCGGATGACATGGGTTTCGCGAATCACCGATCGCACATGCACGATCACCTCACCCCAAGCCTTGCGCGCCTCGTACCAGCGGTCGTAGCAGGCGTTGTTGCGAAAATTCATGAAGATCGACAGCGACAGGCCGAGCAGGGTGAACGGCGTGGCGTTGACCTTGGTGAAGTTGCTCGGGTGGAGGATTTCCACCAGCACGATGGCCGACGCCAGCAACGTGACCATCAGGGTGCGCAGGGCGATGCGTTTGGCAATCGAGCCCTTGAGGGTGAACAGGATGGCGAACTGGTTGACCTTGGGTCGGATGATCATGCTGTTTTTGCCTTGAAAACGTGGCGGCTCAACCGCCGGTCATGTTCATGAAACGCACCACTTGCACGTCGTCGTTCACTTCAAAGTTGTGCCGGTAAGGCTTGAGCTTCATCGCTTCGATGATCGCTTTCTCCAGCCGTTGCGGTTGACCCGGATGAGCGCGCAGCACCGCTTTCAAGTCCACCGAATGCTCGTTCCCCAGACACAGTAGCAAACGCCCCTCGACCGTCAGCCGCACCCGGTTGCAGGTGCCGCAAAAGTTATGGCTGTGGGGCGAAATGAACCCCAGCCGGATATGCGGCGCTTCTGCCAGCCGCCAGTAGCGCGACGGGCCATGGGTCGATTCGGCGGAATCGATCAGGGTGAAGCGCTCGGCAATCCGCTCACGCACCTGGGCACTGGAGAAGAACGACTCGGCGCGGCTGTGTTCGCTGATGATGCCCAGCGGCATTTCCTCGATGAAGGAAATATCCAGATCCCGCTCGATGGCGAACTGCACCAGATCGTTGATCTCGTGATCGTTGCGGCCCTGCATCACCACGCAGTTGAGTTTAGTGCGGGTAAATCCGGCCTCGCGGGCGGCATCGATGCCGTTGATCACTTGTGCCAGGTCGCCGGTGCGGGTCATCTGCTTGAAGCGTTCGGCATCGAGGCTGTCGAGGCTGACGTTGAGGCGCTTGACCCCGGCGTCGAACAGCGGGCTGGCAAGTTTGACGAGCTGCGAGCCGTTGGTGGTCAGGCACAGTTCGCGCAGGCCGGGCAGGTCGGCGATCTGCTTGCACAAGCCGACGACACCGGGACGAATCAGCGGCTCGCCACCGGTCAGGCGAATCTTGCGGGTGCCCAGCGCGACAAAGCTCTGCGCCAGTTGATAGATCTCCTCCAGCGTCAGCACCCGTTGGCGCGGCAGGAACTGCATGTCTTCGGCCATGCAATAGACGCAGCGGAAGTCGCAGCGGTCGGTGACCGACATGCGCAGGTAGTCGACGCGGCGGTTGTATCCATCGATCAAGACGCGCTCTGACATGACAGCCTCGCTTGGGTGAAATCCGCTATTGAAGGGATTGGGTCGGCGCAGGTTATGAGCAACTTGGAACAGCGTCCAATCACTATTAATGACCGGCCGATTGATGCTGTCGATGATGAAATAATTATTCCGGATTTATCGTTTCTTAGTTTTGCAAGTGCCTGGATTTAAAGGGTTTTAATCCGTGATAGATGCTTTCGATAACGCAGTCATTAATAGCGATTAGACAAGTTTTTGCAGCGGTTCATATCCTTGGCCCCGTCAAACGAAACGACCGCTTTTTAACTTGAAAGTCAGTCGTCGCTGTTTAAACCCGATCAGGTTTTTGCCTGTGTGCATCGTCATGGAGAAGTCCCATGTCACAAGTCGACCGTTACAAACCCTACAAGGGCGCCGCTGCGGGTTGGGGCGCTGTGATCAGCCTCACGAAGAACTGGCTGGGCAGTGAAAACGCCCTGAAAAACATCCGCGCCATGCTCAAGACCAACCAGAACGGCGGCTTCGACTGCCCCGGTTGCGCCTGGGGTGAAGCACCCGGTGCGAGCATGCTGAAGTTCTGCGAGAACGGCGCCAAAGCGGTGAACTGGGAAGCCACCGGCCGCCTGGTCGATCCGGCATTCTTCAACAAGTACACGGTGTCGACGCTGGCCGAGCAGAGCGACTACTGGCTCGAATATCAGGGCCGAATCACCCATCCGATGCGCTACGACGCACGAGTCGACCGTTATGTCGAAACCACTTGGGACGAAGCATTCGCACTGATCGCCAAGCACCTCAAAGGCCTGAAATCCCCTCACGAGGCCGAGTTCTACACCTCGGGTCGTGCCAGCAACGAAGCGGCGTTTCTCTATCAGTTGTTCGTCCGCGCCTACGGCACCAACAACTTTCCGGACTGCTCGAACATGTGCCACGAAGCCAGTGCGGTGAGCATGGGCGAAAGCCTCGGTGTCGGTAAAGGCACAGTGGTCTATGAAGACCTGCACCACGCCGACGCGATTTTCGTCATCGGACAGAACCCCGGGACCAACCACCCGCGCATGCTCGAACCGCTGCGCGAAGCGGTAAAACGCGGCGCGCAGGTGGTGTGCATCAACCCGCTGAAGGAGCGTGGGCTGGAGCGTTTCCAGAACCCGCAGAACCCGATCGAGATGCTCAGCAACGGCTGGGAAGCGACCAATACTGCGTACTTCCGCCCGGCACTGGGCGGCGACATGGCGATGATTCGCGGCATGGCCAAGTTTCTGCTGGAGTGGGAGCGTGAAGCCCAGGCTACCGGCGGCGAGCCGGTGTTCGATCACGCGTTCATTGCTGAGCACACGTCGGGCCTCGACAGCTATCTGGCCGAAGTCGATGCCACGAGCTGGGAGCACATCGTCGAGCAGTCTGGCGTGCCGCTGCATGACATCGAACTGGCCGCGCGCATGTATGCCCGCGCCAAGAGCGTGATCATGTGCTGGGCCATGGGCCTGACCCAGCACGTGCACTCGGTGCCGACCCTGCAGGAAGTCATCAACCTGCAATTGCTGCGGGGCAACGTCGGCCGTCCGGGCGCCGGGCTGTCGCCGGTGCGCGGCCACAGCAACGTGCAGGGCGACCGCACCATGGGCATCAACGAACTGGCCCCGACCGAGCTGATGGATGCCCTGGAAAAACGCTTCAACTTCAAGGTGCCGCGCATGCATGGCCACAACACGGTGATGGCGATCGGCGCCATGGAGCGTGGCGAAGCCAAAGTGTTCATCGGTCTGGGCGGCAACTTCGCTCAAGCGACGCCGGACACGCCGCGCACCCACGCTGCGATGCGCAAACTCGACCTGAGCGTGCACATCTCGACCAAGCTCAACCGCAGCCATCTGGTGACCGGGCGTGACGCGCTGATCCTGCCGTGCCTCGGCCGTACCGACATCGACGTTCAGGCCGAAGGCCCGCAAGGCGTGACCGTGGAAGACACCTTCAGCATGGTGCATTTGTCGTTCGGCCAGTTGAAACCGAAGTCGGCGCATCTGAAATCCGAGCCGGCGATCATTGCCGGGATCGCTGCCGCCACGTTGGGCAAGCACCCGATCGACTGGGAATGGGCGGTGGGCGACTACGGACGCATCCGCAACCTGATCGCCGACGTGATTCCGGGCTTCGACAATTTCAACGAGAAACTGCTGATCCCCGGTGGCTTCCACCTCGGCAACGACGCCTCCGACCGTGTCTGGAACACCGAATCCGGTAAAGCCCAGTTCACCCCGTGCGTGCTGCCGGAACATCTGATCAGCGAAGGCGTGCGCAACCTGCCGGTCAAACCGCATCTGATCCTGCAAACCATGCGTTCTCACGATCAGTACAACACCACGCTGTACGGCCTCGACGACCGTTATCGCGGGGTTTACGGCATGCGCGACGTGGTGTTCGCCAACGAGCAGGACATCCGCCGGCTCGGTTTCGAACCGGGGCAGAAGGTTGATCTGGTAGCGCTGTGGGATGACGAGCGTGAGCGTCGGGTCAGCGGTTTCACCCTGATCGCCTACGACATTCCGGCCGGGCAGGCTGCCGCGTACTACCCGGAGACCAATCCGCTGGTGCCGCTGGAAAGCTACGGTGACCGCACCTACACGCCGACCTCCAAATTCGTGGCGATCCGCCTCGAAGCGGCCGAGGCGAGCAACCTGATCCCGTCGTCGGTGGTGTAACCGACCCACGCGATCCAACCCTTTTGCAATCTGACTGGCTGCAGGCATTCGCGCCTGGCGGTGGCCCGGCCGTGTGCTGCCGCTTTTCAGCCTTGATGAGGACATCATCATGTTCAACCTGGAGGCACTGGACCTGGCGCGAATTCAATTCGCGTTCACGGTTTCGTTCCACATCATTTTCCCGGCGATCACCATTGGTCTTGCGAGTTTCCTGGCGGTGCTCGAAGGCCTGTGGCTGAAAACCCGTAACGACACGTACCGCGATCTTTACCACTTCTGGTCGAAGATCTTCGCCGTCAACTTCGGCATGGGCGTGGTCTCGGGTCTGGTCATGGCATACCAGTTCGGCACCAACTGGAGCGGATTTTCCGACTTCGCCGGCAGCATCACCGGGCCGTTGCTGACCTATGAAGTGCTGACCGCGTTCTTCCTTGAGGCGGGGTTCCTTGGGGTGATGCTGTTCGGCTGGAACCGCGTCGGCCGTGGCTTGCACTTCTTCGCCACGGTGATGGTCGCCATCGGCACGCTGATCTCGACTTTCTGGATTCTCGCCTCCAACAGCTGGATGCAGACCCCGCAGGGTTTCGAAATCGTCGATGGTCGGGTGATGCCGCTGGACTGGCTGGCGATCGTGTTCAACCCGTCGTTCCCGTTCCGTCTGGCGCACATGGCGATTGCCGCATTCGTTGCCACGGCGTTCTTCGTTGGCGCTTCGGCAGCCTGGCATTTGCTGCGCGGCAACGACACCCAACCGGTGCGCAAGATGTTTTCCATGGCGCTGTGGATGGCGCTGATCGTCGCGCCGATTCAAGCGGTGGTCGGTGACGCCCATGGCTTGAACACCCTGGAGCACCAACCGGCGAAAATCGCCGCTATTGAAGGTCACTGGGAAAACGCCGACAACGGGCCGACCCCGCTGGTGCTTTTCGGCATCCCGGACATGCAGGCGGAGAAAACCAAATACGCCATCGAGATTCCATGCCTCGGCAGCCTGATCCTCACCCATAGCTTCGACAAGCAGATCCCGGCGCTCAAGAGCTTCCCGAAAGAAGACCGGCCGAACTCGACCGTGATTTTCTGGAGCTTCCGCGTGATGGCCGGGCTCGGCATGTTGATGATTCTGGTCGGAATCCTGGGGTTGGCGTTGCGGCGCAATGGCAAGGTCTACCGTCATCGCGGCTTCCAGCGGCTGGTGCTGCTGATGGGGCCGAGCGGACTGATCGCGCTGCTGGCGGGTTGGATCACCACCGAAGTCGGGCGTCAGCCGTGGGTGGTGTACGGCCTGATGCGCACCCATGACGCCGCTTCCCATCACTCGGTGGCGCAGATGAGCACGTCGCTGGCGCTGTTCGTCGTCATCTACTGCTCGGTGTTCACCGTGGGCATCGGCTACATGATGAAGCTGGTGAGCAAGGGCCCGCAGCCGCACCACGAACACCCGCCCGAAGGCACCCCGTTGCAGACCCCGCGCCGGCCACTTTCGGCGGTTACCGACAACCTCGAATCCGCGACCCGGGTCCACTGATAAAGGAGCGTTGAGTCATGGGTATTCAAGGTATCGATCTCTCGTTGATCTGGGGTGTGATCATTGCCTTCGGGGTGATGATGTACGTGATCATGGACGGCTTCGATCTGGGCCTCGGGATCCTGTTCCCGATGATCAGCGACGAACAGGAACGCGACGTGATGATGAACACCGTCGCACCGGTGTGGGACGGCAACGAAACCTGGCTGGTGCTCGGCGGCGCGGCGTTGTACGGCGCGTTTCCGCTGGCTTACGGGGTGATTCTGGAGGCGCTGTATCTGCCGCTGATCTTCATGCTCGCGGGGCTGATTTTCCGTGGTGTGGCGTTCGAGTTTCGCTTCAAGGCGCCGCCTGAAAAACGTCATCTGTGGGACTGGGCGTTCATTGGCGGCTCGCTGCTGGCGACGTTCTCCCAGGGCGTGGTGATCGGCGCGTATGTGGCCGGGATTCCGGTGGTGGATCGGCAGTTCGCCGGTGGCAGTCTCGACTGGCTCGCACCGTTCCCGCTGGTCTGCGGCGTCGGTCTGGTGGTCGCCTATGCCTTGTTGGGCAGCACCTGGCTGCTGGTGAAAACCGAAGGCATGCTCGAGTCGCGGATGCGTCACTACAGCCGTCCGCTGGCCTGGCTGCTGCTGGCGATGGTGGTGGTGATCGGCGCGTGGACGTTGCAACTGCACCCGGTACTGGCAAGTCGCTGGTTCAACCATGCGCACCTGACCGTGTTCGCCGGGCTGGTGGTGCTGGCGGCACTGGCGCTGTTCGGGCTGCTGCGTTCGCTGCGTCAGCGACACACCCACTGGCCGTTCGTGTTCACCCTGGTGCTGATGTTCCTCGGTTACATCGGTCTGGCGCTGAGTATCTGGCCGAACATCATCCCGCCGTCGGTCAGTCTGTGGGCGGCGGCATCACCGGCTACCAGCCAGTTGTTCGCCCTGATTGGCGCGCTGTTTATCCTGCCGGTGATCCTGATGTACACCTTCTGGAACTACTACGTGTTCCGCGGCAAAGTGAGGATCGGCGATGGCTACCATTGACATGCGTGAAGTGAAGAGCCGCTGGTACAAACGTCTGGGCTGGCTGTTGCTGATCTGGTCCGGCAGCGTGGTGTCGCTGGCGGTGGTGGCGAGTCTGCTGAAACTGGCGATGTATGCGGCGGGGATGAGGACTCACTGACAATAAAAAACCGGAGCCAGGCTCCGGTTTTTTTGCATCCTCCTGATGGGAGGGCGCCTTGAGGTTTATTCCCCGCCGAACATCGCGGTCCAATAAATGCCGGCGCTGCTCTTCGGATCGACTGCGTAGGCAGCACCCAGTTCGCGGTACTGCGGGTTCATCAGGTTGGCACAATGGCCGGGGCTGGCGAGCCAGCCGGCGACGACTTTCTGCACCGTATCCTGCCCGGCGGCGATGTTCTCGCCGACCTGCTGGCCGCTGTAACCGGCCAGTTCGGCGCGGTCACCGGGGGTACCGCCGTTGCGGTCCTTGTGATCGAAATAGTTGTTGTTGGCCATCTCGCGGCTGTGATCCTGGGCCACTCCGCCGAGCACTGCGTTCCACGCCAGTGGCGCCGCCGCGGAGAACGACTGGCCGCCGCACTGGCGCGGCTGGCTGCGGGCGGCGTTGAGTTGCGTCAGCAGTTTCTGGCCTTCGGCTTGTCCGTCGCCCAGGCGTGCCGACAGCAGCGGTCGTGCCAGGGTGATGCGCCAGTCACGGTCGGCGCGGCTGACGCCGATATCGACGAACTGCGGATCCAGCACCACCTGACAGAAGCTCTCCTGAATCGCCTTCATCGCCGCCGCCGCATCCCGAGGGCCGTTGAGGGTGATCGCCTGCACGTTGACCATCGGATAGCTGGCGCTGGCCATGGCCTGTTGCAGATCGACGACACCGCTGGCCGGCAGATGCAGGCGCGGGTCGGCCGACAGCGGCGGCAATTCACTGGATGCCTGGGTACCGCAGCGCTGTGGCTGGCTGCGGTAGCTGTTGATCGACTCGATCAATTGCGACTCGTCACTGGCCATGGCCGAAGCGGCCAGCGCCAGGCCCGTGGACAACGCGGCGAATCGCAGAACGGATGGCATGAAGCGCATGGAGATCTCCCTTGGGCTGAGTGCGTCCATGATGCGCGAAACGCCCCGGGGTCGTGCAATGTCTTTTTTCTTCATGGTGTGGTTTTCAGCACGGAACGTTGCGCGAAATTCTGCCGTCTACACTCTGCGAAGTCCCCGGAAACCGGGCGTCTCAGCCACGTAACACTTAGCCCGCGACGGGCGCTGCCGGAAGAATCGATCATGAAATTGCACGGGCTGATCTGTTGTCTTGTGTTGACCCTGCTGAGCGGCGCGGTGCTGGCGACGGATCAGGCACCGATCAAGGAAAAGGCCGAAGCGAAAGCCGAGGTACTGGAAGAAAAGGCCGCCGACAAGCCCGACGCCCCCCCGGCGCCGAAATCCGAAGCCATCACCCCGAAAGAGGTGCAAGCCGTCGACCCGGCCGGCACCGCGCCGCTGGACGACCCGATCACCTGCCTGGCGCGCAGCATCTATTGGGAAGCCAAGGGCAAGGACACGGCGGAAATGGAAGCGGTGGCCAATGTGGTGATGAATCGTCTGGGCCACGACGGTTTTCCGGGCACCGTGTGTGAAGTGGTCAAGCAGGGCTCGGAAGCCAAGGGCTGCCAGTTTTCCTGGTGGTGCGACGGCAAGTCCGATCAGGTCAAGGAAGACGCCGAATACGCGCTGGCCAAGGATATTGCCGGCAAGGCGCTGAACCGTCAGCTCCCTGATCGTACCCATGGCGCGCTGTATTTTCATGACCACAATGTCGACCCGAGTTGGGCGAAGAAGTACACTAGGACCGCCGAGACCGGGAAATTCCTGTTCTACAAACCCAAGGATGGCGAGGCGCGCTAGGCGCAGACTTCCCGCACGCAGTTGCGCAACCAGCGATGTGCCGGGTCGGCGTCCATGCGCGGGTGCCAGAGCATCGACACGCTGATGTCCGGCATGCGCAACGGAAGGGCGAAACTGAACAGGCCCGTTCGCAGTTTGCTGGTGTGGCGTTCCGGAACGGTGGCGATCAGGTCGGATTCTCGGACCAGCGTCAGCGCCGCCGAAAACCCGCCGAACGAAGTGACGATGTCCCGCGTCAGACCGAAGGCGAGCAGCGCTTCGTCCACCGGGCCGCTGCTGCGCCCGCGCCGTGACACCAGAATGTGCTGGCCCGAAGCGAAGCGTTTGGCGCTGACCTTGCCGCTGCTCAACGGATGCCCCTCACGCACCACACCGATCCACTGATCGCGGAACAGGACGCGACTGTGCAGCGTCGGGTCGGTGCTGTCGTCGACCACGCCGGTCTCCAGATCCACCCGGCCTTCGCGCAACAGCGTGCTGTCCTTGTCGGCCTTTTGCACAAAACGCAGGCGAACGTCGGGCGCCTCTTCGGCGATGCGGGCGAGCAGGGCGGCGGCGAAGGTTTCGACAAAACCGTCGGTGTTGCGCAGGGTGAAAGTGCGCCGCAACTGGCCGGGATCGAGCACTTCTGCCGGGCGCAAAACCGCTTCGGCTTCCTGCACCAGATAGCTGACCCGGTCGCGCAACTCCAGCGCACGCGGGGTCGGCACCAGCCCGCGACCGGCGCGTACCAGCAGCGGATCGCCGGTGGTTTCCCGCAGGCGGGCCAGCGCCCGGCTCATGGCGGACGGACTCAGACCCAGGCGCGTGGCGGCCCGGGCCACGCTGCCTTCGCTCAGCAGCACGTCGAGGGTGATCAACAGGTTCAGGTCCGGTGCGTTCATGACATGGCGTTCCATGCAGGTATCAAGTGCAAAGCATGCGTCTTGCGCCTTGTATTGTCGAGGCTCAGGCTATGTCCCATGACTTCTGCCCTGTGAGCCCCCCATGCACCGAGAACCCCTGAGCCCTTCAGCCCGCTGGGCGCTGACCAGTCTGGCGCTGTCGATGTTGATGCCGTCGCTGGACACCAGCATCGCCAACGCCGGACTGCCGACCCTGGCGGCGGCCTTCGATGCGACGTTTCAGGAAGTGCAGTGGATCGTGCTGGCCTACCTGCTGGCGGTCACCACCTTGATTGTCAGCGTCGGGCGACTGGGAGACGGTCTTGGTCGGCGGCGCTTGTTGTTGATCGGCATCGGCATTTTTACTGCCGCTTCGCTGGCCTGCGCACTGGCGCCGAGCCTGGCCTGGCTGATCGGAGCGCGGGCGGTGCAAGGCGTGGGCGCGGCGATCATGTTCGCATTGACCGTGGCGCTGGTGGCCGACGCGGTGCCCAAGGCCCGGGCCGGCAGTGCGATGGGGTTGCTGGCCACGATGTCGGCCACCGGCACCACCCTCGGGCCGTCGCTCGGTGGGCTGTTGATGGCGCATGTCGGCTGGGAGTCGATCTTTGTGATCAATGTGCCGCTGGGCTTGCTCAACGCGTGGCTGGTGTATCGCTATCTGCCCAAGGACCGAATCGTACTCAAGCCTGTTGTGTTCGATTATCCCGGCACCGCGGTGCTGATGCTGACGCTGGCGGCCTATGCGCTGGCGATGACAGTTGAAGGATTCACCTCGACGTTGTTGTTGATCAGCCTGTCGGGAGTGGGGCTGTTCATCCTGATCGAGAAGAAGAGCAGGGCGCCGCTTATTCATTTGTCGTTGTTCACCGAGACACGCATCAGCAGCAGTCTGGCGCTGACCTTGCTGGTGACCACGGTGATGATGACCACACTGGTGGTCGGGCCGTTTTACCTGAGCCGAGGCTTGGGGCTCAGCAGCACTCAGGTCGGACTGGTGTTGTCGGTCGGGCCGCTGCTGGCGGCGTTCAGTGGCGTGCCGGCCGGGCGTCTGGTGGATCGTTTCGGGGCGCGGCGAATGGTGCCGGGTGCGCTGCTCGGCCTGGCCTGCGGTTGCGCTTTGCTGGCGCTGTTGCCGGTGAGTCTCGGACTGCTTGCCTATGTGTTGCCGATAACGGCGGTGGCATTGAGTTATGCGCTGTTCCAGGCCGCCAACAATACCGGGCTGATGGCGGGTGTCGGGCCGGATCAACGCGGGGTGGTCTCGGCCATGCTCGGGTTGTCACGCAATCTGGGGTTGATCACCGGGGCGGCGGCCATGGGCGCGGTGTTTGCCCTGACCACGGACGATCCGACCCGGGCATCGACTGAAGTGATTGCCAGCGGATTACATGTCACTTTTGGCGTTGCCACGACGTTAATGATCGCTGCCCTCGGCCTTGGCTGCAGCCCTGTGGGAGCGAGCCTGCTCGCGATGCGGAGTGTCCGACGCTGATTAAGCTGGCTGATTCGACGCTATCGCGAGCAGGCTCGCTCCCACAAAGAGCACTCAATCCCGAAGTTGGCGGGCCGGAAAAAACAGCTCAAAGCAGGTGACACCCTCAACGCTGCTGACGCTGTAGCGGCCCTGATGCAATTGCATGATGGTCGCCACGATCGACAGGCCCAGACCGTTGGATTGGGCCGAACGCTCGCGGGACGGATCGGCGCGGTAGAAACGTTCGAACAGCCGCGACAGATGCTCCGGGGGAATCGTCGCCCCCTGATTGCGCACCCGCAGGTAGCTGCCATCCGGTTCGGCCAAAGCTTCAACCTGCATCGTCGAGTCCGCCGCACCGTACTTGATCGCATTGGCGCATAGATTGGCCAGCGCCCGGCGCAGCAGCATCGGCTCGGCCCAGATCACGCCGCTGCCACGGGCCTCGATGGTGACGCCGACATCGGCGGCCAGTCCTTCGAAGTAATCGGCGATGCGCTGCATCTCATCGCAGGCGTCCAGCTCCTGACGCTGGCTCAAGGCACTGGCCGGGTCAGTACGGGCGAGAAACAGCATGTTGTCGAGCATCCGCGCCAGCCGTTCGAGTTCTTCGACGTTGGAGGCGAGCAACTGCTGATAGGCCTCGACGCTGCGGTTCTGTTGCAGGGCGACCTGGGTTTCGCCGAGCAGGTTGTTGATCGGCGTGCGCAGTTCGTGGGCCATGTCGGTGGAGACCTGGCTCAGTTGGGTGACACCTCGGTCGAGCCGGTCCAGCATCGCGTTGAAGGCTTCGATCATCGGTTGCAATTCCCGGGGCGTGCCGTTGCGGTCGAGACGTTCACCGAGGTTGGCGATGCCGATTCCGTGGGCATGCCGGGCAAGCCGCCGCAACGGCAGCAGGCCGCGATACACCAGCAGGCAGCCAACCAGTGCCAGCACAATCGCCGCCAGCGAGGCCAGGCCATACACGCTGAGTCGGTAACTGGCGAGCATCGCCGTGCGTTCGCTCATCACCTTGCCGATCAGCACTTGCAGATTGCCCTGATCGCCGGAGTCGATGCTGGCCGCCACCGCCGAGAACGGCACGCCGTTGATGCTCGGCAGATGCTGCACATCGTTGAGGGCCATCACATGGTTGATCGGCACGGCGGGTACGGTCGGCAAGGTCAGGTTACTGGGATTGACCACGAACAGGGGGGGCTGGCCCGTCGCGCCGATGGTCAACAGCGCTTCGCGGTTGCCGAGCATGTTCTGGAACAGTGCCGGTTTGTTCTTGATCAGCTCCAGGGTGTTGCTGTCGTTGAGGATGGTGCGCAACTGATCGATGCGGCTGACCAGCTGGATGTCGTCGCGGCGGGTCAGTTGTTCATCCAGCGCGTTGTACAGTGCAGCGCCGAGGCCCGCCAGGGACGCGAAGGCGAGCACCGCGAACACCAGCGCCAGGCGCAGCGTCAGGGAATACGTGCCGGCGACTTTCATGGCTGGGTATCGAAGCGGTAGCCGATGCCGCGCACGCTGTGGATCAGCTTGAGCGGGAACGGGTCGTCGATCTTCGCCCGCAGGCGGCGCACGGCGACATCGACCACATTGGTGTCGCTGTCGAAATTCATGTCCCACACTCGGGAAGCAATCAGCGAGCGCGACAGCACTTGCCCTTCGTGGGTGGCGAACAGTTGCAGCAGCGCGAATTCCTTGTTGGTCAGGGTGATCCGGCTGCCGGCGCGGGTGACCCGGCGCTTGAGCACGTCGATCTGCAAATCGGCCACCTGCAACTGTTCTTCTTCATGGATCGGCCCGCGCCGGGTCAGGGTGCGCAGGCGCGCCACCAGTTCGGCGAAGGAAAACGGTTTGATCAGGTAGTCGTCGGCGCCCAGTTCCAGGCCCTTGACCCGGTCGGCGATGTCGTCCCGGGCGGTGAGGAACAGCACCGGCGTGTCGGCTTCCTTGCGCAGCCGGCGCAGGACTTCCCAGCCATCCATTTTCGGCATCATCACGTCCAGCACGATCACGTCGAAGCCGTGTTCCAGCGCCAGGTGCAGACCGTCGGCGCCGTCCCGGGCCAGGCTCACGTTGTAACCCAGTTCCTGCAAGCCGTTGAGCAGGTAGTTGCCGGCCTTGGGTTCGTCTTCGACGACAAGGATATTCATGGGCACTGCGCCTCACTGGTCAGTTGGTGCAACCGCTGCCTTGCACTTGGTAGTCCAGCACATGTTCGCGGCCCTGGTGGTCGAGGTAGTTGAGTCGTGCTGGAATGACGCCGCAAGCCTGGGAAATATCGGTGCTGGAGAGGACTTTGTCGACATCCAGGTGCACGTAGAAACCGTTGGTGTCGTGAATGACCGTGTTGTCCGGCATTTCGGCGGCGAACACGGAACCGGTGGCGAGGAGGGCGGTGAAGGCCAGGATCAGGGTTTTCATGATGAGTCACTCGTGTCGGTGAAGTGGATCGGCAGGTGTGCCGGAACAACTTCAGGCTACCGGGCGATCCGCTCGGCAAACCGACAACTCAATGACAAAGTTGTAATGAAACCCTGAAAACACAAATCCCCTGTGAGAACAGGGGATTGTTTTGACCGCAGCTGTTTTCAACTGCCATGGGTACTGAGAATGCTCGCAATCTGCTGCGGCTGGCAGTTGAGGTACGGCGAGGACTTCAGCCAGTGCTGGTCCGGGTACCAGGAAAACATGTACTGGCCGTCCTTCAGGCTGTCGATCACCCGTCTGGCGACTTGCGGACGCACCGCCGGGCAACCCTGACTGCGGCCCAGCCGGCCGGTACGTTTGCTCCAGAACAGATTCACGTAGTCGGCGGCGTGGATCACGATGGCGCGATCCCGGGCCATGTCGTTGACGCCCGGCTCCAGGCCGTCCATGCGCAGCGAATAACCGTGGGTGCCTTCGTAACTTTCCTGGGTGCGGAACAGTCCGAGGCTGGACTGGAAGCTGCCCTCACGGTTGGAGAACCGGGTGGCGAAGTTGTCCCCGGACTTCGAGCCGTGGGCGACCAGGTCGCGCAGGATGAGTTTTTTCTGCGTCAGGTCGAAGATCCACAGGCGTCGCTCGGTGGACGGTTGCGAATAATCGATGATCGCCAGGTGACGGGATTGCTTCGCGCCGTTATTGATCGCGCATTGCATGGCGTTCAGGGCACCTTTCAGCGCCTGGGGATTGAGTTCCGGAGCGGCGTGGGCGAGGCTGTTGTAGAGAACCGGCGAAGCGGTGCCGGCGGCAAAAACATGACTGGTCCCCAGCCCCAGGGCAGTGGCAGTCAGCAGAAGTCGGCGCAAAAACGTCAACATTTAAAGTGAATCCTCACTGGCTACATGTTTGGCACTTTGGCTCCTGACGTCCAGTCGTCCCCGGCAGGCCCGCGAATCGGACCTGACTGTATCACCGCACCTGATGTAAGGTTGACCGTCAATCAAGACGGCCATGGATTGGAGTAAAGCAGTTGTTCAAAAAGTACGCATGCTACTTGAGCATTTGTCTGCTCGCTGCGCCGTTTGTCGTTTGGGCCGAAGAGCCGTTGCCGGCGCTCCCGACACTGCCGGCGGAGGTGCCCGTGGAGCCGCAAAGTCCGTTGCAGGCCGTGCTGATCGGTCTGCCGCAGGCTTGCCCGGCGATTGCCGCCCGTCTCAGTGGCCCGGCTCTGGAACAGTTGCAGGCTTTCTATCGGCAGCAGGACTGGATGCCGGTGTGGGCAGCGGCCGGGCAATTGCCGGCCTTGCATGCGCAATTGCAGCTGCTGGCCGACGATGGCCTAAATCCCAAGCGCTACCCGGTTGCCGACACGGCTCCGCAGGATGGCGAACTGTGCGCCGACATCGACATCAGCCGCAATTACCTGCAGGCCTTGCAGGACCTGCATTACGGTCGTCTGCTGCAATCGCATTTCGAACCGTTGTGGCATGCCGACGATACGCCCCGCGATCGTCAGGCGGAGCTGCTCGCCATCGCCGTGCCGGGCATGCGTGACGTTGCCGCCGCCTTCGATCTGGCCCGCCCGCGCCTGGCGCAATACCAGAACCTGCGCCATCTCTACGCCGCGCAACGCCTGCAGGCCTTGCCGCACTGGCAATCGGTGGGCAACGGGCCGCTGTTGCGCCCGGACATGGAAGACAAACGCGTGCCGGAGCTGGCGCGGCGACTGTACAGCGAAGGTTATCTGAGCAGTGTGGTCGGCACGCCGGACAACGCTTATCACGGTGTTTTGGTCGAAGCCGTGAAAAGCTTCCAGGCCAACCATTCGTTGCAGGCCGATGGCGTAGTCGGGCCGGGGACGATTGCCGAGATGAACATCAGCCCGCTGACCCGTCGCGAACAGTTGCGGGTCAACCTTGAGCGTTTCCGCTGGCTGGCCCAGGACATGGAGCCCGATGGTTTGCTGGTCAACGTCGCTGCTGCCGAACTGACCCTGTACCAGGGCGGCCTGCCGGTGTGGCAGACCCGCACCCAGGTCGGTCGCGCCGAACGCCAGACTCCGCTGCTCAAATCCCGGGTCACGCGCCTGACGCTGAACCCGACCTGGACCGTGCCGCCGACCATCTGGAAAGAAGACAAGCTGCCGGAAATCCGCAAGGACCAGACCTTCCTCAGCCGTCAGAACCTGCAAGTACTCGACGCCAACGGCCAGCCGCTGGCCGCTGCCGACATCGACTGGGACAACCCCGGCAACATCCTTCTGCGTCAGGACGCAGGGCCGCGCAATCCTCTGGGGCAGATGGTCATCCGCTTCCCCAATCCGTTCTCGGTGTACCTGCATGACACGCCGAGCAAGGCGCTGTTCGACAAGGGGCCACGGGCGTTCAGTTCCGGCTGTGTGCGGGTCGAACACCCGATGAAACTGCGCGACTTCCTGCTCAGCCCGGCGGAACGAGCGCGCACCGACACCTTGCTCGCCACCGGCACCACCCATGAGTTCCGCCTGAGCAACCCGGTGCCGATCCTCATGACGTACTGGACGGCGCAGGTCGACGGGCAGGGCCGCGTGCTCTACGCACCGGATATCTACAGTCGTGACAGCGCGTTGCTCGCGGGACTTGATCGGGCGCATTGATCCTCAACGGCTGGCGCGTTTCCAGAAAAACCGCGCCAGCCACGCATCCACGCTCAACTTGCCGGCCCCGGCGAACACCAGCGGCACCAGCGCGGCCAGGTAGATCGCGGGCAGCTTGAAGTTGCCGAAGCCCTTGTTGGTGATCGCGTAGCCCTGGGCCAGTTCGCTCAAGGACGACCAGTCTGCCGGCCAGTGCACGGCGGCGGTCGCCACTACTGTCACCACGATCAACGAAATCGCCGAGATCCGCGTGCCGAGTCCGATCAGGATGGCCAGCGCGCAAATCAGCTCGGCCCACATCGACAGCTCCCAGTTCAGCGTCGCCGGCAAGTGATCGAAGGGAAACGGGAAACGCTCCTGAATGTCTTCGAACCAGTTCTGGCCGTTGAATTTCTCCAGGCCCGATTCGAAGAACTCCCAGGCGATGAACAGGCGCAGGGTCAGCGGTGCCAGCCACTGGCCGGCGCGGTCGAGATTCAGGTGCAGGCCTTTGACGGCGGTCGAGAGGGCGGTTGTCATGGGAGAACTCCATTCAAGCAAGGGAAAAGGGGCACCGGGATGCCCCGTGAAGAGGGTTATTCGCCGGCGCCGCACTTGCCTTCACCGCATTTGCCTTCCGAGGTTTTTTCCGGGGTATCGGCCTGGGCCTGAGTCTGGCTGTAACCGTGATCCAGTTGCTTGACGCTGAACGCTTCGGAGGCCGAAGCCGTGTTGGACAGGGCAATACCGCCGGCCAGCAGCAGGCCGAGGGTCAAAGCGTTTTTCGAGAGCTTGGTCATGGTGAATCTCCAATAGACAATGTGAGTTCAAAGGCTTGATCGGGGCTGCCGATCGACAGGTTCATTTGAACGTCGGGCTGTATCGGGGATGTGTCGCGAAGGCTCGGATTTATGCGCGGGATGTGTCGGGCGTCGGGCCGTACACACTGCGATACACAGACTGCTTAAAAACTGTGGGAGCGAGCCTGCTCGCGATAGCGGCGGGTCAGACGCCGAGGATGCCTGCCGTGCCGGCCTCATCGCGAGCAGGCTCGTTCCCACAATGGATCTCCAATTATTCCGAATGTGTGATTTGCCTCAGCCACGCAGCGTCTAGCCACCGTGTCCCCGCAATCCCATGGGGCGAGACTTCGAGACCCGGCATGCAAGCGCTGTTGAACGAGATCCTTGACGCTGTCCGGCCCCTGATCGGGCAGGGCAAGGTGGCTGACTACATTCCCGCCCTCGGCACCGTGCCGCCCGATCAACTGGGCATCGCCGTGTACGGCAACGACGGCGAAATGTATTGCGCCGGCGATGCCGAGACGCTGTTCTCGGTGCAGAGTATTTCCAAGGTGTTCAGCCTGGTGCAGGCCATCGAACACTCCGGCGAAGCAATTTGGGAACGCCTGGGCCACGAGCCGTCCGGCCAGCCGTTCAACTCGCTGGTGCAGCTGGAATTCGAACGCGGCCGTCCGCGCAATCCGTTCATCAACGCCGGGGCGCTGGTGATCTGCGACATCAACCAGTCGCGCTTCGCGGCGCCGGCCTTGTCGATGCGTGATTTCGTGCGACGGCTGTCGGGCAATCCGCAGGTGATGGTCGACGGCAAGGTCGCCGATTCCGAATACCAGCACCGCGCACGTAACGCGGCGATGGCCTACCTGATGCAATCCTTCGGCAATTTCCATAACGACGTCGAAGCGGTTCTGCGCAGCTATTTCAGCCACTGCGCACTGCGCATGAGCTGCATCGACCTGGCCCGGGCGTTCTGCTTCCTGGCCAACGATGGCTATTGCAAGCACAGCGGCGAACAGATCCTGACCCGCCGCCAGACCCAGCAAGTCAACTCGATCATGGCCACCAGCGGGCTGTACGACGAGGCCGGCAACTTTGCCTACCGCGTCGGCCTGCCGGGCAAGAGCGGTGTCGGTGGCGGCATCGTTGCCGTAGTGCCGGGGCAATTCACGGTGTGCGTGTGGTCGCCGGAACTCAACGCGGCGGGCAACTCGCTGGCGGGGATGGCGGCGCTGGAAATGCTCAGCTCGCGGATCGGCTGGTCGGTGTTCTGAGCCTGTGTTGCTTTGAGGGTGGGCAAGCTATACATTTTCCGGCCGCCCTCAATATGGTGAATCCGCTCCATGTCTCTCGCGCTCGAACGTCTCGTCGCTGGCACGCCCATCCCTTTCGCCGGTAACCGCGTCACCGTGGTCAGCCCCGAACTGGCCGAGCGTTTCCGACCCGGCGACCACCTGTTGGTGGAGCAGGTGAGCGGTGAGCTGTTGCTGATTCCGGTGGTGGATCAGCAGGCCGCGTCGGTGGCGATCGAGCTTGCAGCAGCGGCGTTTACTGCGTTGTCCGCGGTGTCGGATGAAGCGATCAGCCGTTTCTTCGATCTGTTCGCTCAACGGCTGGAAAGCCCTGACGCCTGGGCACTGATCGAAACCGCCAACCTCGCCGACATCGAACGGGCCAAGGCGCGCGGTCGTTCGACCACCCGTTTGCTCGCTGACGAGCGCATGCGCCGCGACATGATCGCCGGCCTGCGCGCATGGCGTGATGCGCCGGCCACTCGCGGTAAAGTCATCAGCAGCGTCGAGCACGACGGCTGGAAGGTCGAGCAGGTGGTGTCGCCGCTGGGCATCGTCGCCTTCGTGTTCGAAGGCCGGCCTAACGTCTTCGCCGACGCCGCTGGCGTATTGCGCACCGGCAACACCGCCGTGCTGCGCATAGGCAGCGATGCATTGGGCACCGCGCAAGCCATCGTCACCCACGCCCTGACCCCGGCGCTGGCTGATGCCGGTCTGCCGGCCGGTGCAGTGTCGCTGGTCGAGAGCGTCAACCACGCCGCCGGTTGGGCGATGTTCGCCGACCGGCGTCTGTCGCTGGCGGTGGCCCGTGGTTCGGGCCGTGCAGTCAGCCAGTTGGGCAGCATCGCCCAGCAGGCCGGCACCGCCGTCAGCCTCCACGGCACCGGTGGCGCGTGGCTGATCGCCGATCGTGATGCCGACGCCAAACGCTTTGCCGCCGTGGTGCGTAACTCGCTGGATCGCAAGGTCTGCAACACCCTCAACGTCTGCCTGATCCAGCGCGACCGCGCCGCCGAACTGGTGCCGTTGTTCCTCGATGCCTTGCAGCAGGCCGGCACCGCACGCGGTCAGGGCTGCAAGTTGCACATCGTCGAAGGCAGCGAAAGCTACCTGCCGAGCGAGTGGCAGAACGCGACGGTCGAAGTCTATCGCGCCGAGGGTTATCAGACCGAGGCCCTGGCCGAGCCGCTGCCCGAAGCCCAGCTGGGCCGCGAGTGGGAGTGGGAAGAAACCCCGGAAACCAGCCTGATGATCGTCGACGATCTGGATCAGGCCATCGCACTGTTCAACCGCTACAGCCCGCAGTTCACTGTGTCGCTGATCAGCGAGGACGCTGCCGTTCAGGAGCGTTTCTACAGCGCGGTCAATGCGCCGTTCGTGGGTAACGGCATAACCCGTTGGGTCGATGGACAGTACGCGCTGAACAAGCCGGAGCTGGGGCTTTCGAACTGGGAGAGCGGTCGCCTGTTCGCCCGCAGCGCGATTCTTTCGGGTGACGGTGTGTTCACTGTGCGCAGCCGCATGACCCAGGTCGATCTGGGCGTAAAACGCTAAAACCAAAACGCCGCGCCTGTCGCAATGACAGGTGCGGCGTTTTCGTATCACTTGGCGGTGGCGGCGGATTCGATCAGGCTGGCCACGGCTTTCGGATTCGACACCATCACCACATGGGACGCGCCCTTGACCACCACGGTCTTTTTCGCGTGCGCCCGTTCGGCCATGAACGCCATGGCTTGCGGCGGGATGTTCTTGTCCTTGTCGCCGTACACGAACCACGACGGAATCGATTTCCACGCCGGCTCGCTGGCCGCCTCGTTCAGCGCCGCTTCGGTGACCGGGCGCTGAGTCGCGGCCATCAGTTTTGCATCGGCGTTCGGTACGTCGGCGGCGAACTGGTCGTGGAACTTGTCCTGCTGGATATACAGATCCTTGCCGCCGTCCTTCAGGGCAACGGGCGGCGCAAGGGTCGGGCCGAGGGTGCTGCCGGGGAATTTGCCGGCCAGCCCGGCCACGGTTTCTCCGGCTTCAGGTGCCAGTGCCGCGACATACACCAGTGCCTTGACGTTGGTATTGCCATAAGCGGCTTCACTGATCACCGGCCCGCCGTAGGAATGACCGACCAGCACCACCGGCGACTTGATCCCGGCCAACACATCGGCGACCGATTGCGCATCACCCTTGAGCGTGCGCAGCGGGTTGGCCGCCGCGATCACCGGATAACCGTCCTTTTCCAGAATTTTCACCACACCGTTCCAGCTGCTGGAATCGGCAAAGGCACCGTGCACCAGCACCACGGTGGGTTTCTCGGCGGCCATCGCCGAAGTGGCGCCGGCTATGGCGGCGGCGAGGGCCAAACCTGCAAACAACTTGTTCATCGGGTTTTCCTTGTGTCGGGAGGAGGGATGCAGCGTTCGGGCTAATTCAAGGCGTCGGCTGTATCGGGGATGTGTCCGCCTCCCGGCGCGGGTGCATGGAACTGTGTCTGGCAGGGCGCTGGCTACAAGCTGATACAAAGCAAACGCCCCGGCTGGTGCGGGGCGTTCGGTTCAGGCGGCATTGACCGTTTGGCCATGCACTGCGCAGGTCGACGGTTGCTCGGCCAGCGAGACGAAGGTGCGGCGGTCGGCGGTGAGGGCATCGATGGAGCCGGTCTCGATGTCGTAGACCCAGCCGTGCAGATTCAGCAGGCCTTTTTCCTGGGCCAGACGCACGCTCGGATGAGTCTGAATGTTCGCCAGTTGGGCGATCACGTTCTCGCGCACCATCGAACTCAGCTTGGCGGCGTCATTGGCGTGTGGCCGTGATTCGTTGACCACTTTCGCCGACTCGGCATGTTGCAGCCAGCCGCTGACGGCGGGCAGGTGATCCATGCATTTGCACTGGGCGATGGCGGTCATGGCGCCGCAATCCGAGTGGCCGCAGATCACGATGTCGGTGACGCCGAGCACGGCGACTGCGTATTCCACCGTCGCTGAAACCCCGCCCGGATGCGGGCTGTAGGACGGCACGATATTGCCGGCGTTGCGGATCACGAACAGTTCGCCGGGTTCCTGTTGGGTCAGCAGCTCGGGCACGACACGGCTGTCGGAGCAGGTGATGAACAAGGTGCCCGGGGTCTGGGTAGTCGCCAGGTATTTGAACAGCTCGGTGCGTTGCGGAAACGCTTCGCTCTGGAACTTCAGGAAGCCTTCGATCAGGTTTTTCATGGTGTTGTCCTCTCAGTTCGAACAGCCAGTACCGAATTCGCTGTATTGAAGAATGTGTTTTGCGCCGTGGCTGTCGAGGTAGGTCATCTCGACCGGCACTACGCCGCAGATGTCGGCCACCGGGGTGATGCTCACGACTTGCGCGATGTCCAGTTGCATGCCGTAGCGATAGGCGACGGCCTCTTCATCAGCCTGGGCCTGGGCGGCGAGGCCGGCGAGCAGGACCAGGGACAGCAGGATTTTTTGCATGGGGCAGCCTCCAGACAGATGTGGTGACGACTTGGCAATTCAGGTTGGGATGGGCCCGCACGCGGGGTGCGGGCCCGGAGGGGTCAGAACGGACGCAGCGGGAGGAACTTGCCGTCGAGGGTGACCACGGCGCGGGAACCGCCTTCAGGGTCTTCGACTTTCTTGATGTCGAGCTTGAAGTTGATCGCGCTGATGATGCCGTCGCCGAACTGCTCGTGAACCAGTGCCTTCAGGGTGGTGCCGTAGATCTGGATCATCTCGTGGAAGCGGTAGATGGTCGGGTCGGTCGGCACACCGTCCAGGCTGCCGCGCAGCGGGATGATTTGCAGGGCGGCGACGTCTTCGGCGCTCAGTTCCAGCTTGTCACCGACCACTTCGGCAGCGGCTTTTGGCAGCGGGTGCTGGCCGAGGAGGGCGGCGGTGACGTAGGCCAGGCTCAGGCCGGTGCCGTCGGCCAGGTCCTGCCACGACAGGTTTTTCTGGGCCTTGGCATCCAGGGCGCGAGTGGTCAGGGCGATGCGGCTGTCGTTGTAGGCTTGGGATTGCATGGTGCTTCTCCTTTCGGGGTTGGCTTGCTGTGTGGGATTCATCTTCTGCCGATTGATCCATAGCGTCCAAGACCGATATACAATGCAAGGCATAAGCACTGCCTATAGATGGAGAGCCCCATGCTGCTGCGACATTTGCGTTACCTGCTGGCCGTGGCCGATCACGGCGGATTCACCCGGGCGGCCGAGGCGCTGCACGTGTCGCAGCCGACCCTGTCGCAACAGATCCGCCAACTGGAGGAAAGCCTGGGTGTGGATCTGTTCGATCGCACCTCGCGCTCGGTCAAACCCACTGATGCCGGGCAGGCTTACATCGAATGTGCGCGGCGGGTGCTGGTGGAACTGGAGGCGGGCAAGCGAGCGTTGCATGACGTGAAGGATCTGTCCCGAGGCTCGCTGCGCCTGGCCATGACCCCGACGTTCATGGCGTATCTGGTGGGGCCGTTGGTGCGTGACTACGTGGCGCGGTATCCGGGGATTCACCTGGAAATTTTCGAGCTGTCGATGGATGACATCGAGGCGGGGCTGGCGGATGACTCGCTGGATATCGCGATTGCCTTCACCCCGGTGCGCAGCCCGGACATTGAATGCATTCCGGCGTTTGTCGAGACGCTGGGGGTGATGGTCGGGCGGGAGCATCCGTTGTATGACAGCTCATTGGTTCTGAGCCCCAATGACATCGCGCAACTTGATTTCGCACTGTTGGCGCCGGGTTACATCACCCGGGTGTCCGTCGATGAGTATTTTCGCCAGCATGGCATCACGCCCAAGGTGCAGATCGAGGTGAATTCGGTGAGTACCTTGCTCGAAGTGATCCGGCATGCGCCGATGGCGACCATATTGCCGGAGGCGATAGCCACCGAGGATCGGGCGTTGCGCCGGTTACGTGTGGAGAGTGAGGCGCCGCAGCGGGGGGCGGCGTTGTTGCGGCGCAAGAATAATTATCACAGTGCGGCGGCGGAGGCGTTCATGGAAATGGTGTTGGAAAAACGTTCATGAACAGGGTTTGCGTTCAATAAAAAGGGCCTGCTCCTTATCGGAAGCAGGCCCTTTTGTTTTTGAAGTTGCAACTTAGCAGAACCGATCAATCACCCGGACTTCGTTCTTGTTCTGCATCGAGTCCCACGCCTGTTTCAGCGTTTGCAGAACATTACCGATGAAGTCCTTGTCGGCTGCGGCTTTCTTGCCGACATAGCCGTGGCCGCGGCGGTACATCTTCAGGCGGGCCAGCAGGTTCTGGTTGTTCCGGTCGAACTCTTCTTCACCAGCATGGGGCGACAGGCAGTCGATATGGACCTGACCCGACTTGCTGATCCACAGAATATGGCTGTCGTGGCTGTCTTTTTGCGCAGCGAACATACGAGCCAGTTCTTCGATAGTAGGTTGATTGTTCAGATTCATGATATTGCCCCTTGACCAGTCTGGTGATCTTTCAAAGTTGATTCGCTAATACAGGTAGCCCATCGGTTAGTTGATCCCTGGCACCGAAACCAGGACGTCAGCGGTCGCCCGTGTGAAGTACGGGGTCATGCGTCTGTTGCATGTAGTCGTGTTGAATAACTGCTACGCAATAGCGTCACAACGAGGAGAAGCAGCGAAAACCGGGAGGCTCCTTGACGACGTTTTCAGGGTCGACCACAAGCGTCTTGAGAATTTTCGCCAGCGCTTCTCGTCCTTGTACTGGACGTTCAGGCCAGGTCAGCTTCTTCAATCTGCCTTGTGGGCAGCGTGTATCCGGAAAAAACAGCTCGGCGGTCAGACGAGCTTGCTCAAGCGTGTTGCCAGTGCTCCCGATCGGGGAGACGTCTGCATCATGCAAAAGCCAAACGACGCCGTCAACGGTTTTGTAGTGATTATTTTTGCTCACTACATATTGTCGGACAAAGTCATTCTGGAATGAGAAAAGGGCCGATCAGGCAGCGTGAGAAGGGCTGCGCAGGCCGTAGAAGGTGCAGGGGTAACCGTCCACGGTTTTCTGCTGGCGAGTGAAGTCGCCGCCGCTCACCTCAGGGATGACCCCGGCCCAGAACCGCTGTGCGGGCAGGTTGGCGTCGACATGGAAAATCTGCCATTGACCGGGCAAATGGCTCAAGAGGGCAGAGGCGACAAACTGCGCGACGCCTTGGCCACGCCAGCGTCGGCTGACGAAGAAATAGCCGATGTTGTAGTCGGCGCCTTCAATGAGGATGTGGTCATCGACGGTCACGAACCCCGCCAGTTCGCCGTCGACGTGGATCAGGAACGGCCGGGTTGCCGGTTGGCGCCAGTAATCGTCTTTCAACTGGATCGGGAAGAAACCATGCCCGCCCAGCTTCAGCGGTAGCCACTCGCTGAAGTCGTAGGTGTAGAACTGCATCAGGTTTTCGATGGTGTCCAGTTCGTCGCGCCGGGCGACGCGCAGTTCGATGACAGACATGCCGCTGCCTCCTGACAATCACTGCAGAAACAGTAGCGCGCAACGGGCTATTTGGCTGCCGGTTTTACCGTACGTTTGCCGGTACTGGTGGTTTTGCGCCGGGTGGTCTTGCGCTTGTTCTTCCACGGTGCAGCGGCTTTGCCGGCAGGCGGCGGGCCGCTGATGGTCAGGCTCAGGCCGGCACATCGGGTCACTTGCTTGCTCATCCACGCGGCCTGCTTGGTGACAAACTCTTCCAGACTCATTTCGCCGCTCTGCACCATGTCCAGCGCCTGTTCCCAGATCGCGGTGGTGCCGGGATCGGCAATCGCCCGGGGCACCGCATCGATCAGGCTGAACGCGGCGGGCGTGGCGGACAATGCCTTGCCGTTCTTCACCAGATAACCGCGATCCAGCAGGCCCTGGATGATAGAGGCGCGGGTCGCTTCGGTACCGATCCCGGTGGTGTCCTTGAGTTTCTGCTTGAGCAGCGGGTCTTCCACCAGTTTGGCGACGTTCTTCATCGCCTTGATCAAATCGCCTTCGGTGTAGGGCTTGGGCGGCTGCGTCCACAGATCCTTGAGCTTCACGTCAGCGATAGCACATTCGGCGCCCTGGCTCAGCGTCGGCAAGGTTTGCGGCGCTGGGGCTTCACGGCCCTTGGCCGAGGCCAATGCTTCCGGCAGCGCGCGTTTCCAGCCCGGTTCGATGATCTGTTTGCCGACGGCGCGCAAGGCCTCACCGGCGCAATCGAAATCGGCCTGGGTGCGATCGTATTCGTGGTTGGCCAGGAATTGCGCCAGATATCGTGCACGAATCAGCGTGTAGACCGCGCGGTGCTTGCCGGTCAGGCGTTCGAGATTCTTCGCGGCGGCGGTGGGGATGATGCCGTGGTGGGCGCTGACCTTGGCGTCGTTCCAGGCACGGGAGCGGCGCTGCGGCTCCAGATGATCGCGCAAGGCGTCGAGGCCAGGATCGGCCTGACGCAACGCCGCGAGAATCCCCGGCGCCTCGCTGTGCTGGCTCAGGGGCAGGTAACCGCAATCGCTGCGCGGGTAGGTGATGACTTTGTAGGTTTCGTAAAGGGCCTGGGCGATGTCGAGGGTTTCCTGGGCGCCGAGGCCGAGTTTCTTCGAGCAGACTTCCTGCAAGGTGCCGAGATCGAAGGGCAGGGGCGCCACTTCGCGTATGCGCTCGGTGCGCAGCTTGACCACCCGGGCGCTGGTGGCGCTGCTGATCGCCGCAGCCGCCTGCTGCGCGAGGGCCTGATTGAGGCAGCGATCCTGATCGTCACAGGCATCGTTCGGTGCACGCCATTGCGCCGTAAACGCCGTGCCGTCATGCAGCAGTTGCACATCGATGGCCCAGTAAGCGACGGGTATGAAATCGGCAATGCTGCGGTCGCGATCCACCACCAATCGCAGGGTCGGCGTCTGCACCCGGCCCACCGGCAACACGCCTTGATAGCCCGATTGCCGGCCGAGCAGGGTGAACAGGCGACTCATGTTCATCCCGATCAGCCAGTCCGCCCGGGAACGCCCCAATGCCGAGTGATACAGGCTGAAGGTTTCGGCGCCGGGCTTCAACGCCGCCAATGCCTTGCGGATCGATGCTTCGTCCAGCGCCGACAGCCACAAGCGGCGGATCGGCCCGCGATAGCGGCAATGTTCCACCAATTCCCGGGCGATCATTTCGCCTTCGCGGTCGGCGTCGGTGGCGATGATCAGCTCGCTGGCCTCGCCGAGCAGGCGCTTGACCGCTTTGTACTGACTGGCAGTGCGCGGCTTGACGGTCATTTTCCATTTGTCCGGGATGATCGGCAGGTCCGCCAGCACCCAGCGCTTGTAGCGGGCGTCGTAGGCGTCCGGCGGAGCGGTTTCCAGCAGGTGGCCGATGCACCAGGTCACCGTGACATCCGTTCCCAGCCAGCAGCCATCGCCCCGGCGCCTGGCACCGAGTACGGCCGCAATATCCTTGGCCTGGGAAGGTTTTTCACAGAGGTACAGCCGCATAACCACCGTCGTCGATCATTGCCCGAAGAGGCGCACAGAATGGCCTGAGTCGGGCGTCGGGGCAACTTTTATCTGTATGGATATACAGATAAAAGGATTGCCGGTCATGACAGCTTGCGTCGGGGCAATCGGGGACGCTATCGAGAAATTGAATGGCGCTCGCGCCCGGCACTGTGTCAGGTTCGGATCGCCTCAACAGGGCGAGTGACAGGACGATCTCGCCAGAAGATCGCCGTTTTACTGTCTGACACTGACTCTTCAGCAACAAGGACGTACACCATGTCTCAACCTTCCTCCCAGGCCAGCAGTGCCTTCACCGCGGTCGACACCTTCAGCCACCTGTATGACCGTGGCACCGGGACCGTCAACGGCAAACCGTCGTTCACCGCCGACCAGGCCGCCGACGAAATCCTGCGCAAGGGCATGTCGTGGCAGGACAAGAATGCCGACGGCAAGATTGATCTGACTTACACCTTCCTGACCGACAAACCGTCGAACTACAACCCGAAACTCGGCAACTTCAGCGAGTTCAGCGCCCAGCAGAAAGCCCAGGCCGTGCTGTCGATGCAATCGTGGTCGGACGTGGCCAAAGTCACCTTCACCGAAGGCAAGGGCGGCGACGGCCACATGACCTTCGGCAACTACGACGTCAGCACCGGCGGCGCGGCGTTTGCCTACCTGCCACAGGGCAGCAGCTATGACGGCCAGTCGTGGTACCTGATCAACGATCAATACCAGGTCAACAAAACCCCGGACACCAACAACTACGGGCGTCAGACCCTGACCCACGAAATCGGCCATACCCTCGGCCTGTCGCACCCGGGTGCCTACAACGCCGGCAACGGCAACCCGACCTACAACGACGCCAAGTACGCCGAAGACACCCGTGGCTACAGCCTGATGAGCTACTGGAGCGAAGCCAACACCGACCAGAACTTCAGCAAGGACGGCAGCGGCGCCTACGCTTCGGCTCCATTGCTGGACGACATCGTCGCCGTGCAGAAACTCTACGGGGCCAACCTCGAAACCCGTGCCGATGACACCGTGTACGGCTTCAACTCCAACGCCGGCCGCGACTACTACAGCGCTACTTCGAACACCTCCAAAGTGGTGTTCTCGGTGTGGGACGGCGGCGGCAACGACACCCTGGACTTCTCCGGCTTCAGCCAGAACCAGAAGATCAACCTCAACGAAGGTTCGTTCTCCGACGTCGGCGGTCTGGTGGGCAACGTGTCCATCGCTTATGGCGTGACCGTGGAAAACGCCATCGGCGGTTCGGGCAATGACCTGTTGATCGGCAACAGTGCAGCCAACGAACTGATTGGCGGTGCCGGCAACGACATCATCTACGGCGGTGGCGGCGCTGACACGCTGTGGGGCGGTGAAGGTGCGGACACCTTCGTGTTCGGCGCCGCCAGCGACTCGACCATGACCGCGCCGGACTGGATCATGGATTTCACCAGCGGCCTGGACAAGATCGACCTGTCGGGCATCGCCGGGTTTGCCACCGGCGCGGCCACGCTGAACTTCGTCAGCGGCTTCACCGGCCACGCGGGTGACGCGATCCTGACTTACTTCGCAGAGACCAACCAGACCAGCCTGATGATCGACCTGACCGGCCAGGGCTCAGTGGACTTCGCGGTGGGCGTGGTGGGGCAGGCCGTGTCGACCGATATCGTCGCCTGATCTGAAACGGGAAAACCGCAGCCTTTACCGGCTGCGGTTTTTTTATGGGCGAAAAAAGCCGTTCGGCTGCGAACCCGACGTGATCGCGCCGCATGGGTTATACCTGAAGCGCTCCCTTCGTCGCAGTCAGGAGAAACCGATGAAAACCTCCGGTCCCAGCCCCGTCATCACCATCGCCGAGCAGCCAGGTTGTGTGTTGGTGAAGTTCCATGGCATCCAGGTCGCCGCCTCGGCCCGCGCACTGGTGTTACTCGAAGCCAATTACCCGCCGGTCTACTACATCCCCCGCGAAGACATCGACGAAAAATACTTCGCCCGCACCGACCATACGAGTTATTGCCCGTACAAGGGCGACGCCAACTATTTCAGTCTGCAGGTGCCCGGTCATGAAGGGGCGAACGCTGTGTGGACGTATGAACATCCGAAGATTTCGGTCAGCCAGATCAAGGATTACGTTGCGTTCTATCCCGATCAGGTGAAGTTTGAATTGCTGGGGACGGAGCTCTGACAGACAGGTTGTGGCGAGGGTGTGAAACCCCCGCCACAGGCTTCAGGATCAGTTCTTGTCCAGATCGATATTCTTCGTCTCACGCAGGCAGATCATCCCCACCACCAGGCTCACCCCGGTAATCAGCACCGGGTACCACAGCCCGTAGAAAATATCCCCGGTGTACACCACCAGCGCAAACGACACGGTCGGCAGGAAACCGCCGAACCAGCCGTTGCCGATGTGGTACGGCAAGGACATCGAGGTGTAGCGGATGCGGGTCGGGAACAGCTCGACCATCAGCGCCGCGAGCGGGCCGTAGCACATGGCGGAGATGATGATCAGGGCGACGATCAGGGCCACGATCATCGGCTTGTTGATCTGCTGCATGTCAGCCTGTTGCGGGTAGCCGGCGAGGGTGATTGCGCCGCGCAGGGCAGCTTCGTCGAAACCGTCGAGTTTCACATCACCGACGCTCACCTGCACCGCGCTGCCGGCGGGCGCTGCGACGCTGGAGTAGGGCAGGCCCTGCTTGACCAGGAAGGTCTTGACCTTGTCGCACGGGCTGTCGAATTTGGCCTTGCCCACCGGGTCGAACTGGAAGGTGCAGGTGGCCGGGTCGGCCACCACGGTGATCGGCGCCTGTTGGCTGGCATGGTCGATGGCCGGGTTGGCGTAGTGGGCCAGGGATTTGAAGATCGGGAAGTACAGCGCCGTGGCCAGCAGCAGGCCGAGCATCAGCACCGGTTTGCGCCCGACCTTGTCCGACAGCCAGCCGAAAATGATGAAGAACGGCGCGCCGATCACCACGCTGATGATCAGCAGACTGTTGGCCACCGCCGGGTCCATTTTCAGGAACTGGGTGAGGAAGAACAGCACGTAGAACTGCGCGGCGTAGAAGGTCACCGCTTGCCCGGCGTTGATGCTGAACAGGGCGATCAGCACGACTTTGAGGTTTTCCCATTTGCCGAAGGATTCGCGGATCGGCGCCTTGCTGGCCTTGCCTTCCTCTTTCATCTTCAGATAGGCCGGGGACTCGTGCAGGCTCAGGCGAATCCAGGTGGAAATGCCCAGCAGCACGATCGACAGCAGGAACGGAATGCGCCAGCCCCAGACTTCGAACTGGTCACCGGTGAAGTAACGGCAACCGAGCACCACCAGCAGCGACAGCAGCAGGCCGAGGGTCGCGGTGGATTGAATCCAGCTCGTATGGAAACCCCGTTTGCCGATCGGCGCGTGCTCCGCCACGTAAGTCGCGGCTCCGCCGTACTCGCCGCCGAGGGCCAGGCCCTGAAGCATGCGCAGCACCACCAGAATGATCGGCGCAGCAATGCCGATGCTGGCGTAGGTCGGCAGCAGGCCCACGGCGAACGTCGCTACGCCCATCAGGATAATGGTCGCAAGGAACGTGTATTTGCGCCCGATCATGTCCCCCAACCGACCGAACACCAGCGCCCCGAACGGCCGCACAATGAAGCCTGCGGCAAACGCCATCAGCGCGAAGATGAACGCCGTGGTGTCGTTGACTCCGGCGAAGAACTGCTTGCTGATCACCGCAGCCAGGGCGCCGTAGAGAAAGAAGTCATACCACTCGAACACCGTCCCGAGGGACGAGGCGAAGATGACCTTTCGGGTATCGGAGCCGGCGTCCGTGCTGCGCACGGCGTCCAGCGGCTGAGCGTGTTCTGACATATCGGTATCCCTCACAGTGATTGTTTTTGTTGTTTCCACTGGTGTTGCGTGTCCGGGTGATGCGCGATGCCTTTTTTGCCTGGTGCAAAACTGTGGGAGCGAGCCTGCTCGCGAAGGCGTCCTTTCAGTCAACATCTATGTTGAATGTGCGACCGCATTCGCGAGCAGGCTCGCTCCCACAGGGGTTGTGTTTACAGGTGTAGGGTTGAGCATCAGCTGTGCCGCTTTTTCAGCAATCATCAGCGTAGGCGAACACGTGTTGCCGGAGGTAATGCGTGGCATGATCGACGCATCGGCAATCCGCAGGCCGGGCACGCCATGCACCCGCAACTGCGCATCGACCACGGCGTCCGCGTCATTGCCCATGCGGCAGGTGCCGACCGGGTGGAAAATCGTCGTGCCGATCTTCGCCGCTGCTTCGTGCAGTTGTTCTTCGGTTTGCAGGCTGGCGCCGGGCAGGTATTCCACCGGGTTGAAGGCTTGCAGGGCCGGTGCGCTGACGATGCGCCGGGTCAGGCGGATCGCGTCGGCGGCCACGCGCAGGTCTTCGGGATGGCTCAGGTAATTGGGCTGAATCAGCGGCGCTGCTTGCGGATCGGCGGAGCGAATTTCGATGCGGCCTCGGCTCTGTGGCCGTAAATCACAGACCGACGCGGTAAACGCGGGGAAGCTGTGCAGCGGTTCGCCAAAACGTTCCAGCGACAACGGCTGCACGTGGTATTCGAGATTGGCCGAAGTCTGTTCCGGCCCCGAACGGGCAAACGCGCCGAGCTGACTTGGCGCCATCGACAACGGCCCGCTGCGGTCATACAGATAACGCAAACCCATGCCCATCTTGCCCCACACGCTGCCGGCAATCTGGTTGAGGGTGCGGGCGTTTTCCAGTTTGTAAATCAGCCGCAGTTGCAGGTGATCCTGCAGGTTGCCGCCGACACCCGGCAGCTCATGCACCACGCCGATACCGAGCTTTTCCAGCAGCGGACGCGGGCCGATCCCGGAGCGTTGCAGAATGCTCGGTGAGCCCACGGAGCCGGCGCACAACACGATCTCCTTGCGCGCCTTGAAGCTCTTTTGTTGACCCTGCCAACGAGCGCTGACCTTCGAGGCGCGGCCGTCTTCGAACAACACGCGGTCCACCTCAACTTCAGTCAGCACCGTGAGATTGGCCCGATCGCGAATCGGCTTCAGAAACGCCTTCGCCGCATTCCAGCGCACCCCGGCCTTCTGATTGACCTGAAAGTAGCCGCAACCCTCGTTGTCGCCCTGGTTGAAGTCATCGATGCTGGCGATGCCGCTCTGTTCGGTGGCGCTGCGGAATGCATCGAGAATCGGCCACGACAGGCGCTGGCGTTCGACCCGCCATTCACCCTTGTCGCCATGGAAATCCGCCGCGCCGGCAAAGTGGTTTTCGCTCTGTTTGAACAGCGGCAGCACGTCGTTCCACGCCCAGCCCGGATTGCCCTCGGCGGCCCAGCGGTCGTAGTCGTTGGCCTGGCCACGCATGTAGATCATGCCGTTGATCGACGAACAGCCGCCCAGCACCTTGCCACGCGGGTAACTCAACGCGCGGCCGTTAAGGCCCGCTTGTTCTTCGGTCTTGAAGCACCAGTCGGTGCGCGGATTGCCGATGCAGAACAGGTAACCCACGGGGATGTGAATCCACGGATAGTTGTCGCGCCCGCCAGCCTCCAGCAACAGCACGCGCCGCTGCGGATCCGCCGACAGCCGATTGGCCAGCAAACACCCGGCCGGCCCGGCGCCGACCACGATGTAATCGAATTCATCGAGGGAAGTCTGCATTCCCTGACCTCGCTTATTGTTTTTGTTGTCAGTCATCCTAGTTGTTAGCTTTCGTCAAAAGAATGTTAGTTTTTGCGCAGCCGCTGTGCGTTTTCAAACAGCACTCCCTGACGATAGCCGACAAGGACAAGCCATGTTCGACTGGAACGACCTGCGGTTCTTTCTCGAATTGCAGCGCAGCGGCCGACTGCTTACCGCCGCACGCCGCCTGAACACCACTCATGCCACCGTCGCCCGACATATCGAGGCCATCGAAAAAAGCCTCGGCACCGCGCTGTTCGTCCAGCAGGCCCAGGGCTATGAAATGACCCCGGCGGGGGAGGCGCTGCTCAAACACGCCGAAGCCATGGAAAACGTCGCGCTGCTGGCCCAGGAAGAAATCACCCAGTCCACCGCGCCGCTTGGCAAGATCCGCGTCGGCGTGACCGAAGGGCTGGGCATCATGTTCCTCGCCAGCCGCATGATCGGATTGTTCGAACGCTATCCGGGGCTGGAAGTGGAACTGGTGGCGGTGCCGCGCTTCGTCAGCATCCTCAACCGCGAGGCGGAAATCAGCATTCACCTGGAACGGCCGGCGGCGGACATGCTGGTCACCCGCAAACTCACCGATTACCGGCTCGCCCTCTATGCCAGCCGCGCTTACCTCGACAATGCGCCGCCGCTGCATACCCGCGAGGATCTTGGCCGGCATGCGTGGATCGGCTATGTGGATGATCTGCTGTTCAGTCAGGAGCTGATGTTTCTCAACAGCTTCTGCCGCAATCCGCGCGTGGTATTTCACAGCACCAGCGTGATCGCCCAGCAGCAGGCGGCGCGTACGGGGCTGGGGATCGCGGTGCTGCCTTGCTATATGGCGGCGGCCGATCCGGATCTGGTGGCACTGCTGCCGGACGAGAGTATCGAGCGCAGTTACTGGATCAGTACGCGGCGGGAGTTGCACAAGTCGGTGCGGTTGCGAGTGGTTTGGGATTATGTGGTGGGGTTGTGTGAGGCGGAGCAGGGGTTGTTGCTCAACCTCTGAGGTCCCAGTTGCGCAGCCTCAAAGTGTGCCGACGCTGGTGGGCGTCGGTTTGAACGCCAGTGTCACCTGATTATTGGCCCCGGCCTGCCACTTCTGCACGTCGTTGGGGTTGGTCTCATTGCGGATGATGCACTTCCATTCCACGACATCACCGGGATTGGCTCCGGTGAATTTTATTGAACCGGTCCAGGCCGGATAAGCAGACGGTGCCAGTTTCACTGCCTTGGTCACATCCCACGCCCCCAACTCGGGGCGGGCTCCCACCACATAGACGCTATATCCTGGCGTTGTCACACCGTTATTGCACTGAAAGTCCACCGGAAGAAAATAAGTAAACGTGACGGTGCTTTGTGCATTGCCGATCAAACTCAGCATCGCCAACAAAAGAACACCCTTTGGCACTGGATGACGAATCCGGAACATGTTGAACGCCTCGATTGACTGTCGTTGAGGCCAGCGTAAGCCCGGCCAAACGGCGAGTAACCTGACAGAACTGACAGTCCTTTAGAGCACTTGGCGATAGTGTCGCTCGACGTTCGTCAATTTCGCCTGAACTCCGCAGCCTTGGGCGGAAAATTCAACCCTCCGGTCCATGCAACTAAAATCCCCCGCAAAAGGTCATTCGATTTGCAGAGGTTGAGTCATCACGCAGAACCTCGACAACGAAGACGCTTCCCGTGGCCACTCACCTCGATCGCCGCAACAACCTGTCCCTCGACAGCCTGAATTTCTTCCTCGCCGACGTGCGTGACGGGCTCGGTCCTTATCTCGCGATTTATCTGTTGGCGGTTCACCACTGGGAGCCGGCAAGTATCGGGCTGGTCATGACGATTGCCGGGATCGCCGCGCTCATCACACAGACTCCGGCAGGTGCGCTGGTCGACAGCACACGCTTCAAACGGGCGCTGATTGCGATTGCCGCACTGGTGGTCACAGGAAGTTGTCTGCTGCTGCCGTTCGTGACCTCATTCAGCCTCGTGGCCCTGACTCAAGCCATCAGTGCCGCTGCCGCTTCGATCTTCGCCCCGGCCATCTGCGCGATCACCCTCGGCATTACCGGTCCTCGCGCGTTTACGCGCAGAACCGGGCGCAACGAAACCTTTAACCACGCCGGCAACGCCTGTGCGGCACTGTTGGCCGGTTTGTTCGCATATCTGTTCGGCCCGGTCGCGGTGTTTTATTTGATGGCGGTCATGGCGCTGGCCAGTGTGATTGCCGTCTCGTTCGTATCGGCCAAAGCCATTGACCATGATCTCGCCCGAGGTCTTTCACCCAGCGAAGCGGGGCAGGGCAAGCAGCCTTCGGGGCTTTCCGTGTTGCTCACCAACCGGCCGCTGCTGATGTTCGCGATTTGCTGCGCACTGTTCCATCTGGCAAACGCGGCGATGCTGCCGCTGGTGAGTCAGAAACTGGCGCAAGCCAATCTGCAGATGGCTACGCCACTGACCTCCGCCTGCATCGTCGCGGCGCAAATGGTGATGGTGCCGGTCGCGTTACTGGTGGGCGCGAAGGCCGATGTGTGGGGGCGCAAGCCGTTGCTGCTGGCGGGGTTCCTGATCCTGCCGCTGCGTGGTGTGTTGTATGTGCTGTCCAACGATCCGTGGTGGCTGGTGTCGGTGCAACTGCTCGATGGCATCGGCGCGGGGATTTTCGGCGCGCTGTTTCCGGTGGTGGTGAAAGACCTGACGCTGGGGACCGGGCACTTCAATGTCAGCCTCGGGGCGATTTCGACGGTGTTCGGTCTGGGCGCCGCGTTGAGCAACAGCCTGGCGGGGATTGTGGTTCAGGAGGCAGGCTACAGCGCTGCGTTCCTGACCTTGGCAGGGGTAGCGATGGCGGCGCTGGTGCTGCTTTGGATGGCGGTACCGGAGACGGTGTCGCGGGGTGCGTTGGAGTACGTGCACACTGGGTGAGCCGCCTCCTGCAACGCTTGTGTATCGACTTGCTTGAGCTCCGGCAAATTGAAGATCGATATCCAGGCCAAAACCGCCCGGGATCTGGCCTGTCCCGATCCCGCGCGCTGGTGATGGCTTGACTGTTCAAGCCGCGACCGGAATCGGGTTGATCGCTTGTTGCTTCCAGGCTTTCGGTGACATGCCTTCAGCTTTGGCGAATGTACGGCTGAAGTGAGCTTGATCGCAGAAGCCGCATTCCAGTGCGATCTCTGTGAGCAGCATCGTGGAGCCTTTCATCAGTTCTCTGCTTTTCATGACTCGCTGCTCACGCAGCCATTGCTGCGGGGACATCCGGGTGCTTTCCTTGAACAGACGGGAGAAGTGACTGCGCGACAATGCGCAGGCTTCGGCCAGTTCAGTCACGGTAATGCCGGTATCCAGCCTGTCGAGCATCAGTTTTTGGGCAGTCCTTATCTGCCAGGGTTTGAGCTGTCCCGTCGAAGTCAGGGTGAGCGTCGCCAGCACGGTAGATTTATCCATGTTCATACACATCCGGAAGTTCAGGTAACAGGATGCGCGCGGCTGACTCGACTCAGTCGACAGCGCACCCTTTGCAAGTCTGGACAGCCCCTGGGCAAGGGCCGGCGATGGCTCAGACAGACGCGGCGACAGGCGCCAGGGAGGGGCCATGCTGAACGCGCTCAGGCGCCTTGTGCACCATGGTGTAGGCGTAGTCGACGCCCATGCCGTAGGCACCGGAATGTTCCCTGACCAGTTCCATCACGGCGTCGTAGGTGGCGCGGTTCTTCCAGTCCCGTTGCCATTCCAGCAGCACCTGCTGCCAGGTCACCGGTACGACACCGGCCTGGATCATGCGCTGCATGGCGTAATCGTGGGCCTCTTTGGTGGTGCCGCCGGAGGCGTCTGCGACCATATAGATTTCATAGCCGGCATCGTTCATTGCCGACAGGGCGAAGGTGGCATTGCACACCTCGGTCCACAGACCGGAGACGATGATCTTGTTGCGACCATTTTTCTTGAGTGCGTCGCGTACCTTCTGATCGTCCCAGGAGTTCATGGAGGTGCGCTCCAGCAGCGGGGCGTCCGGAAACACGGCGAGTAGTTCGGGATAGGTGTGACCCGAGAAGCTTTCTGTCTCAACCGTGGTGAGGGTGGTGGGGACATTGAAAATCTTCGCTGCCTTGGCCAGGGCAACGGTGTTGTTCTTGAGCGTTTGCCGGTCGATGCTCTGCACGCCGAAGGCCATCTGTGGCTGGTGGTCGATGAAGATCAGTTGGCTGTTCAGTGGAGTCAGGACTTCAGTTTTAGGATTGTTCATTCTTGTTTCCTTTCGGCTCTATGTTGTTCAGTCGCACAAGTACATTCCTCAGCGTCATTGCTGAGGGCGAGCAAAAGATAACGAAACAAAATGTTTAATGGTGGCGCACGTTTGCGCTCCTGAGGGCTCATTTTTGCGCCATCGAATGCGTGCTAGCGCTGCTAGCATTCGCCCACACATACGGATCAGACCGATCCCTCATGAGCTGGAGAATGCAATGGCAGCTACACAACCGTTCAACAAGCAGACCGCCTACTGGGGCGTTCCCTGGGAAGAGGCCTATGGCTATCCGCAGGCGCGGCGCTCAGGAAACGAGATCTACGTATCAGGCCAATTCAACCACGATGAAGAAGGTAATCTGGTCGCCCCGGCGCCGCTGAATGCCGACGGAAAACCCAGTGATTTCTCTTCGATGGGAGAACAGATGCGGGTCTCTTACGACAACATTTCGAAGCTGCTCGCCTTGTATGGCGCAACGCTGCAAGACGTTGTCGAGGAAACGCTTTACGTGCTGGATATGGATGCTGCGTTCGCGGTCGTCGGCAAAGTGCGCAAGGCTGCCTATGGCACTGAGCGGCCTCAGTGCGCGAGCAATATCATTGGCGTGTCGAGACTTGCCCAGCGTCCGCAACTGATCGAGATCGCATGCAAGGCGGTGATTGGCGCGCGAAACATCTGAGCTGCACTCCCGGTTTCTATTTAGATGACCGGGAGTATCGACTGCCCTTCGACCAAGGGTTTCTGACTGGCCACGGCAGCCGCGCAGAAGGTCATGAATGCCTTGACCCGCCACGATTTTCGAATGTCCTGGTGAGTCAGCAGCCACAATTCATCCTGAAGCTCTGGCACCACTGGCCCGGCACGTACCAGGCCTGGAGTGATGTCGCCCAGCATGCAGGGAAGGAATCCATATCCCAGGCCCGCCGCGATGGCCACGCTTGCCGCTGCAACGGAATCGGTGCGGTACGCGATGCGCTCGGCAGCGACTCTGCTTTCGACATAACGGGTTGCCCTCAGCCCGCAGAGCGCTGCGGAGTAGGACACCCATGCCTGGCCCTCTTCGAAAAGGGGCGAGTCAGTCATCTGCCTGGCAGAGCAGTAAGGTGCCCAGGCAATGTTTGCCAGTTTGCGGCCCACCAGGCTTTCCGCGGGTTTTCTCGTCGCTCGAATGGCGATATCCGATTCATCCCGGGCGAGGCTGAGGGTTTCATTGCCCACCAGCACCTCGATGGTGATTCCTTCATTCAGAGCCTTGAAGTCCGCGATGATGGGAGTGAAGAAGTACAGCAGCAGCGAGTCGCTGGTGGTAATTCGAAGCTTTCCGAGGGGGCCCTGACCTGAACGTGAAACACGCCGCGTGACACTGACGATGTCCAGCTCCACACGCTCGGCGAGTGCGCGCAGTTCAGCACCTTCGGCGGTGAGCAGATAACCGGATTTGCGGTGATCGAACAGCGCGACACCGAGCGTGCGCTCAACTTGAGTAATCCGGCGCGAAACGGTGGATACATTGATGCCAAGCTTTTTGGCCGTAGCCGAACGATTGCCGCAATCACTGAGCGTCTTGATGATGCGCAAGTCGTCCCACGAGAGCTGGCTGGCAGCCTCGCCTGCGTCCCACTTTTTCCCGTCAGGGGGAGTCAGAGCCTTTTCAGTTGGCGATTTCACACAGTTCGTTCCGGATGCGAGGGCGGTGATGATACGAGAAGAGGTGGGGGTGAAGCAGCCGTATTGTTCCGGTGATTACTTGAAAACGGGTATTCCGCTGGCTGCGGTGGGCCTGATAGCCCGATCGGTTTGACCGTCAGGGTTGGGCTTACTACGCTGCTGTTCATGGAAGTGTCATCTCGCACGACAAGGAGTGTCGGTTATGCGTGCAGCCGTTCGTTCGCCTTTTATCCTGAGCCTGTTTCTGCCTCTGGCATTCAGCGCCGTGGCGGCCCAGCCACCGCTTGATCCGCTGGAAACCCTGAACCGCATCAACCGCAACTACAACACCCTCAAAGACTCCTGCCAGGAGCCCGACACCGGCGCCGCTCGCGGGCATTACTACTGCAGCGGCGTGACCCTGCGCATGGTCAACGACGGGCCGTTCAACCCGTGGGACTACAGCCCTTACGCGATCAAGATCGGCGCGACGTCCTACTCGTGGATTCGCAAGGATCTGAGCACGCGGATCCTCATTCACCCGGCCGGGTTGATCCTGCGCACACCTACCGATGCGGCGGCGTTGAAGCTGCCGGTCAAGGAACAAGGCTTCACTTGCATCTACGCTTTCGATGGCGGCACCGGGCCGGAACGCAAGTGGTATGGCTGCGGCTTTTTCGACAGCCGCGAACCGCCGCGCGCCGCCCAACCACCGATGAACAACAGGAACGCCGCACTGGCCTACGGAACCTGCGCAGAAGCGGGCGTGAGCACCGCCGAGCAGTGGACAAGCAAATACACCGGGCTGATGAAAGGGCCGATCCAGTACAGCCAGTGTTCCTGGAATGCGGAAAAACCCAGCGACTGGAACGCGATGATCCGCGTCCACGAATCGCGGGTGAACACCACCAACAAAGACCCCTTCGCCTTCAGTGCGCAGGTCAACGAATTCATGTTGAAGAACGCGTCGGCCACCAACGACGGCAGCGAAAACATGAAGTACATCGATGCCTTCATCTACAACGTCAACAGCACGCAGAACTTCGCCACGCGCGGCGATCAGGCGCCACCCAAACCGGAAAACGGCCTGAACAGTGCACGCAATTTCCAGAAGAAACTCCAGGCTCAGGGTTACAGCGTGCCGATCCTGCGGCTGGATTTCACCAAGCCGCCGGAGCAGCGTTTCAGCTATGTCGCGGCGGATCAGGCGATCGATCTGTCGGTTGCCGGCAATGGCCAGCCCGCTCCTATGACCTCTCGCTACATTGCGTCGGCCAATTGGGTCGAACGCCACGATCCCGGTACCGGCAAAAACGAATGGACGCTCAACGTCACGCCCACCGCTCAGGGCAAGGCGATTCAGGCCAGCGATCAGGAAGCGTTGTACAAGGAACTGTTTTCCCTGCGCGGTGCCGACAGCCAGTGGCGCGACAACGAAAAATCCCCCGGCAGCATGCGTCAGCAACTCAGTTGTCTGGTGCAGAACTACCCGGGCAAAACCGAGTGGAACCTGGAACCGTTCCGCCCAGTGGTCACTGCTCAGGAAGCCGCCAAGGCCGGATGCAACCCGCTACCGGCCAAGACGCCGCAGTACATTGCATCCGCCGACTGGGTCAAACGCTACGACCCGGGCACCCGTCAGGACGAGTGGACCTTGAGCGTCGTGCCGACCGCCGCCGGGCGCGCCTTGCCCAACGAGCAGATCGATGCCTTGTACCAGCAGTTGTTCGCCCTCAGAGGTGCTGATGACAACTGGCGCAGCAACGAGAAATCCGCCGGCAGCATGCGCCAGCAATTGAACTGCGTGCTGGTGAATTACCGCGCCAAGACGCCGTGGAATCTTGAACCCTTCCGGCCTGCGCTTTCGGACGCCGAGACCCGGGCGGCGGGGTGCAATCCGGTGGCGCGTTAACTCAGTTTCAAACAAAGAAGTCGAGCAGAACAATCAGGGAGAAACACGTCATGAAAGAACGCTGGAACAGGATCGTCCCGCTGCTTGCGTTGCCGTTGTTACTGCAGGCGACTTCGGCCAGTGCCGAATCGTGCGCAGACACGCTCAAACGCGTTGAAACCTTATACAACAACACCACCGCCAGTTGCGGCAAAGACCCGGCATCGGACTGTTCGGGTTTGCTGATTCGTGGCACTCATCGCGCTGATCCGGCCAAAGGGCAGAAGTGGGATGTCTGGAACCCCAGCCCCAAAGCGGTAGAACTGGGCACGTTCGCCGCGTCCTACATGCGGGCCGATGGCATCAGCTATGAAGACCCCGGCATGAGCACCCAGAACGGTTACATCATCACCCCGGTCGACATGGTGCGCGACCCGGAAACTCCGGTGCACGTCTATTGCGCGTTTCCCAACGATGCCTGGACCGACTTTCGCGACGACCGTGGTTGCGGCAACAACAGGAACACCAGCCAGACCGAAGCGGTCTGCCAGTCCATGGCCCCGCCGATCACCAACGTCAATGCCTGGGTCGCGCACTTCACCAAGTTCAACAACAACCGCCAGCAAGACCAGTTGCAATGCGGTTTCAACATGCGCAACCCGATGAGCAGCCAGGATCGGGTCAACGCCTTCCAGAACTTCATGGGCGCCCGGCGCGTCATCAACACCCGTGAATTCCAGACCCAGACCGAACTGCGTCTGGGCAATCCGAAGACCGATGAGCTGCCGATCCTGGCCTTTTTCTACAGCGACTCACGGGGCCTGAACGACGCCCTGGCCAATCAGCGCGACTACAAAGCCAAGACCGGCAAGGACCGCAACGTCGTCAAGATCGACTTCCCGAAAACCCCCAACGGCAAAGCCACGTTCTCCTGCATCCAGACCGCAGCGCCACCGGCCCAGCAGTTCTGCGACAAGTACATCGAGTCCAGCACCTGGGCCCAGCGCGACGACCCGAAACTCGGACCGAAAACCTGGTCACTGCAAGTCGTGCCGACCGCTTGCGGGCGCGCGATCAAGGATGACCAGACCGACCGGATGTTTGCCGAGCTGTACAACAAACATAAGGACGACGAGCAATGGCGGATGTACAGCGTCAACGGCGGGTCATTGCGCCGGCAGATGGTTTGTCACCTGGCGGCGACGTTTGATGGCAAGCCTGTGAGGAACAAGCCGGAGTGGAACCTTGAGCCTGCGCGGCCGTATGTGGATCAGGCGACGGCGGTGGCGCAGCGGTGTAATCCATTCTGAGGTTGTTGAAGGGTGGGGTCCGGTCTGCCGATGCCTGAGGTATCGGGAGACCGGATTTTCAAGACAGGGCTTCTTGTGGTGCAACGCCCTTCAACCGATAAACGTCGGACCACCCACTCAGATATGCAACCAGGCCAGCGAACCCAGCATGACCCCCAAACCCGCCGCCCCAAACGAGACGCGTCTGAGCCATTCCTTACGCGTCAACAGGGTGATGGCCGCCAGTGAAATGGCGATTTGAATCGCGGTCATGGCCTGGGCCCAGCGGTGATGCTGGTGCAGGAGCTGCTCTGACTTCTCGTCCCACTCTCGCGCCTGCAGCTCAAGTGTTTCCGCCTTTTTGCGGGCTTCGTCTTTCTGCTCCGCATAGCGCCGCGCCTCGGCAACGTAATGAGCGGAATCCAGCCCCGGAAGATGGCTGGCCAGCTCCGACAGGTTCTGCCGACTGGACTTGGCCTGATAATAACTCCACTCGTTGGCGGCTTCGGTCTTCTGGATGGCGGCGTTGTTTTTGTCCATGGCCGCCTCACTTTCCGTCGAACCGGCCTGATAGCTCATCAGGGCGCCGACCGTCGCCATGATCGCCGTCATGACTGCAATCTTGCTGGCAAAGCGATCGCCTTTTGCGTGAGCATGATGGGTGGTGTGTTCAACGTGTTGCTCGTGAGGACTGGGGACTTCGAACTCTTCAGGCATGACGGTCGGACTTGGGTTGATGGAGGAATTTGCGCGGATTATGCAGGGTGGCCGATTTTTTAGACACAGGGGACTGGCAGTGTCTGGATGAAAGCGGACGAGCTGATTGACGTATTCCCGTCGGACTGCGAAACAGTCTCTTTTGTCAGACATTAAACACGAAACACGTGGTCTGTTTATGAGGTGCGCCTCGTCACATCCCGATGCCCACAACGCCTTGCGCCACGCCCTACACCTAAGACAGAATCCGCCGGCTTGTGCGTCTGGGGCTCCATCCGTAACTTGATTCCCGTCACTGCTCATCAGTGATCGGGTCTGCAAGCCCGCCGGAAAAACCAGTCGCTCAGCCCTGCCAAAAGGACGCTCGTTTGTGTCCGCTCAATGGCGGCTTTGTGCGGGAGACCCTCGGGTCTGCCGGGTGCCTGGTTTCCCGGTCTTGCAGACCCGCACTTGGCTGCCACCCATCATCTGCAAGTGATGCTGGTAGCTCCTAATCAAAATCAGGAGTTTCACCATGATCAAACCAACACCGAATCCACCAGAAACCGATCCTGTCTCACCCTACAAATTCCCCGATTCCAGAACCTTGAACGAAGCCGCCGAACGCGCCCTCGACCATTACCTGACCCCGCAACAACGCATCATGGGCAGTCACACTACACACGACCCCATGTTTCTGGCCAACCCCGCCTACAACAGCGAATCGCTGTTGGCCAACGCCAGCGAATCCCTCGATTCCGCCAGCGAAATGCTCAGCAACTTCGCCGCCATCCTTGAGCCTGCACATCGCAGGACTGCTCTGGGCATCGCGCAAGTGGTCATGGTCGCGGGGTTGGCCGTGAATGAGGCGCTGGATAAGGTAGAACTGAAAGCGTAGAGGCCGCCCTCAAGTAAAAGGGAGCAGATCCATTACCTGAATCTGCTCCCTTTTTTTGTTCGATGAGCTCAGCCGTTTGCGCCGGCTCGCTTTTCCGCCGTCACGATGCAAGCCTTGTAGAAATTGGTATGGAAATCGCTGATCGCTTTCTGCTGCAAGCTCTCGCTTGAGTACTGCGGAATCGCGTACGCCTCGCGAATCAGCGCCTTGAACAACTCACCCACATACTCGCTCTGCTTGCCTGCCGCTTCGGCCAGTTCCCACACCGAATCCATGGGCGCGCCTTGCTGCCTGCTTTTCATGACCTGTTTGGCCGAGTTTTCTATTCGCTGGCACTCTTCGAGCTCTTCCTGCGGCACAGGAGAGGCAAGAGCGGAAAGACTGATGGTGAAGGTTATCGCTGCTGCAGCAAGAGATCGTTTGTGCACGAGGTGTCGTCCGTGATTTTGAGGCTGAACCTTATCATTCGGGGCGTGGCGCCACCATTGCAGGAAGCCAAGCGCTGGCACAGGGCCACGCCTTGCGTCACCTCGCTTCGACTGTCACCCTCCAGCCCGTTCTCAAAGGATCAGAACAAGGAATCAAGGATTGAGTGGCTACATTCCCAACCCGCCTAAAAACTATCGCAACACAGGCACCAAACCCGTCGATATCCATGCCCAGCGTTGGGCTGAGTATGAGAAACATGGGAAAGAGCCTGCGCGTGCGCCTGAAAAAATCGGCATAGCCCTGCGGATCGGAGTGTTCTTCGATGGTACGGGGAACAATGCCAACAACGCTGCGGCCGGACTTCTGTGCGGCGCTCATCATCCGATTGCGGCTAAAGATATCGATGCCAGTTGCAAGCCGTATATGAGTGATCCGGATAGTAGTTATGGCAATGATGTCAGCAACATCAAGAAGCTCAGTGATCTATATGACACTCCTGAGGCAGCTGAAGGCGAGGGGGCGCGAAAACGTGCTTTTCGCATGGTGTATGTTGAAGGTATCGGTACCCGTTCAGGTCAAGAAGACAGCACTTTGGGAGCAGGAACCGGGCGCGGCGAAACAGGTGTTGCGGGGCGGGTTCAATCTTCGTTTGTATTGATCAAGCAGCGTATCAAGGAAGCGCTGGACGAGAATCCGGGTAGTGAAATTGTCTCCCTGACGTTCGACACTTTCGGCTTCAGTCGCGGTGCGGCAGCCGCTCGGCACTTTGCAAATGAGGTCGTCCGGGGCAAACAAGGTCCATTGGGAGAAATCCTTCGCAGCAATGCTGATGCCTTCAGTTCGACTTTCAGCGATCAATATAAAAGCGATATCAATATGGGCTTCATAGGGCTGTTCGATACCGTTCCTTCGATTGCTGGCTGGTCCAATCTGGGCGACATCAAAAGCCCGATTGCGACAGGTATCAAGCTCTACCTGGATCGACGCTATTTCACCGATGTCGTCCAGTTGGTTGCGCGTGATGAATGCAGGGGGAACTTTGCCCTCAGTCGAGTAACACCAGATCACCAGGAGATTGTGTTGCCCGGCGTGCATTCTGATATTGGTGGGGGATACCTTGAGGAAGCTGAAGAATGTGTACTTGTCAGCCCCATGCAAATGCTTGAGGTGTCGCTTAATACTGATGTCGTCAGCACTTCGATTTATCAGGATGCGGTAACGGTCAAAAATCAGTGGCTTGCTAATGGCTGGCCTTCTGAAATGCTGGAAATCGTAACGCCACCTGCACTTGTGATGCCCAATAGCCCGCTGGACCGATTGAGCCCTCGCGCCAAGCGTGTCTACGCCGCCGTTCAGCTCAAACGCACAGTGAGTGGAATGCTATCGAGAGTGTGCCTGCGCGTGATGCATCAGCAGGCGAAAGCCAAAGGTGTTCGCTTCAACGACATTCCTGAGACACCCGACTTTTCCATTCCCGCAGAGCTTCAAGCGTTGTCTGATCGTTTTGTCTCTGGCGACTACAGCACGACCCCGCAAGAGGAGCAAATCCTCAAGTTCAAGTACATTCATACTTCGGCCAACTGGAACCACCCGCTCGGCCGAAGGGATGGAAGTGGCGTAAAAGCGGTTTACATCAACGCTCCCACGTCAGATGCAATTCGCGTAAAACACCCGCACGTACCTGATTGGACGCTTTGGTAATGAAGCTACTTGTAACCCTGCTGTGCACTTTGCTCGCTGCCGGTTGTTCTGCAGACCCGCTTTCAGCGAAGAACGATCCAAAATCTCCTTGGTGGGAGTTGGGTTTCACTGAACCTCGCTACATGAAGGTTTGGGTGGAAGACACTTCGGTGGAAGACATCAAAGGAAGAACGTTCCTGCACACAGGCGCTGGATCGGCGTCGGGCGGGCAACCAGAGGATGGCACAGAGTCCGCCAAAGGTTGGCACGGCGTAGGTAGTTCTGCGAAAGCAGTGGTAGGCGCGGATCTTCCCAAACGAATCTTCGTTCGCTGGCAATCTATCGTAGAGCCACAAACCTATCGTGTTTGGGTGGATATACCCGAGGAAGCCAGGCAACTGATGCTGACGTCGGTCAACCAGAGATGCGCGAAAACGCCGGAGCAAACGGCTACCTATATATCTTCGGTTTATCTGGGGTTGGCGCCGGGCGGAGTTGTGCAAGTGTGGGTTAGAGACTCTTGTCATCACCCGGTCAAAGTGGCTAGGGCCCAAGCTGAGGTTGAGCCGTTGGGGCCAAGTCAAGGCAAGAATCAAGGGCGTTACGCCTATCCAGTCAATGAAAAAGCTAAACGCTATATTGAGGAATTTGGTATTCCATATGGCAGTTGGTAATTCTTCGAAGTTGGGAAGGGATGAGGCGAGTAAAGAGTGTGGGTGCTTAAAGAAAACTGTCCCCGTTCTTTGAATAAATCGCTTTATGATGCGACTCCTCTATGGAGTCCGAATGCGGAATGCTGTTTTGAAAATAGTGAAATCTACTCGCTTTGATGATGTCGACCATGAACTCGGATATGAATACCGTGGTTATAACTACGACATGCAGAGCGGAGATGATGTGTTTCTGGTTAGGGTTTACGATGACGAGCCCGGACAGGCAACGGTAGTGCGTCCGACTTCAATGTCTAAAAACGAAAACCTTGGAAAGCTTGTCGAGTTCTTACGATCCGAACTGGGAGTGTGCAGGGTCTTGCTTTACAAGGAGGATGCTGGAGGATACGCCGAGATTGATCTTGATGGTTTGACATTTTATTCCTCCTGAAGCCGGCCTCGTAGTAGGAAGAAAGCAGATCTGCTTCTCGAAAATAAATCTGTCCCATTATGTGTTTTTGTTGAACATGTCATACACCCATTTAGCCAGCTCTTCTGGTGATGTTGTCTCTTTTCTCAATACTTCATAACCGCGATCTCGTGCAACGATAGCCAGCTTTCCTGAGTCGGAAATTTCAATATATGGCCCGCCAAACTCATCGACTTCAGTGGTCAGGGGGAAGCTGTTGTACGGGTTTCTCTGTTCAATCGCATATTTAAAAAAGCAATCGATTATTTGTTTTAGCTTTATGGCCAGGTCCTCTTGTTATTTTTCCGAGAGCAGCGTCAGAGAGAATCTTTCAGTCCGTCAGCAATTGATGTCAACCGCAGTACTTCCCAACCGCTCCCCATTAACCATCACATGCACCGCATGCTCCCCCGCATAGTGCTTGCGCGTGGTGAAATCCTTGATTACTTGCCTGCGGGCCACCACCTCGCTCCCCAACCCCGCCAACTCCAATGTCTTCAACTTGAAAACCTTGGCCGAAGTCCCGCCATTCGCCTTCACATAGTCAATCGCATAATCAATCACCAACCGCTGTTCCACCGGCGCAAACGACCGCACGGTGAATGACAAAGTGATCGTGTCCCCAAGCCGCACAACCGCCGGTTCGACCTTCACATCGAGCAACTCAACCTCAGCCTTGGCCCCCGCACCAATAACAGTGAGCGCCCGCACATCCCCCTGTTTGATCAAGTTCCGCAACGCATGCTTCGCAATCCACGCGGTGTGTTTGTTCTCCAGTGCCCATCCCTCAATCGTATCCAGCACCCATTCCGGGTGTTCCTTGGTTACGTCATTCAAATGATTCGCCACGGACTTGCGCACGTACAAACTCTCATCCGCCTTCAACCGGTCAAGAATCCCGGCGGCCAATTGCGGATTTGCCTGCACTGGTTCCAGGCGAAACGACCATGGCAGGCGAGGGCGGCTGCCTTCGCTGGCGAGGCGGCGGACGTGGTGGTTTTCGTCTCGGGTCCAGTCGTGCATCCGTTCCAGCGAGCGTTCCAGGTCGCTGCGCAGGAAGTGGCGGATGGCGAATTCGGAGGAGCCGAAGGTGGTGAAGTACTTCAGGGCTTCCATCGAAGTGTCGAATGCGTGCGCGCCGTAGCTCGCGACGTAGTGCGGCAGGCTCATGCTGACGAAGCCGCTGTTCAGGCGTGGAGCAAGTTCGCGCAGTACGGCGAGGGAATCGGCGTAGTCCAGAGGCAGCACGGCGTGCAGGCTTTCGCTGACGCGGGCCATGCGTTGCATCACCGAAAGGTCGGCGAGGCCGTCCTTGGCGTGCTTGAGAAAGGCCTTGGCCTTGAACGCCGGGTACACGGCGCTCATTTCTGTGGCGATGTGTTGCAGGCGTTCAGCGTTGAAGATTTCTTTCAGGGCCGGGGCGGCGGTTTCGGTTGTGCTCATGGTCAGTTCATCGGGGTGCTGATGAACGCCTGGAGGCCTTCGGCGTAGGCGGTGTATCGGGCGATGTGCGAGAAGCGTTCGGCGTCGATCTGATCGGGAACGACGAGGTCGGTGAAGCTCCAGGCGATGGCGAGGGTGATGCCGTCCTGCTGGAGGATGCCGTCGGTGGGCAATGGATGTTTTTGCAGTTCGTGTTCGAGGGCGGTGAAGGCGGCAGCGAGTTGGCCTTCGACGCGTTCGACCCATGGCTGATATTGAATGTCGGCCGGGCGAAGGTTGCGTTCGTAATAGAGCTGCACGGCTTTTTCGCAGGCGGCGAGGCCGAGGCCGATCAGACGCAGGGCTTTTACCCGTTGCGACAGGTCGGTGGGCAGCAGGGTCTTGCCGGACAGGGCTTCGAGGTAGTCGAGGATCAATGTCGAGTCGATCAGCACTTCACCGTCATCGAGGACCAGGGTCGGCGCCTTGACCACCGGGTTGATCTGCTGGAAACGCTCGAAATGGCGAAACACCGACACCGGGTCGTGTTCCAGTTCGATCCCGAGGCACCTGGCGGAGATCGCCACGCGGCGCACGTAAGGGGAGTCCAGCATGCCGATCAGTTTCATGACGCGTTCCTTCAAGTCAAACCGGGGAGAGGGCATAACGTAGCTGAGGTTGGGGAGATTGTCAGTCCCGAGAGCGGGCTGGTTTTGCCGTCGGTGATTGTAAAGAAATGCGACAAAGCGCCGCTCGTCCGCCGTTTGTCTTCTATATACAGCCGCTCGACTGAATTTCTTGCTATAAACGCACTCCGATGAGCGCCGTGGGGCCTGTGTCAGAGCACTTTCCGGGCTTTGTCGGACAAATTCCCTGTATTTACAGTTGCTGAGGCCTCAAACGGGCCTTAGACTGCCGCCCCTTCGTAAATTGAGTGCCGGGTGGCGTTTGCAATAAACGATGCCTTTCCGATGACCGCAGGCGGTTCGCCGGAACGCTCCCTAATTCGCCTTAATGCACGTTTTTTTATAGAGATATCAATGACAAAGGACAAGTTGCTGGCCATGCCGGCAGATGACTACATGAATGCCGAGCAACACGCTTTCTTCAGCGAGCTGTTGCAGAACATGAAAGTCGAAACCCACGAGCGCATTGAGCAAAACCGTATTGCCATCGAGAGCCTGGACACCCCGGCTGACCCGGCGGACGCCGCCTCGGTGGAAGAAGAGCGCACCTGGCTGGTAAACGCGATCGATCGCGACCAGCGCATGCTGCCTCAGCTGGAACAAGCCCTTGAGCGTATCAAGGAAGACAGCTTCGGCTGGTGCGACGACAGCGGCGAGCCTATCGGCCTGAAACGCCTGCTGATCAGCCCGACCACCAAGTACTGCATCGAAGCTCAAGAGCGTCATGAGCAGATCGACAAGCACCAGCGTCAGGCCTGATTCCTGAGGCGACCCCTTCAATGCGGGTCGTCGCGAAAAGATCGCAGCCTTCTGCAGCTTTTGTTTAAAGCGGCAGAAGGCTGCGATCTTTGCTTTTTCTCGTCTGCCGCAAATCCCCGCACCGTTCCATTGACCTGCCACAGACCCACGACTAACGGACCATGGATAATGGCCTTGTAGTGGCGTTTAATGCAGTCACAACAATGAGAACAAGCGTGGGGTAACAAAATGACGAGAGATGGATCTCTGGTTGCGGCTCTGCCTGCACCAGTTGTTTTGCCGAAGAATCGCTGGCTGTCGCCGACCCTGCAAAGCATCGCCCTGATGCTGTTGCTGGCCGGGATGACGTTCGGCGAATGGCCGTTATTCGTGGGCATGCCGCTGGCGGTGCTGATTGTCTGGCTGCCGCGCCTGCGCTCCCGTGCTGTCCCCGATGCGCAGCCGGTCGATAGCAGCAACGCGATGTCCGAGCTGACTCGCGACCTTTCCTACACAACCAGTCATAACGCGCTGTCAGCCGCCGGCGTGGCGTTTTCCGTCAAGGAACTGGCCGGCAAGTTGCAGTCGCAACTCGATGCTGCCGCGCAGATCGTCAACAACGCCGAAGTGATGATCGCCACGGAACAAGCCACTTCCCAACTCAGCCGCGAAGCGTTGGGCGCTGCGAGCGAAGCTCATCACAGCAGTGCAGCGGGACGAACCGAACTGGTCGATTCCATTTCGCGCATGCATCAACTCAGTCAACGCGCCAATGCCAGTCGTGAACTGATCGAAGCCTTGAGCGAGCGCAGCGACGACATTCAGCGCGTGACCCTGGTGATTCAGTCCATCGCCAGCCAGACCAATCTTCTCGCGTTGAACGCAGCGATTGAAGCGGCCCGGGCCGGGGAGCACGGTCGCGGTTTTGCGGTGGTGGCAGATGAGGTGCGCGGTCTCGCCGCTCGGACGGCGACGGCCACCGGTGAAGTGGGCGAAATGGTCGCCGACATTCAGCAGCGTACGGCGCAGGTAGTGGAGCAGATTCGCCAGCTCTCCGATGATTTGCACACCGGTGTCGAGCAGGTCGAACATACCGGTCAGCACCTGGAAAACATCGCGCGGCTGGCGGCCGGAGTTGAAAACCAGGTCGGCGAAATCGCCCGGGGCGCCGAAACCAATCGCGAACAGCTCGACAGTCTGTTCACCGCCATCGAGCAAATGCGCAGCGATCTGGCGATCAGCGACCAACAGACCCGGCGCCTGGCCGAAGCAGCGGTGCAGATGGAAGGGCAGGCGGAAACCATCAGCGAGCGCCTGGCCGAGGTCGGACTGGATGACTATCACCAGCGCATCTACGACCTGGCTCGCGAAGGTGCGAGTCAGATTGCTGCGCGTTTCGAGGCTGATGTCGAGCAGGGCCGTATCAGCCTCGAAGACTTGTTCGACCGCCATTATCAGCCGATCCCGAACACTCAGCCTGCCAAGTTCCAGACCCGTTTCGACCGCTACACCGATCAGGTGCTGCCAGCGATTCAGGAACCCTTGCTGCCGCGCCACGAAGGTCTGGTGTTCGCCATCGCCTGTACGCAGCAGGGTTATGTGCCGACCCACAATCAGGCGTTCAGCCAGGCGCTGACCGGCGATGTGCAGGCCGATACCGTGCACAACCGCACCAAGCGCAAGTTCGCCGACCGCACCGGCATTCGCTGTGGCAGCCATCAGCAACCGGTGCTGTTGCAGACCTACACCCGCGATACCGGCGAGCTGATGCACGACCTGTCGGTGCCGATCATGGTCAAGGGGCGGCACTGGGGCGGGCTGCGCCTGGGGTACAAACCCGAGAACCCGCGCTGAGGCATTGTTGCCGGAATTGCAAAGAAGCTGTGCACGCGCATTGCTGTTTTCCCTTGATCCAAATCATTAACATGCCTGCATAGTTAGGTAGCTAATGAAGTTGGGAGGTCAGCATGCAATGCAGAGTCGATGTCGCGGTGATGATCGGCAGCGGTGTTCCGGCCGGGCTGCGTGCGATGGGGCAAAGCGTCTGCTGGGTGGTGTTGCTCAACGGTGAGCGGCGGGGCACGGCGTTCGCCAGTCGCGACGAAGCGGAAGAGTGCAAGGCCGCCTGGCTCGCGCAACTGGGCGACGAGCCCGGAGACAGCGTGCATTGATCGAATTTATTTGCCTCTGTGCAGGCGTACGTTGAGCTCGTCAACCATCACGGCTTCCTCGCCATCGGCACGCAACCACTCCTTGAGCAATTGGGCCTGCTGCGGGCTCCAGAAATCGGCGTCGATCAGTTTGGTGTCGGCATCCAGCGGATGGGCTTCGATGAAATCGTCTATCGCCATTTCCTCCGAAGGCAGCCCTAATTGATCGAACAGGGTTGTCAGATTGTAGGCAGGCAGTTCCATGGTGTGCTCCTTGGCTGGTGGGGTGGTCGATCACTCTCTTTATCTGAGGGGGACGTTGCTCAGGAGTTCGATTCGTGATTCCAGCGAACGCGCAAGTGCGCAGGCGGCATTGTGATTTTCACGGAAACCTCTTACGCGGCCGGTCGACTTTTCCCTGATATGAAAAAAGGCATTACCGGCCGGAATCACTTGAAACCGTGGTTCCCGGCCACATGGCTCTGCTGCGGCGTCAGTGCCAAGGCCTGGGGCATTCAAGACAAAGGGTTGTTCGTAAGCCACGGCAAAATGCGTCAAAGTGCACATATGAAGTCCTTTTCATGGATTGACCCGCATTTACAGACGGTTGCGGGTAGTCGCGAGCATCGTCGCTGCTCTAGAATCGCCAACACCTGTTGACGGCATGGCGTTATCTAAAGCAATTTTTTGCGTGCGATATGTCGGAAAAGTGCTTTTCTTGGTGAGTATTTTCCCTAAAGTTTGTAGTCAGTTTTCTCTGGCAAACCGTGAAGCTTTTTCCTTCAACATTTGGAGAACGTCTTTGCAGGTTTCGCGAGCGCCATTCCAGTAGTCTTGTGAACCTCGCGCTGAACAAGCACTTTGCCCGTTCAGGCTTTTATTCGAGTCATTGCGCAACACCGTCGGCCTGGCCGTTTTCAACGTCGTGCGCGTTTTTCGCGCGTGGCACTCTTTCAAGTGTGGGGATGTTTCTTTGGCAGTCAGTAACCTCGATATGCATGCTTTGTTCGTGCTGGGTGATTTGCGGGCAAAGCTGGTCAAACAGTTTCAATCGCGTTTTGTTTACATCACCGAGCAAAACGCTGAAGGCATTTACGTTGCCGAAATCGACACCGAAAGCGCATTGGTGGTCGATGACAAGCCCGGCCTCAAGCTCAAGGTCGGCGATCACTTCAGCGCTTCGGTACTGCCCAGCCGTGAAGGCGGCAAGATGGACATCCGTTTTCGCGAGATCAAGATGACCGTGTACGGACTGGGCGACTATGCCTTCGTCAGCACGGCCGACGGTCACGCCATCGTGTTCAAGGAAGGCCACAGCGCAGTCACTGTGTTCGCCGCCAATGAGCAATTGCAGGAAGGCCTGACCAAGACCCTGAAAGCCGTCACCGCCAAAGCCGCCAAATGGCGCAAGGGCGAGCTGGTGACCTTCAAGGCCAGCGAGTGACAGTGGTGAGTCGCGCCGATTTCCATTTGCAAAACCTCGACAGCGCTCGCGATGAAGCCAGGCGCCTGTTCGATGCGAAAGCCGAATTGAAGGGCGCCTGGCTTGGTTGGGTCGCCTCTCAGATCTACGCTTTGCAGCCTGCGGAATACGCCAGCATGGTCAGACGCGAGCTTCAACGCTTGCAGGAAATGTCTGAAAAGTAGCCTCGTCCGTTTCATGCCCCTGAAAAAGCAGGAACCTCGTCTACAGTCAGTTGACTGAGTATTCAGAGGCTTGTGGTCTTCTGTCAGGCCATCCTGCTATTGCTGTGAACAGCACGAGGTGCAAAGCATGAACGGATTTCGACGGTTGCTGGCCGCTGGGCTGGCCACAATGGGCTTGATGGCTGCGGTGCCGGCGGCCAATGCGGCACAGACCCCTATCCACTTCGCCGACCTGAACTGGGAAAGCGGCAGCCTGATCACCGATGTCCTGCGGATCATCGTCGAGAAGGGCTATGGCCTGCCGACGGATACGTTGCCGGGCACCACCATCACCCTGGAAACCGCGCTCGCCAACAATGACATTCAGGTGATCGGCGAGGAGTGGGCCGGGCGCAGTCCGGTGTGGGTCAAGGCCGAGGCTGAAGGCAAGGTTGCCAGCCTGGGCGATACGGTCAAGGGTGCCACCGAAGGCTGGTGGGTGCCGGAATACGTGATCAAGGGCGATGCCGCCAAAGGCATCAAGCCGCTGGCGCCAGACCTGCGCAGTGTCAGTGACCTGAAGAAGTACAAGGACGTGTTCAAAGACCCGGAAACCCCGAGCAAGGGTCGGTTCCTCAATAGCCCGATCGGCTGGACCTCGGAAGTGGTGAACAAGCAGAAGCTCACGGCGTACGGGCTGCAGGATGACTTCACCAATTTCCGTAGCGGCTCCGGTGCGGCGCTGGATGCCGAAATCAGTTCGTCGATCCGCCGGGGCAAACCGTTGCTGTTCTATTACTGGTCGCCGACACCGCTGCTCGGCAAGTTCAAACTGGTGCAGCTGGAAGAGCCGCCGTTCGACGCCGAGGCCTGGAAGACCCTGACCGACGCCGATAACCCCAATCCGAAACCGACCCGTTCGCTGGCCTCGAAGCTGTCGATCGGGGTGTCTGCGCCATTCCAGAAGCAATACCCACAGATCGCGGCGTTCTTCAGCAAGGTCGATTTTCCGATCGATGATTTGAACAAGGCACTGGCCGATATGAGCGAGAAACACACTCCGCCACGGGAAGCGGCAGAGGCGTTCATGAAGGCCCATCCGGATGTGTGGCAGGCATGGCTACCGAAGGATGTGGCGGACAAGGTTCAGGCAGGTTTATAGCAGCGCGGCGAGGGAGTTTCTCCCTCGCCGCTGTGATTCAGAATCGGGTCTGCACGGCCAGTTCAAAGGTGCGCGGCGTGCCCAGGTAATACGCCGGCGACACATGGGCGAATTCGGCATACACCTCGTTGGTCAGGTTGCGCACCCGCCCGGTGACGGTGGTGTGCGAATCGACCTTGTAGCTGAGGAAACTCCCGAACAACGTGTACGACGGCACGGTCATGGTGTTGGCATTGTCCGCATACACCGAGGCCACATACCGCGCATCAACTCCACCTTGCCACTGTGCGGAGAAGTCATAGGTCAGCCACAGATTGCCGACCCGGTCCGGCACATTGGTCGGCGTGTTGCCCTTGCGGGAAATCACCACGCCGGCGGCGTTCTTCTCGTTGAACTCATCGTACTGCGCATCGACCCAGGCGAAGTTGCCCTCGGCCAGCAGCTTGTCGGTGATCCGCAGGGAGCTGGCAATCTCGATGCCTTTTGACGTCTGCTGGCCAACCGGAATGCTGTTGGTCGGGTCCAGTGGGTCCGTCACCGCGAAGTTTTTGCGCTCGATGGTGTAGGCGGCCACTGTCGCCGACCCACGTCCGTTCAGGTAGTCGAATTTGCTGCCGATTTCCCATTGCTTGCCCGTTGAAACATCGAAGTCCTGAGTACCACCGGGTTGCTCGGCGGCGGTGCTGTATTGCACGTAGACATTGGCTGACGGAATGAACTGATACGTCAGGCCGACGCGCCCGGTGACTGGTTCCCAGCTGCGCTTGAGGTGGCGCGGATTGCTCGCCGTCACCGTGCGATGGTTGGTAACGTCCAGGTCGATGTCGTCGTAGCGCAGGCCGGTGAGCAACAAAAGCTTGTCGGTCAGCGCCAGGCGGTTCTCGGCGAACAGGGCCTTGGTGGTGACCTCGTTGGTCTTGTCGCTGACAAAACCCGGCTTCGTGCCTGGAATGTCATAGAAGTGCCCCGGACGATAATTGTTCGGGTCCACGGTGCTGGCGCCTTTCACGTTCAGCGGCGAGTTGGTGGTCTGGTTGACCTTGTACTCGAAACCGCCGGACCAGGTGGTGGCGAGGCCGAACAGGGTGTTGTCATGGCGCAGTTCGAACTGGTTGCCGTCCTGCTCACCCTGATGCCGGACCTGATAGGCCGTGGAGCGGTTCACCGCGCTGTTGTCGGCGTTGTACTGGTAGGTTTCCAGGTTGCGGTAGTCGCGCTGGCTGTCGAGGTGATAGAGCGTGTTGCGCAGGGTCGTGCTGTCGTTGATCCGATAGTCGATGATCGAGCGCACCCAGATCGTCCGCTGCTCGTAGCGACCGTCCTCGACGTTGTAGTTGTTGAAGCGGTTGTGCCGGTCGATTTTCAACTCGCCAGCCTTGGGGTTGAGCACCGGGGTGCCCCAGTACGGGCTGTCTTCGTGTTCGTCCTGATATTCCAGGGCCAGGGTGTGCGACAGGTTTGGCGTCAGGTCGCTGAGCAGCGAGAACGCCATGCTCCAGGCATCGCGCTCCTGACGGTCGATGTAGCCATTGCTGGTGTTGTGGCTGACGTCGAGGCGCGCGTAATGCTGCACGTCGGCGCCGGGCTGGCTCAGGGCGTGATTGAGGCCGAACGCGGTTTCGGTGGTGTCGTAGGTGCCGTAGCTGACCCGGCCTTCGGCGGTTTGCTCGTCGCGAGTGGCCAGTTTGGTCACGTAGTTCAGCGAGCCGCCGACCGAGCCTGCGCCGTTGATCAGTGACGACGGGCCGCCGACCAGTTCCACCCGGTCATAAATCCACGAATCCACGGGGCGCGCGAGTCCGCCGGAAACGTTTACGCCGTTGAACATCTGGGTGATCTGGCTGCTGGTAAAACCGCGATAGGAGACGAATCCGCCAAAGCCCGGCGGTGCACTGGCGTTCACACCCGGCAAGGTGTTGGCCGCGTCCTGGAAGTTTTGCGACCCATGACGCTCGATGTCGTTGCGATTGGCGATGGCCACCGAAGCCGGGGTGTCGCGCACGCTCAAGCCGAGGCGTGAAGCCATGCCGCTGGACTGGTCGAGGCTCAGGCCCGGTTCGGCGGCGGACTCGCCGTCAATGGTGATCGGCGCCAGATCCACGGTGGATTGGGCCCAGGCGTTGACGGACAGGCAGCCGCACAGGCTCGCCAGCAAGGTAAGTTGTTTCATCGATTGAATCCTGAATGCTTGTCTAGGAGTCAGCGCACAGGCGAACGCCGCGCTTTGGCGCAGTGGGCTGACAAATCAAAAAGGCAAAGACACTCAAGCGAGCGGCGGGGCGCGGGGATTGGCCGAAGGCCAAGTGAAGCGGGCAGGGAGGTCGGCGCTGACGATGACCGGCAGCGGCGGGCTGTGTTGTTCCGGCAGGATCGCCAGGGTCAGGCTGGAGTTGAACGCCGGGCCCATGCCGCCGGTGGAGCACAGCGGGCAGCCGAAAGCCTTGGCCAGGGTTGGCAGTTTTTCTTCCGCGGGATTGGACGCGAGCGGCGCCTGGGTGCTCGGGTCGACGGCGCAGAACTGGCCACCGATTCCGTTGAGCTGCATCCCGACCATTTGCCCGTGACCGATACTGCAGGCGAACACGTTGAACAGGACGCAGCAATAGAGCATCCAGGCCAGCAGTGAGCGATCGGAACGGGTGAATTTCATGGGGCGGCACTTTACCGCACCGCCGACCGGTCGTGCACATGGAAAAATGCCGGCTAGGATGTTTTGTTCAAGCCTCTTGAAAGGATTCTCGACCATGACCTTTGTGTTGGCTCAATGGCTGGTGACGATATTTGCGGCGATCAGCCTGATGCATGTGTATTGGGCGATGGGTGGGCAGTGGGCGGCCGTAGCGGTGATTCCGCAGGTTCCGGCGGATAACGGTGGGCTGACCCTCAGGCCGGCGTTCAAACCGTCAGGCTGGATCACGCTGGTGGTGGCGGCGGCCCTGCTACTGATTGCCGCACTGGTGTGCATGAGGGTGGGCTGGTGGTTTTTGCCGGTGCATCACTGGGCGTTGCAGTGGGTGATCAGCGCGATTGCGCTGCTGATGTTTGCGCGGGCGATCGGCGATTCGGAACTGGTAGGTTTCTTCAAGGAGGTGAAAGGATCGCGGTTTGCCCGGCTCGACACGTGGGTCTACTCGCCGCTGTGTCTGATATTGGGAGCCGGGCTGTTGGCCGTTGCCTGGATCTAGCTGCCGCTCTCGGTGCGTCGGCTGCTCACTTCAGCCGGCACATCGTCGCCGGCCATGCGCTTGCGGAACAACGCAGCCCGCGCCAGCAGCAGGGTGGTTACCGGCACGGTGATCGCCAGCAGAATCGGGATCAGCCACGCGTGCAGCACCGGCCCGGACTTGAGCGCGGAAAAACAGATGATCGACGCCAGCGCCACGCACCACGCGCCGAGGGTCGAAGCCAGTGCCGGCGGGTGCATGCGCTGGAAATAGTCCTTCATCCGCAGCAGGCCGGTCGCGCCGATCAGGGCAAACACGCCGCTGAGTACCAGCAGGATCGCCACCGGGATTTCCACCCACAGAGACATTTCAGCGTTCATTCGATCACCTCGCCACGCAGCAGGAACTTCGCCAGGGCAAACGAGCCGACGAAACCGAACAGCGCGATCAGCAGCGCCGCTTCGAAATAGGTGTCGCTGGAGTAGCGAATCCCCAGGGTCAGCATCATCAGCATGGCGACGATGTACAGGTAGTCCAGCGCCAGTACCCGGTCCTGTGCCGATGGACCTTTGAACAGGCGGATCAGCGTCAGCACCATCGCCAGCGAGAACAGGAACAGCGTCAGCAGAATCGCATTCGACAGCAGCGGGCTCATTCGAAAATCTCCATCAATGGCTGCTCGTAAGTGACCTTGAAGTGCTCGATGAATTGCGCCTCGTCATCCAGATCCCAGACGTGCATCAGCAGAATGCTGCGATCCAGCGCCAGTTCCGACCACACCGTACCGGGCACCACCGTGCAGATCATCGACAGCGCTGCCAGTCCGTGGGCGTCGCGCAGGTCCAGCGGCACCTTGATGAAGCGTGATCGAGGCTGGCGACGACCCGCGTTGAGAACGCCCCAGGCCACTGCCAGATTGGAAACCACCACGTCACGCCCGACCATCAGGATCAGGCGCAAAATCACCCCGGGGCGACGGATACGGATCTGCTGCGGGCGCAGTTTGCGCATCATCAGCGGCGCGCAGAAACCCAGTGCCGCCCCCAGCAGCAGGTTGCCAGGGCTGATCGACAGGTTCAGCACCAGCCACAGCAACCACAATGCCAGCGACAGCCACGGAGCAGGAAACAGGCGCTTCATGGTTGCACCTCCAGCAGCGCAGCCTTGGCTTCCGGGCTAGGTACGGCGCGGGTGCCGAGCACCGCCATCACGTATTGCTGCGGGTTGTTCAACGCGTCTGCGGCGGCCTGGGTGTAACGCAGCAGCGGTTCAGCCTTGAAGGTCAGGGCGATGCTCAGGCCGAGCAGCAGGAATATCGGCGTGCATTCCAGTTTGCGCAACACGGGCGACGGGCGCTCCTCCGGCGACCAGAAGCGCTGGATGCCCAGTCGCGAGAACGCCATCAACGAGCCAAGCCCGGTGAGGATCAACAGTGCCAGCAACGCCCAGGAAGCCGTCGAGATCGGCTCGCCAGCGCCGAGCCCCAGCGGATTGAGCAGGGCGCCGATCAGGCTCAGTTTGCCAATGAACCCCGACAGCGGCGGCATGCCGATGATCAGCAGCGCACAGGCAATGAAGCTCAGGCCGAGGAAGGCCATGGTCCACGGAATCACCTGGCCGACCACAGCTTTCTGGTCATCGTCGAGGTTGATGCCCTTGACCGGCGGCTGCCATTGCTGCGGACGCGGCAGCAGTTCGTTTTCGTCTTCCAGCGGCACTTCGACGGCGGTGCGTGAACGTTCGATCAGTTCCGCCAGCAGGAACAGTGCGCTCAGAGCCAGAGTCGAGCTGACCAGATAGAACAGCGCCGCGCCGATCAGGTTCGGCTGGGCGAAACCCACGGCCGACAGCAGAATCCCCGCTGACACCAGGATGCTCAGGCTGGCCATGCGCTCCAGGCGTTGTGCGGCGATGATCGCCACGCCAGCGCAGAGCATGGTCGCCATGCCGCCGCAGATCAGCCAGTCACCGCCGAAGTAGGCCGAAGCGCCGGCCTGCCCGGAGAACAGCAGCGTCCACAGGCGCAGCAAGGTATAGACGCCGACCTTGGTCATGATCGCGAACATCGCCGCCACCGGCGCGCTGGCCGAGGAGTAGGCCGGCACCAGCCAGAAGTTCAGCGGCCACATTCCGGCCTTGGCCAGGAACGCCACCGCCAGGATCGCCGCGCCGGCATGCAGCAAACCACGGTCGGCTTCCGGCACCAGCGGAATCTTCATCGCAAGGTCAGCCATGTTCAACGTGCCGGTGACGCCATAGATCAGCGCTGCGCCAATCAGAAACAGCGAAGAGGCCAGCAGATTGATCGAAATGTAATGCAGCCCCGACGACACCCGCGCCCGGCCCGAGCCGTGGAGCAGCAAGCCGTAGGACGCCGCGAGCAACACTTCGAAGAACACGAACAGGTTGAACAGGTCCGCCGTCAGGAACGCGCCGTACAGGCCCATCAACTGAATCTGGAACAGCGCGTGGAAGCTCGACCCGGCGCCATCCCAGCGGGCCATGGCGAACAGCAAGGCGCTGACACCGATGATCCCGGTCAGCACCAGCATCAACGCCGACAGCCGATCGACCACCAGCACGATGCCGAATGGCACCTGCCAGTTACCCGGCAGGTAGACGCCGATGGAGCCGGGCACGCCGGTGGTCTGGGTCCATTGCAGCAACAGCAGGGAAACCACAAGGCCCAGCATGGTGGAGAACAGGTTGATCTTCGCCTTCAGCGGCCGGTGCTTTTCGCCAAGCATCAGCATGATGGCAGCCGTCAGCAGCGGTAGCAGGATCGGTGCGGCGATCAGGTGAGTCATCGCCGTCATTCCTTGGGCTCCCTTCCGTCAACGTGGTCGGTGCCGGTCAGGCCCCGTGATGCGAGCAGCACCACGAGGAACAGCGCGGTCATGGCGAAGCTGATGACAATGGCCGTCAGTACCAGTGCCTGGGGCAACGGGTCGGTGTAATTGAGCAGGTCCTGAGGCACTCCATCCTTGATGATCGGCTCCTTGCCGATGAACAGGCTGCCCATGCTGAAGATGAACAGGTTGACGCCGTAGGACAGCAGGCACAGGCCCATGACCACCTGGAATGTTCGCGGACGCAAGATCAGCCAGACCCCGGACGCGGCGAGCACGCCGATGGCGATTGCGATGACTTCTTCCATCAGACGGCTCCTTTGATGGCAGCGGTTTTGTGACCCCGGACCGATTGGTGGGCGAGGGCGGTGAGGATCAGCAAGGTCGAGCCGACCACCACGGCGTAGACGCCGATATCGAAGAACAGCGCGCTGGCGATATGGATATCGCCCAGTACCGGCAGACTGAAGTGCCAGGTGTGCGTGGTGAGGAACGGATAACCCACCAGCATCGCGCCGAGACCGGTGACCGTCGCGAACAGCAGCCCGGTGCCCATCCAGCGCAGCGGCCGCAGACTCATTTGCGCCTCGACCCATTGGGTGCCTGCGACCATGTATTGCAGGATGAACGCCACCGACATCACCAGGCCGGCAACGAAACCGCCACCTGGCTGGTTATGTCCACGCATGAACAGATAGAAAGACACCACCAGTGCAATCGGCAGCAGCAGGCGCACCAGCACCGCCGGCACCATCATGAAACCGAGTGCGGTGTCGCTGGCCGAACGCGGGTTGACCAGATCGGTGACCACGTCCGGCGCCAGCAGGCGTTGCTGGGCTGGCAGTTGCAGGCTTTCTTTCGGCGGGCGGAAGCGGCGCAGCAGGGCGAATACGGTCAGCGCCACGGCCACCAGTACGGTGATTTCGCCGAGGGTGTCGAAACCACGGAAGTCCACCAGCATCACGTTGACCACGTTGCTGCCGCCGCCTTCAGGCAAGGCGCGGCTCAGATAGAACGAGGAAATGTCGTTCGGGGTCTGCCGGGTCAGCATCGCGTAGGACAGCAGCGCCATGCCACCGCCGACGGCAATCGACAGCAGCAAGTCGCGCAAACGCCGGACCCGGGCCTTGCGCAGGCTGCTCGGCAACGGCGAAACCTCTTCGATCCGCCGTGGCAGCCAGCGCAGGCCGAGCAGGATCAGCACTGTGGTTACCACTTCGACCACCAGTTGCGTCAGGGCCAGGTCCGGCGCCGAGAACCAGACGAAGGTCACACAGGTCATCAGGCCGCAGACGCTGACCATGGTCAGGGCGGCGAGACGGTGATACTTGGCTTGCCACGCGGCGCCGAGGGCGCAGGCGATTGCCAGCAGCCACAGGGTCACGAACACGATGGAACCGGGAATCTTCGGCCGGTCGCCCCAGCTCAGGCTGCTGTGCAGCATCGGGATCAACCCGGCGAGCACCGCCGCCAGCACCATCAGGAACAGTTGGGTTTGCAGGCGTTTGGTGCCGATCCGCCGCTCCAGTCGCCGAGCCAGACGCATCATCGCCACCAGGCTGCGCTCGAACAGGCGCTTGCCGTTGAAGCGGCCCACCAGCGGCGGGAACCTGAAGCGGCCGCGCTTGAGCTGATTGCGCAATAGCAGATAGACCACGATGCCGCCGGACATGGCGATCAGGCTCATGATCATCGGTGCGTTGAGACCATGCCAGATCGCCAGGCTGTATTCCGGGAGCACGCCACCGACTACCGGCAGTGCAGCGGCGGCCAGCAACGGGCCGACGATCTGGGCCGGGAAAATCCCTACCAGCAGGCAGGTGAATACCAGCAGTTCAACCGGAGCGCGCATCCAGCGTGGCGGTTCGTGCGGGGTGTGGGGCAGGTCGGTGGCGGTGGGGCCGAAGAACACGTCGACGGTGAAGCGCAGCGAATAGGCAACGCTGAACGTGCCGGCGATGGTCGCGACGATTGGCAGTGTCGCTTCAACCCACGCGGTGGCGTTGATGAACACGGTTTCGGCGAAGAACATTTCTTTCGACAGGAAGCCGTTGAGCAACGGTACGCCGGCCATGGACGCACTCGCCACCATTGCCAGCGTGGCGGTGAACGGAATCAGTTTGAACAGGCCGTTGAGCTTGCGGATGTCGCGGGTGCCACTTTCGTGGTCGATGATCCCGGCGGCCATGAACAGCGAAGCCTTGAAGGTCGCGTGGTTGAGAATGTGGAACACCGCCGCGACGGCGGCCAGCGGACTGTTCAGGCCCAGCAGCAACGTGATCAGGCCGAGGTGGCTGATGGTCGAGTAGGCCAGCAGGCCCTTGAGGTCGTTCTGGAACATCGCGCAGTACGCGCCGAGCAACAGAGTGGCGGCGCCAGCGCCGCTGACGATGTAGAACCATTCTTCGCTGCCGGACAGCGACGGCCACAACCGCGCGAGCAGGAAGACCCCGGCCTTGACCATGGTCGCCGAGTGCAGATAGGCCGAAACCGGTGTCGGCGCCGCCATCGCGTGGGGCAGCCAGAAGTGGAAGGGGAACTGGGCGCTTTTGCTGAGGGCGCCGATGAGAATGAGGGGAAGCAGGATGGGGTAGAGGGCATGTGCACGAATCAGATCGCCGGCGGCCAGGACCTTGTCCAGGTCATAGCTGCCGACCACATGGCCGAGGATCATGACCCCCGCCAGCAGGCACAATCCTCCCGCGCCGGTGACCATCAACGCCATGTAGGCGCCGCGCCGGGCGTCGTGACGGTGGTGCCAGTAGCCGATCAACAGGAACGAGAAGAGGCTGGTCAGTTCCCAGAAGAACACGATCTGGATCAGGTTTCCGGAGATCACCAGCCCGAGCATGGCGCCCATGAACGCCAGGAAGAATGCGAAGAAACGCGGCACCGGGTCATCCGGCGACATGTAATAACGGGCATATAAGGAAACGAGGGTGCCGATGCCCAGCACCAGCATCGAGAACAGCCAGGCAAAGCCGTCCATGCGCAGGACAAAGTTCAGCCCCAGGCTGGGCAGCCACGTGAACTCTTCGCGGATCACGCCGCCGTGGGCGATTTGCGGGTACAGCATGGCGACCGAGACAGTACCGATCAAAGCGACCAGGCCTGCCAGCAGGGATTCGGCGTTACGTGCGTTGTGCGGCAGCACGGCTGCCAGACAGCTGCCCACAAAAGGCAGAAGCAGTAGAACTATCAGGGACATAGGCTTCTAATCTGCGGAAGTTTGTGAAGCATCATACGTGCCAGCTCCCGGATCGCCAAACGCGAGGATGTCTCTGAATCCTACAAGGTAGTCGTAAAAACCTCGCTTAGCCTTCTGTCTTGCGCTCGAACTCTTCTGTGACCGCTTGTGTCGCTTTGCCCTTGGTCTTCAACTCACTGACAATCACCGCTGCCACAATCAGTCCCGCACCCACCAATGCAATTGCAGGCAGACGCTCGCCGGCAATCCGCCCGGCGATCCCGGCCCACACCGGCTCACCGGCGTAGATCAAGGTCGCGCGGGTTGGCGAAACACTTTTCTGCGCCCAGTTCATGGCCACCTGAATGGCTGCACTCATCGCGCCCAATCCCAGGGCTGTGCTCAGCAGCAGCCAGGAAAAGTCGGGAATCGCCTCACCGGTCGGCACCACCATCAGAAACGACAATGCCGAAGTCGTCGCCAATTGCACCACCGTCACCCGGCGCACATCGACCTGGCCCGCATAGGTGCTGATCAGGATGATCTCCGCCGCTATGGCGATGGCGCTGATCAGCGTGGCGATTTCACCGGGACTGAAATTCAACGAAGCCCCGGACGGCCCCGACAGCAGCATCAATCCGGTAAACGCCAGCATGATGCCGATGCTCGGCATCAAGCCCGGACGCCGGCCCAGCACCAGCCATTGCAGCAATGGCACAAACGGCACGTACAGCGCAGTGATGAACGCTGATTGACTGCTCGGGATGCTCTGCAAGCCAACGGTCTGCAAACCATAACCGAGCAGGATTGCCACGCCGATGAAGGCGCCGGCCTTGAGTTCGAACAGGGTCAGCTCACGCAGGTGCTTCCACGAAAACAGCGCCACGATGCTCGCCGCGGCGGCAAAGCGCAGGCCGACGAAAAACATCGGGCCGCTGACGGTCATCGCGTGCTGCACCAGCAGAAAGGTGCCGCCCCACAGCATGGTGATCAGCACCAGCACACACTCGGCTTTGCTGAACCGGGAAAACCGCAGGGGAGTTTGAGTGGGGTTGGCTGACGTCATGATCTTGCGCACTTTTAAGGAGGGGACGCACAATGCGCCAAATGTTGCGCAGTATACTGCCCAACCCCAGCCAGTGAGCAATATAGTGCACAAAGATTCTGTTCAGCGGGCTTCGGTCCTGCAACACGTCAGCCAGAACGTCCGGCGCCTGCGTCACGCCGCCGACATGAGCCAGACGGCCCTCGCGGAAAAGTCCGGGGTCAGTCGGCGCATGTTGGTGGCGATAGAGGCCGGCGAGAAAAACGTCAGCCTGACCACCCTCGACCGCGTCGCCGAAGCCCTCGAAGTAGCCTTCAGCGATCTGATCCAGGCCCCGGACAATCGTGACCCGAGCCGGATCAACGAACTGGCCTGGGCCGGCAGCATTCCCGGCAGCAAAGCGGTGTTGTTGTCGAAGGCTGCCGCGACCCGTGAAGTGGAACAGTGGGAGTGGTGCCTGCAACCGGGGGAGGTCTATCCCTCGCAAGCGGATGCCGAAGGCTGGAGCGAGCAGATTTTCGTGTTCGAGGGCTGCCTGACTCTGATGCTCGGCGACGAGCCGCAGCACATCGCTGCCGGTGAGTTTTTCATGTTCGCCAGTAACCAGCCGCACACCTATCGCAATGACGGAGAAGTCGCGGCGCGTTTCGTGCGCAATGTGGTGATCTGACTGTTGCCGGGCCGACAGCGGATAAACAGTTTGCTCTATCTTGCGTGCATATTGCTTTAGGTTGTTATCTCAATATATTGATAAATAAAGAAAATATATTCAGGCATGACTCCTGCTATGGGTTCTGGATCCTTATCCGGAACCACGGAGTCGCCTCACATGACCGCTTCAAATCAAACCTCTAAACGCCTCCCGAAAATCGGGAGTACCTTCTGATGCCCCGCGAAATCCGCCTCAACGCCTTCGACATGAACTGCGTCGGCCACCAGTCGCCGGGCCTGTGGGCGCATCCGCGTGACCGTTCCTGGCAGTACAAGGATCTGGAGTACTGGACCGATCTGGCGAAAATCCTCGAGCGCGGCAAGTTCGACGGCTTGTTCATCGCCGACGTGCTGGGCATCTACGACGTGTACAACGGCAATGGCGAAGCCGCCATCCGGCAGGCGGCTCAGGTGCCGGTCAACGATCCGTTGCAACTGATCCCGCCAATGGCGCTAGTCACCGAGCACCTGGGGTTCGGCCTGACCGCTTCGTTGTCATTCGAGCATCCGTATCCGTTCGCCCGACGCCTGTCGACCCTCGACCACCTGACCAAGGGCCGTGCCGGCTGGAACATCGTCACCTCTTACCTGGAAAGCGGCGCGAAGAACATCGGGCAGCAAGCTCAGACCGAGCACGATGCGCGTTACGACTTCGCCGAGGAATACCTGGAGGTCTGCTACAAGCTCTGGGAAGGCAGTTGGGAAGAGGGCGCGATTCTGCGGGATCGCGAACGGCGGATTTTCAGTGACCCGAGCAAAATCCACGAGATCCGCCACCACGGTAAACACTTCCAGGTGCCGGGCATTCACCTCTGCGAACCGTCGCCGCAGCGCACGCCAGTTCTGTATCAGGCCGGCGCCTCCAGCCGGGGCAAGCAGTTTGCCGCCAAGCATGCCGAATGCGTGTTTGTCGCGGCACCGTCCAAGGTGCTGCTGAAGAAGACCGTAGCCGACATCCGTCGCCGCGCCGCCGAGGCCGGGCGCGATCCGTCGACGATCCTGATCTTCAACCTGCAAACCGTGATCCTCGGCGAGACCGACGCCAAGGCCAAAGCCAAGTTCGAAGAGTACAAGTCCTGGGTCAGCTACGAAGGCGCGATGGCGCTGATTTCCGGCTGGACCGGCATCGACTTCAGCCGCTTCAAAGCGGATGAACCGCTCAAGCACGTTCACACCAACGCGATTCAATCAGCAGTCGAGGCATTTTCCACGGCGGATCCGAACAAGGTCTGGACCCCCAACGAACTGGCCGACTGGGTCGGCATCGGCGGTTTCGGCCCGCTGTTCGTCGGCAGCCCGGAAACGGTGGCGGACCTGCTACAGGAATGGGTCGAGGAAACCGACGTCGATGGCTTCAATCTGGCCTATGCATTGACCCATGAAACCTTTATCGACGCCGTGGAATTGCTGGTGCCTGAATTGCAGAAGCGCGGCGTCTACAAGACCGATTACGCGCCGGGGACGTTGCGCGAGAAGCTGTTTGGTCAGGGGGACAGGTTGCCGGAGATTCATCCGGGCAGCGGGTATCGAAATCTGGGTGAGCTGCATCGGCGCGAGAAAAAGGTCGCGACTGTCTAGACTCGCTCGCAGCGTCTGCACGACACTGACTTGAGCAAACCCTTGGCAGCGAGAACGGCATGACTCAATCCGATACGACCGCGATCCGTCACGCCGACATCCTGATTGTCGGCGGCGGCCTCAGTGGCGCAATGCTGGCGGTTCAACTGCTGCGCCTGCCGGGCCGGCGGCAGATTCTGGTGATCGAGCCCCGGGCCGAACTGGGCCGGGGTGAAGCGTACAGTGCGGTGGAACTGGGCCACACGCTCAACGGTAACGCGGCGCGGATGAGCGTCGATCCGGACAACGCCGACGACCTGACTCAATGGCTGACCGCTCACATTGCCGCTGGCGGCTGGCCGGAGTCGGATCAGCAACATGTGCCGGTCAGTGAACTGTTTCCACCACGGGGGCTGTTCGGTGTCTACGTGCAGCAGCGACTAGCTGAAGCGCAGCAGGTGGGCGCGCAGCATGGTTCGACGGTCGAGCATGTGCGCGCCGAAGTGGTCGATGTTCAGGTTTTCAGCGATTCCGTGCAGCTCACTTTGAGTGACGGCCAGCCATTGCAGGGCGCTTTCGCAGTACTGGCGACGGGTATGTTCCCGGCTGCCCGTACACCGCAAAAGGAGTCCAGCGGCCTCAACGCGGCGGCGCTCGATCCGTGGGATGTGAGCGCCATGCGCCAGCTCGATCCGCAATCGACGGTACTGATCATCGGCTCCGGCCTGACCATGGTCGATGCCGTGGTTTCGCTGGAACAGGCCGGGCATCGCGGGCCGATCGAGGTGTTTTCCCGGCATGGGCTGCTGCCCCATGTCCGTCGTCAGCCGCCGGCGTGGGCGGACTTCCTCGCCGAGGATCACAGCATCCGCACGCCACGTCAGTTAGTGCGTGAGTTGCGCCGGCATTGTCGGGAAGCAATCGAGCAAGGTATCGACTGGCAGGCGCCGCTGGATACGGTGCGCGCGCACATCGGCCGGTTGTGGAGCCAGGCGAGCGACGTGCAGCGCCGGCAGTTCGTGCGGCATGTGCGGCCGTGGTGGGAAAGCCATCACCATCGTTCGCCGCCGCTGAGTGCAGAACTGGTCGAACGTTTGCATCGTGAAGGGCGTCTGCGGATTCACGCTGCGTCCTATAAAGGCCTTGAGCTAGTGTCGGGCGGTAGCGTCGGCATTCGCATCCGTCGTCGGGGTGATAGTGAAACACATGTGGTGCAAGGCGCGGCGCTGATCAATTCCAGTGGTATCGAATACGACTGGCGCCGGGTTGACCGGCCCTTGCCGCAGCAGTTGCTGGCCCGTGGGCTGGTACAACCGGGGCCGTTGGCGTTGGGCATCGCGGCGGCAGTGGACGGGGCGGTGCTGGATGCGCAGGAAGGGGTGTCACTACGACTGTTCGCGATGGGCCCGCCACTGAGAGGGATGTGGTGGGAAAGTACGGCGGTGACCGATGTTGCGTCGCAGGCCAAGGCGTTGGCCGCACGGCTGGTGGCTCAATAGTCGTAGGCGAATCCGGAGTCGTTTTGCGCGACGTAAAGATTCTGCTCCACACTGCCCCTGGCCTCACGGTCAATGCCAACGGTGTCGACATTCAAGGTGCCGGTCATGGCGACAGCGGGTCCGTGGCCGTGTGCACTGGCGATTGCGGCGGAAGTGGCACCGATCAGGGCGACGATAAACCCAAGGGCAATGAAGTCTTTCATGGGTCTGTACCAGAAAGTGGGAGGAAGATGACTGCCACTTTAGGGCCACCGGCGCCAGAAGAAAAAACACCTTTTCAGATAGTTGTTATCAAAGACGTTGATGCGTGATCAGCGCGGCAGGGTATTGCTCAGCCAGCGCTGGCGCATTTTCTCCAGACGACCGTCGGCGCGCAGCGTGTCCAGCGCTTGCTGCCAACGTGCGACCTGCTTTGGATCGGTCTGGCGGGAGAACGCGATATAGGTGTCGCGCTTCATCAGCGGTATCTGATATTGCAGGCGGCCCGGCTCCATGCCCTGTTCGCGGGCGAGGGACGCGCTGGACAGCGTGTCGGACACCACGAAGTCCGTTCGTCCGAGACTGAACAGGCGCATCATCTGCTCCGGGGTTTCCACGCCGTAGAGGTTGCTCAGGTCCTGTTCCTGCAGATAGCTGTAGACCAGCCATTTGCGCGGCACGGTGATCCGCCCCAGGTGATCGGCCTCGCGCAGGCTGCGGACCGGTGGCTGGAAGTTGTCGTGGGCATATAGCGCGGTTTCCATTTCGATCAGCGGCCCGACCCATTGGTAGCGGTCATCCCGTGCGTCGGTGCGCAGCACGGTAAATACACCGGTGTCCGGCGTCTCGCTGGCCATGCGCAGGGCACGCAGCAGTGGCACTTGTTGCAGATGAACTCGATCGCCGGTCTGCGCTGCCAGGGCCTGCACCACATCCACGCCGAAGCCCACCAGTTGATCGCCCTGAAGGAAATGCAGCGGAGGATGGTTGTCGGTGAGCAGTTGCAGATCTGCCGCATTGGCTGTCAGGGCCAGAAGAGACAACAGGCAGGCGGCAAAACGTTTCATGGATCGTCCCTGAAAATTCAATCGCCCAGCTTAGTACGCGCGCGCGGTGGCTGTCGTGGGGAATCAGCGGGGCTTTTGTGTCAGAGAACAGGGCAGTTTGGTAGTGGCGATGCGCCTTGTGGGAGCGCGTGTGCTCCCGCAAGGCTGCATCCATCACGAAGGGTCAGGACACCACGCGATAGCACGGCACATAAGCCGCGCCGCCCGGCAGTTTCATCCGGTGCTGGGCGACGAAGGCTTTGAGCAGCAGATCGAGCGGCTGCATGATCGCGGCGTCGCCACGGATCTGGTACGGGCCGTGTTCTTCGATCAGGCGAATGCCCTTGTCCTTGACGTTGCCGGCAACGATCCCGGAGAAGGCGCGGCGCAGGTTGGCTGCCAGTTCATGGGCCGGCTGATCGCGGTGCAGCTTCAGGTTGGCCATGTTTTCGTGGGTCGGGTCGAACGGACGCTGGAAGCCTTCGTCGATCTTCAGCAGCCAGTTGAAGTGGAACGCATCGTTGCGCTCGCGGCGGAACTGTTTCACCGCTTTGAGGCCGGCAGTCATCTGCCGCGCCACTTCGGCCGGGTCGTCGATGATGATTTCGTAGTGCTTTTTCGCCGCTTCGCCGAGGGTGGCGGTGACGAACGCGTCCAGTTGTTCCAGATACGGCGCGGCATGTTTCGGCCCGGTCAGGATCACCGGGAACGGCAGGCCGGCGTTGTCCGGGTGCATCAGGATGCCCAGCAGATACAGGAATTCTTCGGCAGTACCGGCGCCGCCCGGGAAGATGATGATGCCGTGGCCGACGCGGACGAAGGCTTCCAGGCGCTTTTCGATGTCCGGCAGGATCACCAGCTCATTGACGATCGGGTTCGGCGCTTCGGCGGCGATGATGCCCGGCTCGGTCAGGCCCAGGTAGCGGCCGCCGTGAATGCGTTGCTTGGCATGGGCGATGGTCGCGCCTTTCATCGGGCCTTTCATCACGCCGGGGCCGCAGCCGGTGCAGATGTCGAGGCTGCGCAGGCCCAGTTCGTGGCCGACTTTCTTGGTGTATTTGTATTCTTCGGTGTTGATCGAGTGGCCGCCCCAGCACACGACGATTTTCGGCTCGACGCCCGGGCGCAGAGTGCGTGCGTTGCGCAGCAGGTGGAAGACGTAGTCGCTGATGCCCTGGGAGGTGCTGAGGTCGATGCTCAGGGCGTCGAGCTCGTTTTCGGTGTAGACGATGTCACGCAGGGCGCTGAACAGCATTTCCCGGGTGCTGGCGATCATTTCGCCGTCGACGAAGGCGTCGGCCGGGGCGTTCAGCAGTTCCAGGCGCACGCCGCGATCCTGCTGGTGGATGCGGATTTCGAAGTCCTTGTAGGCTTCCAGAATGGTTTTTGCGTTGTCGACATGGGCGCCGGTATTGAGGATTGCCAGGGCGCACTGGCGAAAGAGGGTGTAGGTGCTGCCGGTTCCGGCCTGGCTCAGTTGCTGAACTTCACGTTGGGAAAGGGTTTCCAGGCTGCCTTTTGGGCTGACCGAGGCATTGATTACGTGTCGTTGGGTCATGCAGTGATCCTTAAAACGATGTCATTGCCGGCCTGGCCAATGGCATCCGAATAGAGTGTATCCAAGAATGAAGATGGCACGATCTGCGTGGTATCGCCATGTCCCCCGCTGGACGATGAAAAGATGAAAAGGAGCTCCAGCATAGCTAAATCCGCCTCAGAGGCGATAATGCGCCGGCCTCTTTTTATTTCAAGCCATGGAAGCCTGTCACGATGTTCGAGATTCAACCGATCGATGCCATAACCTATCGCCAGCAGACCCGGCGCAGCACGCTGATTATCGCGGTGCTGTTCCTGGTGCTGGCGATGGCGTTTTCGACCGTGGCGGTGGCGCTGTTCGGCGAGCCGGGCGGGGATAACCTGCGGTTCAATGTCGGCGGGGGGTTCGGCGCATTTCTGCTGACGGCGGCGTTGTTGCGCGGGCGATTCTGGACCCAGAGCTGGATGGCCCCGGCGGTGTACGGCTGGCGGCTCAAGCGTAGCCTGATGAGCGTCACCAATGTCATGCATCAGCTGACGGCGGCGGTCGAGAAGGGCGATCCGACGGCGATGAAGGTGCTGCGTTTTTATCACATCGGACTGACGCAGATGCATGAACTGGACGGCAACTCCAGCGATCAAGGGCAATTGCACCGGGAAGTCGAAGCACACAAGGCGCGGATGGAAGCGCTCGGTCTGGACACCGATCAGACGCGCCTCGATCCGGCCTGGCTGGAAACCTTGAAGTCGCGTTAAAACGGGACGCGTGCAGCGCGGCGCTGTTGCCACTGGCGGATCAGGCGCCCGTACACCAGCAGGTTGATCGCCAGCACCACGCTGCCCAGTGCCAGCTGAATCTGCGGGGTCAGCCCTGCGGGGTAGATGATCGGCCAGACGTAATGCTCGATGAAGCCGCCGGCGTATTCGGTCTGCCCGGCGGCGTGACGCATCAGGTTTTCCCAGTAGGTCAGCGGACAGCTCAGGTGCAACACCTCGACCATCACACCCCAGGTGGCGGCCGGCAGATGCAGCCAGGCCACCCGGTGCCACTTGAGCACCAGCAGCCCGCCGAACAGCACGAACAGAATGAAGGAAAGGTGAAACAGCACCAGCCCGTCGGCGGCAATTCGATACAGCATGTCGTCTCCCTGACGCAGATGTGAATGGCTGTCATGGTACGCCGCTAATCGGTTTGCAGCTGGAAGAATTCTGGCAACTGCGCAAGATTGTTCAAGCCATGAAAAGGCATTTGCTGGCAGAGTCCGGGGTCTTGTCTCACGGTTGAAGAGCGTTATGTCTGACTCATTAATGCCGCGCAGTGCCTTTCTTCGCGGAGCCGCGGCGATCATGCCGTTATCTCTGGCGACCGCGCCGTGGGGGCTGCTGGCCGGCTCCATGGCGATCGAAGCCAACCTCACGCCACTGCAAGGGCAGGGCTTGTCCACCATCGTGTTTGCCGGTGCTGCGCAACTGGTGGCGATCGGCATGCTCAAGGGCGGTGCCGGGATTTTCTCGATTCTGCTGACCACGCTGCTGCTGACGTCGCAGCATTTGCTCTACGGCATGAGCATGCGCCACGTGATTTCGCCGTTGCCGGGTCGCTGGCGCATCGGCCTGGGTTTTTTGCTCACCGACGAACTGTTCGCCCTGACCAGCCAGCACGACCGTCAGCAATTCAATCGCTGGTATGCCCTAGGCGTCGGCCTGACGTTCTACATCGCCTGGAATCTCTTCACCCTGGCCGGCATCGTGCTTGGCAGCAGCATTCCGGGGCTTGAGCACCTGGGGCTGGATTTCTCGATTGCCGCGACCTTTATCGCGCTGATCACGCCGGTGGTGCGCAATGTGCCGACCGTGGTCTGCGTGGCGGTGTCACTGTTCTGCTCGGTGCTGTTCAGTTACTGGCAGTGGGGTTCGGCGCTGGTGCTGTCGGGGTTGGCGGGAATGATGGCCGGGTTTATCTGCAACAAGCTGTATCGGGAGCGCACATGATGATCTGGGCAGTGATTTTCGGCATGGGAATTCTGGTGTTCCTCAACCGCTATGTGTTTCTTGAGCCGCGCCTGCCGGTGCGTTTGAGCAGCAATGCGCGGCAGTTTCTGGGTTTCGCCGTACCGGGCATGTTGACCGCGATTTGCGGGCCGATTGTGTTCATGCCGGACAAACAGCTGAATTTGCAGTGGGACAATCCCTATTTGCTGAGTTCGTTAGTCGCCATCGGACTCGTGATCTACACGCGTAATACGTTGCTTAGCATGCTGTTGAGCATGGCGTTCTTCTTTCTGTTGCGCTGGTGGTTGTAAGTTGCCTGTCTGAATCTGTTCTACGCTGTAAGGATGACTGATGACTTATGACAGCGAGGTGAACATGGCAACGGAGCAGCAACGTCCCGAAGAAGATGAAGAACCGAGCGAAGAAGAGATCGAGCGGGAGAAACACAAGGAGCAGACCTGGAAACATGACGACAGCCGCGAGTTGTCCGATCGCGACCAGGAACGCCCGCTGAAACCCTGAACGCCACAACGAAAAAGCCCCGCGATGGCGGGGCTTTTTCGTTTCATCAAAGATCGTCCAGTTGTGTGAAATCGGGGTGTGAGGCCCGATAACCCAAGGTCTTGTCGATCCAGGCATTCAGCTCGTTGACCATCACCGGCGGGTGGCAGGGATAGTTTTGGAGAGTGGTGCGCAGGAGGCGGTCGATCTCGGGTACGTCACGCAGGTTTCGAGTCTTTATGTAGTGGGCGATAAAACAGTCGAGTTGAAAGCGTTCTGTCATGGACAGATAAATACACTCCAGGCCGTTGGCCTGTTTGATTGCAAAATCGTCGCGCAACTTAGTTCTCTGCAAGGCTTGTAAGTTTGTAGGGTATTCCCGGTTTGTTGACTCTTTGGTCAACTGGTATGCCAATAGGAAATGCGGCGCGCATGCTATCTGTAGTGTTACTAAATGTATGTATGACGATTGAAATGTCAGACAGGCGGTTGGTTTTAATCAAACGACCGATTCAATGATTGTTTCGAGTTTGAAACACTGACTGTAACGAACGGTTCTCACTTGCTGCGTGATATCAATTTGACTCACGTCTTCCGACTATTCGAGAGACGTGCCGGCCCACAAAATATTTAAGCCACTACTTCAATCAACTCCGCACCCTGATTGCGTGAGTTGCCGACAGCTTTGCCGACTTTGTGCCATTCGAACGCTTCGCTGCCCAAGCCTTCGAACAGGAGCATTTGCTCGGCACGCTCCACGGGCGTGGCGGGGTCGAGCCATTCCCGCGCGCCCTCGGCAGACAACACGATGGGTCGGCGATCATGCAGATCGAGCAAGCCACCTGCGCTGTCGGCGGTGATGATCACAAAGCCGTCGTCTTCCCGAGGTTCTGATCCGGGTGTCGGAAACTGGCCGATGGCGGCGCAGAAAACCGGCTGATGATCGAGTCGATGGATCAGCCAGGGTTGGCGGTTCGTGTCCGGTCCGTCGACCCACTCGAACCAGTTGTCGACAGGCACGATCAGGCGATGACGCCAGATCGCCCGGAAGAACGAACCGTGGACGACTTTTTCGACCCGCGCATTGATCGGTGCCGCGCGATCCCTGGCCCAGTGCGGGCGCCAGCCCCAGCGCAGGTTGTCGGCGTACAAGCGTTGTTCGTGTTGATGAAGAATGGCCAGCGCGGTGGTGGGCGCCGCGTTGTAGCGCGCCAGCGGTGCATCACCGACGTGATTGATCAGCGCATCGGGAATGCTCAGCACCGCGACGAAATCGTGGATGCCCCGGTACTGCGAGAGTCTTCCGCACATCGGCCGAACCTCCGGCGAACACTGCCTGAAGGTTCAGCTTAGTTGTGCGAGTCAGTCCTTGCTGCCCTGGCCGGTAAAGGTGTCGCGCCAGGCCAGCCAGCGGTGTTCAAGTGTGGCGAGCAGGCCGTCGCTGAGTTTGCCCAGCAGCGCCAGAACGATGATCGCCGCCAGCACGATGTCCGGACGCGAGGTTTCGCGCCCGTCACTCAGCAGATAACCCAGGCCTTTGGTCGCCGCGATCAGTTCGGCCGCCACCAGAAACATCCACGCCAGACTCATGCCGCTGCGCAGCCCGGTGAACAGGCCGGGCAGGGCGGCGGGCAGCAGAATCCGCCGTACCAGTTGCAGACGACTGAAACCATAGATGTGACCGACTTCCACCAGTTTGCGGTCGATGTTGCGAATCGCCGCGACCACGTTGACGTACACCGGGAAGAACGCGCCGATGGCGATCAGGACGATTTTCGAGGTCTCGTCGATGCCCAGCCACAGCAGCAACAGCGGCACCCAGGCCAGGCTGGGAATCGAGCGCAGCGCGGCGAACGTCGGCTCCAGGTATGACTCGGCCTCGCGGCTCAGGCCGACCCACGCGGCAAACACCAAGGCCAGGCTCGCGCCGATGGCAAACCCGATCAGCACGCGAATCAGGCTGGCACCGATGTGTTTCCACAGTGCGCCTTCGGCCAGATCGGTAAGGGTCAGGGCGACCTCGCTCGGCGCAGGCATCTGATAGGACGGCAGCCAGCCGACGCGCACGATGATCTCCAGCGCGATCACGATCAGCAGCGGCAGGGCCAGCCCTTTAAGGCGCCGCCGCCAGAGCGGATTCAGCGGCCGGTTTTGTCGGCGGGGCAGCGGCACGGTGAGGCGGGCGGGCAGGTCATTGCTCATGGGCGGTTCTCCGCTCACGACAAATCCGCGACGGGCGCGGATTTGTCGTGAGCCTGATCGGTTACTGGGCGGCGGCGACTTGCTGGAAACCGGTGTCGATCAATTGATCGATGACCTGATCGACATTCACCCCACGACGCACCAGCTCTTCGGAGACCAGAATCGGCGCGGCGGCTTTCGAGGCCAGTACGTCCTTGGCGGTGAGTTGCGGGCTGCTCAGGTCGGTGCGCGACAGTTGCAGTCTGGCCACGTCCAGTGGCAGGCCGGATTCGCTGGCGAGCAATTTGGCCAATTCATCGGGATTTTTCACCGACCATTCGCGAGCCTGTTCATAGGCTTTGATCACGGTGTCGATGGTTTGCGGATGTTCCTTGGCGTATTGCTCGGTGACGCTGACCACACCGTAGCTATTGAAGTCGCGATTGCGATACAGCAGGCGCGAACCGGCCTGTACCTGGCTGGCGGCCATGTGCGGATCGAGGCCGGCCCAGGCGTCGACGTCACCTTTCTCCAGCGCGGTGCGGCCGTCCGGGTGTTGCAGGTGCACCAGCTCCACGTCGTCCTTTTTCAGGCCGGCCTGTTGCAGGCTGCGCAGGGTGAACAGGTACGGGTCGGTGCCTTTGGTGGCGGCGATTTTCTTGCCCTTGAGGTCGGCGACGGTCTGAAGCGTCGAGTCCTTGCGCACCACCAGTGCGGTCCACTCGGCGCGACTGTAAACGTACACCGATTTGATCGGGCTGCCGTTGGCACGGCTCAGCACTGCCGCGAGGCTGGCCGACGAGGCGAAATCCACGCCGCCGCTGTTGAGGTACTCCAGCGAACGGTTGCTGCCCTGGCTCAGTACCCAGCTGATCTTGCTCTGGGGCAGGGCCTTTTCCAGATAGCCCAAATGTTTCAGCGCCAGGCTGACGGGGGAGTAATAGGCATAGTCCAGATGCACTTCGGCGGGCGGCGTTTCCGCTGAGTGGGCGAGAGGTTGCAGGCTCAGGGCCACAGCGCAGGCCGCGAGCAGCGTTTTGATGCGGGAAAACGGTAAGCGGGATTTCATGGGCACGCTCCGGCAAGGCAACAATTTCTTATGTCCAGAAAGATATTTTTATCGAATGCTTCCTGCATGAATGGAATATTGCAGGCTCTGTGCCATATTCCCCGAGTGCCGTGTTTACGGGGTTTTGATGCGATTTACGCACTTTGAACTGTTGCCGGGAAAACACTGTGCCGTGCCACTGTTGCCAGGCCAACAGCGGTTGTCGGTGGTACTGAGCTTATTCTCTAATCGAATTTCAAATGCAATTTACAAGAGCGTTATGGTCTATAAAAAATCCCCTTTGCAGGACTCGCCATGAAGCTCTCCCGTTTCCTACGCGCTGCTTTGACCAGCGCCTTGATTGCATCGCCACTGACTTACGCAGCCGAACCTGTGGTCCTGCACGTCGGTGACCAGAATTACTACAACATCCGCGCCTCGGTAGAAGCTTCCGGGGTATTGAAGGACGCGCCATACACGGTCGACTGGAAACATTTCCAGGCCGCCGCGCCGTTGGCCGAAGCGTTACAGACCGGTTCGCTGGATCTGGGCTTTCTCGGTGATTCGGGTTTTCTGTTCCTCGCCGCGAAACAGGCACCGGTGAAACTGATCGGCGTGTCGCGGCAAAACCCGGACACCATCGCTTTGTTGGTGCCCAAGGATTCGCCGGTGAAAACCATCGAGGATCTGAAAGGCAAGAAAGTCGCCTACTGGCCGGGTGCCTGGAGCCAGCAGTTGACCTTGCGCGCACTGGAGCAGAATGGGTTGCCGGAGAATTACGTCGACTTCGTCAAACTGATGCCGATTGACGCGGCAGCGGCATTACCTCAGGGCGGCATTGATGCCTTCCCGGTGTGGGAGCCGTACATTTCCCAGCAGATCGTGTTCTCCGGTGCGCGACCTATTCTGACCGCAAAAAACCTGATGCCGGGGTTGAGCGCCATCGCCGCTTCCGCGCCGTCCATCGACAGCAAGCGTGAGGCGATTGCCGACTTTCTCGGGCGCCTGAAGCAGGCCCGGGCCTGGGTCGACAGCCACACCGACGAATACGCGGACTTGTGGGCGAAGAAAGCCAATCTCGATCAAGAGGTCTCGCGGCACTGGTTGCGCCAGGCGCACATGTCGGTCGGCCCGGTGGATCAACAAGCCGCTGCCGACCTGCAAGGCACTGCGGACTTCCTGTTCAAGGTCAAGGCGTTGCCGGCTCCGCTGACCACTGCGGGGATTATCGATACCTCGTTCCGGCAGGCATTGGCGCACTGAGTGAGCACCGGAACAAAACCCTGTTATCTTTATCCAACCTCGGCCCATTTCGGTGGGTCGCAGGGAGGCAGCAGCGGCGAGGGAGTTTTGCCAATCGACAACGTGACTGCAACGGTCGGGCTCAAGGCAAAACATGAAACTCTGGTTCAAGCTTTTCTGCGCTGCGTCCATCATCACCGGGCTGGCCGGTTGCATTGCCGCTCCCATCGAACTGACCGCGCAAACCCGCTCGCGGCTGGATGCGCAGGCGCCGGTCAGGTTTCTGCTGACCTTCGATGACGGCCCCAGCGCTTCGAGTTTCTACAACCCCACCGAAACCGTGCTCGACAGCCTGAAAGACAACCCTTTGCAGCCGAATATCAAAGCGGTGTTTTTCGTCCAGACCCGTGCTCCGAGGGCCGGCAACAGCGAAATCGGCCGGCGGATCATGCATCGCGAGCACGATGAAGGGCACATTCTCGGATTTCACACCGCCACGCATTGGCACACCAACCACCGTTCGCTCGATCCGCAGGAGCTTGAAACCTCACTGACCAACGGCACGGCGGACATCGCAGCGATCACCGGCGCTCCACCGATTTTGCTGCGCCCACCTTTCTGGAACTACGACAAACGTACGTTCGCGGCCTATCAGCGACACGGTCTGCATGTATTGCTCACGGACCTGAGCGCCAACGACGGCAAGATCTGGGGCTTCAACGGCAGCCCCAGACGCCGCGCGAACATGCTGCGTCAGCTCTCGGAGGTGCGTGAGCGAATCGCCCTCGGTGAATTGCCGACGGTGGACGGGGTGATTCCGGTGGTGGTGACGTTCCATGATCTCAACCGCTATACCGCACGACATGCCCGCGAGTATCTGCAGATTCTGCTCGACAGCGCTGCTGCCACAGGCGTGCGCCTGGCCGATAAACCGTTCTACGACGATCACGCACTGCTGGAAAAAGCGGCACTGGCGCGTACGGTGCAGAAGAGCTCGGATCCGGTGCAATTGCCGGGGATCTGGAACTGGATCTGGGGGCGCGACGCCAACTGATCGGTGTTGCGCAAGGATGTGAAGCGGTTGGCATTTTCTGCGATCGAGCGCTCGCGCAAGGTCGAAAAAGCTCATCTATGCTCAATCGATCGACCGATCCTTCGCCCGCGAGGCGTCCGCCCATGCTTGCCATTGCCGACATTTGCCGCATCGTCGAATCCGGCTTTTCGCCCCTTTACTGTGACTGCACAGAAACGGGGCAGGGGCTGTTGCAGATCAAGGTTTACGAACCTGACAGCGGGCGGGTCGATCTGCTGCTCAACGGCGTGTCACCGGAGCATCTGGTCACCATTCGTGACATCTCCAACTTCATTGGTGAGTTGCGCACTGAAATGAGTGCCGGGCGCCGGGCGTTCGCCGGTTGACTCACAGTCGGCGCTGAAAGGCGCGGACGATTTGCAGGGTTGCTTCGCTGACACTCAGGTTCTGCACCGCATTCAGCGGATGCCAGATGCAATCGATGATCTCGTTCTGTGGCCGTACTTCATCAATATTCAGTACCGACGCCTCGTAGACATGGTGGCGCGTGCCGCCAGCCTCCAGCTCCATCAGATACAGCATGCCATCGGCGAGCAGCCCGGTTTCTTCCTCAAGTTCACGCGTCGCGGCGTCGGCCCTGGTCTCACCGGGCTCGACCTTGCCCCCCGGCAAGTTCCAGCGGCATCGAGGTTTGCGCACCAGGAGAATGTGTCGGTCCTGTTCGCAGATGATGGTTGCACGTACTTTCATTTGTTACCCGATTGCCGAATGTCATGAATCTGTCATGAAAATGCAATATTCAAGCCGTGCCTTGGTTTAGACGCCCTTGTGATGTCAGAGTGGCCGAAAAGCGCAAAAGTGCCAGACACTTGACGCCGATATGAGCGACGTCTGGTCGGCACGCGCTGGCGAACCCGGTGTAAGGTGCAAAAGTGCAGTTGATCGATAGTCGACAGGAGGTGCCTATGAGCATGGCGATGCTGAACAAAATGCACATGAATGGCTACGACGTACTCAGCGTGAACAACGGCCCGTGGCGGGTCTGCACGCAGGGAGATCGACTGGCGTCTTTCGCCAGCCGGGAGGAAGCACTGGCGTATGCCGCTGCACTTCCGGGTTACAAAAGCCGGCCCCATGGCCGCAAGACAGGCTGAAGGCCTGCAATGAAAAAGCCCCGGATTGTCCGGGGCTTTTTGTTTGGGGGAAGGTGTCAGTGGATTTTGGTTCGGCTGATGGCGCGGGCTTTCACTTCCCTGGCATAAAGTTGCAGACGTTCTTCATCGCTTTGCAGCACCTCGCAGGACCTGAGCACGCTTTGCGCATCCGCCTCGTTGCCGGACTTGCGCAACTGCTCGGCAATACGCTTGAGGTCGACCGCCGACCATCTCAGGTCCGATGCCACGCTTTGCAGGTCACGTTGAAGTTCGTGTTCGTATTCATTGAGCCGCATGATCACCTCCGGAACATTCTCGGTAGAAAATAGTAGCCGCATTTTCCGGGCGCGGGGCAAGTGGTTCTGGTCAATGAGCTGAACGGCCGTGAACAAACTGCCGTTGGTCGGAGTAATTGTTTGCCGTGGTGCCGGAGAGCCCGGTTTTCGGGGGCACAGCATTGCGCCACGATGGATGTTCAACCAGTAACAGGGTAAATTCGCGCTTTTTCAGATGAAGGATTCAATATGCGGATGTTGATCGGGGGCCTGCTGATGGCCGCGTTGGCCGGTTGTTCACTGCCGGCATCGCTGGTCCCGGGCGAGCCGAATCTCAGCAAGGTAAGTGGCAAGGCTCCCAAGGACTACGCCGCATGCGTGTTGCCGTTGTGGCAGCAGGATATTCCGAAGACTTCGCAGGTCGCGATTTCCAACGGTTACCGGATCACGGCGCCAAGCATTGTCACGGCCGACGAGATTCTCGATATCGTGAAATACAAGGATGGCAGTCGCGTGTCGCTGTACCAGGGGCCGCCGTGGGCCAAGTCCGGCTCGCTGCGCAAATCGGTACGCGATTGCCTCTGAGGCGGAACGGCCGAAATGAAAAAGCAGAAACCGTATGACCGGTTTCTGCTTTTTTTTGCCTGTCAGTCGGTGATGTCGGTGAGCGGGATGCCCGAGCCGGCGGTCTTCTTGTCGCGACGGTCCTGAATCCAGTTTTCCACCTGGCTGTTGAATTCCGCCGGCGCCTTGCGACCGACCTTTCTGGCGATGTCGAGAATGGTCTGCTGGGCGAGGGCTTCTTCCATGCGCTTCTGCGCAACCATCATCGCCCCGTGGATCGAACAGGTTCCGTCCACGGCCCAATCCGGCGGCGAGCCGTCGAACAGCGCGCAGCGTCCGCGGATATCGCGGCATTCGAAAATATTCTTCGGGCCATCAATGGCATTGACGATATCGAGCAGGGTGATCTCGTCCGCCGGGCGCGCCAACGTAAAACCGCCACGTACACCGCCGGTTGCCACCACCAGTTTGCCCTTGGCCAGTTTGGTGAAGATCTTCGCCAGGTAATCCAGCGGCACCCCCTGCAGGTCCGCCAGGTCGCGCACGCTCGCTTCGCGACTGTCACCGCCGCTGCCCACCAGAAACGCCAGGCAATGGATGCCGTACTCGACGCCCGCACTGTAAAGCGACATAGCTATCTCCGACTGTAGTTGTCGCAGATGTTAGCAGGGTAATTCATAGCGGACAAATCTGATAAGCGTCTGAATTTTTGCCTTGAAGCCCACTTTTTCTCGGTTTTAAGCGATTTATAGGGTATGAGCATCCTCAGGCGGGGCCGTGTCAGCTATCGAATATTTCGATTTGAATGATCGGATAATCTGACTTGTTGGATATAACGGCGACCAATACAGTCGCCGTTATCCGGTGAGCAATGTTCAGCGCTTTCAGACACCCAAGCGTGCCGACTCCCGATAAACGTGAATTCTTGAACCTCTTTCTACGACTTGGCTTCGGGCCTGGAGACAACAATGAAACAGCACATTCTGGTAATCGGCGCAGGTTTCGGTGGCATGTGGACGGCGCTGAGTGCGACCCGTCTGGTCGACATTCACAACCGCGACAACATCGATGTCACCGTGCTGGCGCCGCAGGCTGAACTGCGTGTGCGTCCGCGCTTCTACGAGCCGAATGCACACACGCTGGCTGCGCCGCTGGGCGACCTGTTCGACGCGGTAGGCGTCGACTTCATCAAGGGCGCCGCGAACACCATCGACGTGAACGCCAAAACCGTGGGCTACACCGACGCCAACGGCGCCGCTCAGGTTTTCCACTACGACAAACTGGTACTGGCTTCCGGCAGTGGCCTGGCGCTGCCGGATACCCCGGGCGTCGCAGAACACGCCTTTGACGTTGACCAGATCGAAGCCGCGATTCGCCTGGAAAACCACCTGAAATCCCTGGCCGATCAGCCTGCGAGCCAGGCGCGCAACACCGTGGTGGTGGCCGGCGGCGGCTTCACCGGCATCGAAACCGCCACCGAAATGCCGGCGCGTTTGCGCGAAGTGCTGGGTGATCAGGTGGACGTTCAAGTGATCATCGTCGACCGTGGGCAGAAAGTCGGTGCGGCCATGGGCGAAGCCATCAGCGTGTCGATTGCCGAAGCAAGCGAAGCACTGGGCGTCGAATGGCGACTGGGTGTGTCGGTGCTGTCGGTCGATGAAAACGGCGTGACCCTGTCGGACGGCCAGCGCATCGAGGCAAAAACCGTGGTCTGGACCACCGGTGTACGTGCCAGCTCCCTGACCGAGCAGATTCCTGCCGAGCGTGATCGTCAGGGTCGTCTGCATGTGGATGCGCACCTGAAAGTCATTGGCCAGGACGATATCTTCGCCACCGGTGACGTGGCTTATGCGGCCACCGACGATATCGGCAACTTCGCCTTGATGACCTGCCAGCACGCGATTTCCCTCGGCCGGCATGCCGGCAACAACGTCGCGGCGCAGATTCTCGGTGTCGATCCGACGCCGTACAGCCAGCCGAAGTACGTGACCTGCCTCGACCTCGGCGCCTGGGGCGCGGTGTACACCGAGGGCTGGGATCGTCAGGTGAAACTGGTCAAGGAGGAGGGCAAGTCGCTCAAGACCCAGATCAACACCCAGTGGATCTACCCGCCAGCCGCCGACCGTGCCATTGCGCTGGCGGCTGCTGATCCGATGATCCCCGTCGTCGCGTAATCAGCGCAGTCCGAAAAATCCCGCTCCCGAGCGGGATTTTTTCGCCCGCACTTTTTTATCTGCATCAAGGCTATGACTAAAAGTCATTGCCCCATGATTTTTAATGGTTACGGGTGCCCTGATACCCGGTGTTAAAAAATCGCAAACACAGCTCATCAATAACAACCAGAGAGCGTTTGCAGCCATGTCCCGATTCTCCCTTCGCGTCTCCCCACGTCCGTTATTGACCCCGTTGGCCATTCGGCCCGCGTGAGCTGTCGATCACCCCAAAAAATCCCTCTGCATCGCAAAGAGTAATGACTGATGAAAGAACTCGACCTGTACATCGGTGAAGGTTTCGAAGGCCCGGGCGTGAACGCCGCGCACATCAATATCCTGATCGGCCCGCGCAACGGTCCGGCGGGGCAGGCGTTTGCCAACAGTCTGGCGTCGCCGAGCCAGGGCCATTGCCCGTTCATGGTGATCGCCCAGCCAAACATTCCGGTCAAGCCGATGACCCTTTACGTCAACAAGGCTGCGATCAGCAGCGACCTGCATGGCAACGCGACCTGGGGCGCTTCCCAGGCCGGTATCGCCAAGGCTGTGCTCGAAGCGCTGCTCGACGGCACGCTGCCGCCGGAAGCCGAAGACGAGTGGGCGATCGTCACCGCCAACTGGGTCAACCCGGCCTGCGATGACCTCGATGCGGTCTACCTGAACAACTACAACGCCTGCCGCACCGCGATCCGCGCCGCCCTGACCGGCAAGCCGGAAACCGCGCAGCTCAAGGATGTGGTCAACCACATAAGTAACCCTTTCTACACGCCAAAAGCCTGAGGTCCGCGCCATGCAATACATCCGTTTGGGCAACTCCGGCCTGCAAGTCTCCCGCCTGTGTCTGGGCACCATGAACATGGGCACCCCGGACTGGAAGCCGTGGATCTTCAATGAAAAACAAAGCGAGCCGATCGTCGCTCACGCGCTGAACAACGGCGTGAACTTCATCGACCTGGCGGACTTCTATTCAGCCGGTGTCGGCGAAGAAGTGGTAGGGCGCATCGTCAAGCGCCTGGCCCGTCGCGAAGACCTGGTGATCACCACCAAGGTCGGCTATGGCACCCGCAACGCGATCAACGCCAGCGGCCATTCGCGCAAGCACATCATGGACAGCATCGATGCCTCGCTGAAGCGTCTGGACATGGATTACGTCGACGTGTTCATGCTGCATTACTTCGACGTGAACACCCCGGTCGAAGAAACCATGGGCGCATTGAACGACATCGTGCGTTCCGGCAAGGCGCGTTACATCGGCGTCTCGACCATGCTCACCGGCCAACTGGCGAAAATCCTCATGGCCTGCGAGCGCAACGGTTGGGTCAAGCCGATCAACATGCAGCTGCAACTGAACTGCGCCTACCGCGAAGAAGAGCGCGAGATGATTCCGTTCTGCCGCGATCAGGGCATCGGCGTGTCGGTGTTCAGCCCGCTGGCCCGGGGCCTGTTGACCGGCGACGTGCAATCGACCCGCAACCAGACCGACTTCTTCACCCAGCAGATGTACAGCGACGAAGCCTCGTTCGAGATCGCTCATTCGGTGCAGCGTGTGGCCCGTGCCCGTGGCGTGTCCAACGCGCAAATCGCTCAGGCTTGGGTCGCCAACCATCCGGGCGTGGACTGCATGCTAGTCGGCGCCGATACCACCGCGCAGTTCGACAGCGCACTGGCGGCATTGGAAACCAGGCTCGATGCCGAAGAGCTGCACGAGCTGGAGCGCAACTACACCCCGTGTGACGTGATCAACGATTACACCGCCGGCAAACGCATCCTGCGCACGGCCCGTCCGGGGCAGGAACGCTTCACGCTGCAGGGAGCGGTGGCATGAGCGGGTTGATTCGTCACGGCAACTTCATCGACGGTCAGTGGGGCAGCGGCGGCGCGACTTATCCGGTGCGCAACCCGGCCAATGGCGAGTTGATCACCGACGTGCAAAAGGCTGGCGCAGAGGAAACCAACCTCGCTATCGAAGCCGCCAATCGTGCCTTGCCGGCCTGGCGCAAGCTCACCGCCAAGGAGCGTAGCCAACGGCTGAAACGCTGGAGCGATCTGATGCTCGCCAACCAGCAGGAACTGGCGACCTTGCTCAGCCGCGAACAGGGCAAGCCGCTGGCCGAAGCCAAGGGCGAAGTAGCCTACGCCGCGAGCTTTCTCGAGTGGTTCGGTGAAGAAGCCAAGCGTGCCTACGGCGATGTGATCCCGAGTCACAAGGCCGATGCGCGAATCATCGTGACCAAGGAAGCCATTGGCGTGGTTGCGGCGATCACCCCGTGGAACTTCCCGCTGGCGATGGTCACCCGCAAGGTCGGCCCGACGCTGGCGGCGGGTTGTACGATGATTCTCAAACCGTCGGAAGAAACCCCGCTGTCGGCATTCGCCCTGGCGGTGCTGGCCGAGCAGGCCGGGATTCCGGCGGGTGTGTTCAACATCGTTTCCGGCGACGCGGTGGCCATCGGCGGTGCGTTTCAAGCATCCAGCGTGGTGCGCAAGCTGTCGTTCACCGGCTCGACCCGCACCGGCAAATCGCTGATGCGCCAGGCTGCCGACACCCTGAAAAAGGTCTCGCTGGAACTGGGCGGCAACGCGCCGTTCATTGTCTTCGACGATGCCGACATCGATGCGGCCGTGAAGGGCGCAATGGCCTCGAAATTCCGCAACACCGGACAGACCTGCGTGTGCGTCAACCGCTTCTTCATTCAAGACGGCGTCTACGAAGCCTTCACCGGCAAACTCGCCGAAGCCGTGGCGGCGATGCGCGTGGGCAGTGCGCTGGACGGTGAGACCGAGCAAGGTCCGCTGATCAACGCCGCCGCACTGGCCAAGGTCGAAGCCCACGTCAGCGACGCGCTGGAGAAGGGCGCCACGCTGTTGTGCGGCGGTCGTCGCCATGCGCTGGGCGGCACGTTTTACGAACCGACCATCCTCACCGAAGCCAGCGGCGACATGCTGATTGCCCAGGATGAAACCTTCGGCCCGGTGGCCGCGTGCTTCCGCTTCAAGGACGAAGCCGAGGTGCTGGCGCGGGCCAACGACACGCCGTTCGGTCTGTCGGCGTACTTCTACAGCCGCGACATTGGCCGGGTCTGGCGCATGGCCGAAGGGCTGGAGGCCGGGATGGTCGGCATCAACGAAGGGATCATCTCCACGGAGGTGGCACCGTTCGGTGGCATCAAGGAATCGGGCCTTGGGCGTGAAGGTTCGAAGTACGGTCTGGATGACTATCTGGAGATCAAATACCTGTTGATGGGCGGTCTCTAGGCCTCCCCGAAACCTGTGGGAGTTCGCTCCCGCAGGTTTCTCCCAGAGCTTTCCGTTTCTCCGTCAATAACAACAATTGGAGACGAACATGTCCGCTCAACCCGTAAAGATCGATGACCTGCCCATCGGGCGCTTCCATATCAAGATCGCCGGCCTGACCTTCGGCGCGCACTTCACCGACGGCTACATCCTTGGCCTGATCGGCATCGCATTCACTTTGCTCAGCCCGCAGATGCAGCTTGATGCGTTCTGGCAGGGCCTGATCGGCGCGTCAGCGTTGATCGGACTGTTTCTCGGCAGTCTGTTTTTCGGCTGGATCTCGGACAAGGTCGGCCGGCAGAAAATCTTCCTGGTCAGTTTCGTGCTGATCACGATCGCTTCGGTGATGCAGTTCTACGTCGAAACCGCCATGAGCCTGTTCCTCTGTCGGGTGCTGATCGGCATCGGTCTGGGCGGGGATTTCAGTGTCGGTCACGCGATGCTCGCCGAATTCGCACCGAAGAAACATCGTGGCGTGTTGCTGGGTTCGTTCAGCGTGATCTGGACCTTCGGCTACGTCGCAGCGACCTTCGTCGGCACCGTCATGCTCAGCCTCGGTGACGATGCCTGGCGCTGGATGTTGGCGTCGTCGGCGATCCCCGCCGCGTTGATTCTGATCGCGCGAATCGGCACGCCGGAATCGCCACGCTGGCTGGTCAATCAGGGCCGGGTGGCCGAAGCCCGCGCCATCGTCAAAAAGCATCTGGGCGACAACGTCGAGCTGGATGAAACCCGTTCCAGCGAAACCCGTTCGGGCTACGCGGTGCTGTTCAGTCGCGAATACCGCAAGCGCACGGCGTTCAACTGCCTGTTCTTCGTGTGCATCGTCATGCCGTACTTCGCCATCTACACCTTCCTGCCATCGATCCTGCAGAAGATGGGCCTGGCCGAAGGCTTCGGCACCGAGTTGATGCTCAACATGCTGCTGATCCTCGGCGCGTTGATCGGCATCTGGTGCACGATCAAATTCACCCGGCGCGGGTTCCTGATCAACTCGTTCATCATTCTGGCGGTGGCGCTGTTTCTGCTGGCGGTGTTGCCGGGCAGTGCGGCGTGGCTGATGGTGCTGGTGTTCGGTGTGTTTACCCTGGTGCTGTCGGCGGTGAGCAATCTGGTGGGCGTGTTCCCGGCGGAGAGTTTCCCGACGGAAGTACGGGCCAGCGGGATTGGCCTGGCGACGGCGGTCAGCCGTCTGGGTTCGGCGGTCAGTACGTTCCTGTTGCCGGTGAGCGTGGCGGGGATCGGCTTGAGCCCGACCATGGGCATTCTTGCGGCGATCCTGGGGATTGGCGCGTTGTTGTCGTGGGCCTGGGCGCCGGAGACCAAGTCGTTGACGTTGAGTCAGGCGTGCAAGGCGCAGAGTCCGATGGAAGTCGGAGGAATGCCGGTAAAGGTAGCGACCTCGGTCTGACAGATTTCGCTGGTTTCAATGTGGGAGCGAGCCTGCTCGCGATAGTGGCGTGCCAGTCGACATTGATTCAACTGGACTGCTGCAATCGCGAGCAGGCTCGCTCCCACAGTGGATTTGCAGTGCTTCATGGATTGCTGACGAGACTCAGCCACTCGGTAAACAACCTCACTTTCGACAGCCCTTGCTTGTCGTTAGCCACATCCAGCCAATAGCCATAAGGGCCGATCACCTCAATCGGGGTGATCGGCAGCAGGCTGCCGTTGGCCAGTTCCTTTTCGATCATCTGCCGGTCGATTACCGCCAGTCCGCCACCGGCCAGCGCAGTGTGGATTACCTGGTCCAGGGTGCTGAATTCCAGCCCTTGCCCGGCATCGATGTCATCCCGGCCCATGGCCGCCAGCCAGTTCTCCCAGACCTTCAAGCGCTTGCCGTCGTGCAGGATGTGCAGCAGCGGAAACTGCCGCAGGTCCGGTGGCTGATCGCCGATGAACAGTTCCGGGCTGGCCACCGCGATGTGGCGCTCCATCACCAGCAACTGACTGACGCAGTGAGGCGCTGCCGCGAGGCCGAAGCGGATGTGGCAATCGACTTCCGTGAGGCTGTCGTGGCCGATCTGGTTGGTGACGCTGAGGTTGATGTCCGGGTAGCGCTGGCAGAACGCGCGCAGGTGTGGTGACAGCCAGCGGGTGGCCCAGGTCGGCGGTGCGAGCACTTTCAAACGCTGGCGCAGATTCGGCACGCGCACCGCTTGCAAGGAGCGTTCGATGTGGTCGAAGGCTTCAGCCAGATGCGGGGAAAGATTGCTGCCGGCTTCGGTCAGCGACAGCCCTTGCGGTGTGCGCACGAACAGTGCCACGCCGAGGTAGTCTTCAAGCTGTTTGATCTGGCGACTGACCGCGCCCTGGGTGACGTTCAACCCGATGGCGGCCTGGCTGAAACTGCGATGGCGGGCGACTTCTTCGAACACGCGCAGGGTGTTGAGCGAGGGCAGTTGACGCATGGAGGCAGAACTCCGGACCGGGCGGTTTATTGTTGTTTTGGGGTGAGGGCTATCTGACTATCGGGACGGAGCGGATGCAAGGTGAATTCGCAACGGGCAGGCAAAAAAAATCGCAGCCCTGGCTGCGATTTTTTCGAGCGTCAGAAGTAATACCCGACGTTCACATACAACTGGTTCTCCCATTGATCCAGCCCACCCGCGCCAAGGCTCTGGGTGTAGCTGCTGCCACCGATGTACGGATCGTTTTTGCCGAACAGCCATTCGGTCGCGACCCACAACTTGCTCACCGAGAACGAGGTGCCGAGGATCATCCGTTCGGACGTCTTGAAGCCGCTGGCAGACTTGTCGAACGCGCTGTAGTTGGCGTACAGCTTGATCCCGCTGATCTGATCGAACAGGTATTTGCCGCCGACGTCGTAACTCAGATCGGCCACGTAGAGATTGCCGCGACTGGCGACGTTGTAAGTGCCGTCGTAGCCACCGAGGGTCACCACCTCTTCGCTGCCGGCATTGCGCGGTGACATCTGCTGCCGCGCCGCCTGCAACTGCACGCCCCACGGGCCGTTCTTGCCCATGTAGTGCACGGCCACGGCGTTGCGCCGACCGTCGTTGTTGGTGTCTTTGTTCTCGAGGCTCGAGGTCAGTCCGGAGATCCCGACCTCGGATTTCCACGGCCCCAGATCCATTGCCTTGGCGACCCGCAGTACCACGGTGTTGCGTTCCTGGTTGTTGCTGCCGTCGGCCACGTAGCTGTCGGCCTCGGACACCACGCTTGAATACGTCACGCCTTTGCTGGTGCCTTTGCCTTGCCAGGCCGGGCGCAGGTAGTAGCCGGCCTGGATGTTCCAGTCGCCGCTTTGCTGGATGTACTTGGTGCCGATCTGTTGCACGTCTTCCAGGCCGATGACGTTGCCCAGGGTTTCGTAGAAGGTGCTGCCGAAGTACGGCTGCAAGCCGAACGGCACGGTGTTCAGGCCCACTTGCACTTGCTGGTCGGGATTGAACTTGTAGCCGACCCACGCGAACTTGGCGAAGCGGATGTCGCCGTAGTTCTTGGTGTACTGGTAGGGATAGGAGCGACCGTAGAAGCGGTATTGTGCTTCGCCGATCCACGAATCGGAGTTGTACTTGGCGCTGAGGAACACCGTGTCGAGGCCGAACTTCTGGATGTCGCGATCGGGGTCCACATCCCAACGGGCACGAATGGCGCCGCCAAGGTCGAGATTGTCGGTGACCTGGACCGCCATGGCCGGGGCGGCAAAGCTGCAGAACAGAGCGATGGAGGTGGTGCGCAGGCGCAAAGATGCAGGGAAGGGCATGGAGCGGCTCTCGATTGTTTTTATTAGAGGTGCCGCGCAGTTTTGCCATCCGCCCGCTGCAGAACAAACGATAAAAACGTCAGAGAAACCTGCATCGAATGCATGTTACTCGGAAAATCCTGTAGGACAATTCGCCAGTGTCGTGGGATGCTTTGCGTCTTTTCAGTGGTTTCGAGTGCCTTGTATGAAACGCAAAATGCCCGGCCTGAATGCACTCAAAGCATTCGAAGTGGCCGGCAGCACCGGCAGCTTCACCCGCGCCGCCGAGTTGCTCAACGTCACCCAGAGCGCGGTCAGCCGTCAGGTGCGGCAACTGGAAGAGCAGCTCGGCGAGAGTCTGCTGGAGCGCCGTCATCACCATCTCGAACTGACCGGTGCCGGCAAGATTCTGCTGCGGGCGCTGCATCAGTCGTTCGACAAGATCGAGCTGACCGTGCGCAGCATCCAGCAGAAAACCCATGCCAATCGCCTGCACATCAATGCGCCGCCCACCTTCACCAGCCGCTGGTTGATGCCGCGACTCGGGCGTCTGCGCGAGCAGCATCCGGAGCTGGAACTGAGCATCACCACCCGTTTGCAGGACAGTCTCGCGGAAACCAGCACCCTCGATTGCGCGATCCGTTTTGGCGACGGCGAGTGGGACGGGCTCGACAGTTCGCTGCTGATTCAGGAACGGCATATCGCCGTGTGCGCGCCGACCCTGTATGCGCGGGAGGGCGGCGATCAGGGCATCGACCTCAATCGCCTGACCCTGCTGCATGTGCTGGCCCGGGAGGATCAGCGCTACCTGACCTGGAAACACTGGCTCGACGCAGCGCGCATCACGGGTGTCGATACCCAGGGCGGCTATGAATTCGACCTGCTGGATCTGGCGATTCAGGCGGCGGTCGATGGTCTGGGGATCACCATTGCCGACTGGCACATGGTCGCCTCGGAACTGGCCAGCGGGCAGTTGACCCAGGTGCACAACGTGCATGTGGAAGGGCACCAGTCGTACTGGCTGGTGACCCGCCCGGAACAGACGCAGATGCCGCAATTGCAGGCCTTCGGTCAGTGGCTGCAGGAAGAGATCTGGCTGGCGCAGCGCCAACTTGAGCCTTCGAAGGCGATTTTCTGAGTAACGTGCATTTTTCGAATGTTTGATCGCCGGATAAATCGTTTGTTGATCCCGCTGTCGATGACAAGACTGGCGGCATCGATAAAAACAAACGATGGGCGATGCACATGCGAGTCGAGCGAAATTTTGTTAACGGCCACTTCATCGAGCCGGCCAGCGCGGCGCTGATCGCGGTCTACAACCCGGCCACCGAAGCGTTGATCGGCCAGGTGTCGGCCGCCACTGCCGAAGAGGCCACGGCGGCAGTCGATGCCGCCGCCAAGGCGCAAAAGACCTGGGGCAAACTCACCAGCATCGAACGCGCCGAGCACCTGCGAGCGTTTGCGGCTGCCCTTGAAGATCGCGCCGACGCCATCGGCGCCGCCCTGGCCGCCGAGTCCGGCAAGAGCTTGAGCGACGCCAGCAACGAAGCCCGTTATGCCGCGCAGATCACCCGTTACCACGCCGAATGGGCGCGCCGCATCGAAGGCGAGATCATTCCCAGCGACAGCCCCGACGAAAACCTGTTCCTGCACCGCGAGCCGATTGGCGTCGTCGCGTGCCTGATTCCGTTCAATTACCCGATCTACACCCTGCTGCGCAAAATCGCTCCGGCGCTGATTGCCGGCAACACCGTGGTGGTGCGCCCGAGCAACAACACCCCGACGTCGGCGTTCGAAATCGCCAAAGCCGTGGAGCAATCGGGCATGCCGGCCGGCGTAATCAATATCCTGACCATGGATCACGCCACCGCCGCAGCGGTTTGCACGCATAAAGCCGTGGGCCTGATCACCCTGACCGGCAGCGTCAATGCCGGGCGCATCGTCCTCGACTATTGCAAGGCCAACATCGCCAAGCCGTCGCTGGAACTGGGCGGCAAGACCCCGGCAATCATCGAGGCCGACGCCGATCTTGAAGCGGCCGCGAGCGCAATCATCGCCTCCAAGACCACCCACTGCGGCCAGTTGTGCACGGCGGTGGAACGGGTCTACGTGCAGGAAAGCGTTTACGACCGTTTCCTCGCGCTGCTCAAAGCGAAAATCGCCGCCGTGAAGTTCGGCGACCGCGCCACGGACGCGAGGCTGATGGGCCCGCTGGTCAACGCCAGTTCGCAGAAGAACATTCACGCAATGGTTGAGCGCGCAATTGCTGACGGTGCCGTCCTCGAAAGCGGCGGTGTGCTGCCGGAAGGCCCGGGGCATTTCTACCCGCCGACGCTGTTGAGCGGCTGCCGTCAGGACATGGAAATCGTCCAGGAAGAAATCTTCGGCCCGGTGCTGCCGGTGCTCAAGTACCTCGACATCGACGAAGCGCTGGCTATGGCCAACGACCACCAGTTCGGCCTGTCGTCGGTGCTGTACACCGAGAACTACCGCACCGCGCAGAAAGTCGCCAATGCCATCGAAGCCGGCGAGTTGTACGTCAATCGCACCCCGGCCGATCCGTACCAGGGCTACCACGCCGGCTGGAAACGCTCGGGCCTGGGCGGCGATGACGGCAAGCACGGCATGCTCGAATTCACCCAGACCCGTCTTGTGGTCATGAAGTACTGATCCACCGCATCACGCCTCACGCTACACCTATAAAAACAATTATCAGGGGCGCCCGGAGCACGGGTCGCCCGAGGTCACTTCAATGTCCAAGCATGCATCCTCTGCTGCCGCTGTTCAGGGTTCCGATTCGGCTTTGAAAAGCCGCAGCGACAAGGGAAGTCGCTATTTCCAACTGATGTTGCTGGTACTCGCCGCCGGTGCGATCTATCCGATTCTGTACCTGCGCCAGGTCTACCAGACCACCATGCTCGAGGTGTTCCAGATCAGCCACAGCGAGCTGGGTTATCTGTACTCGATGCTTGGGACGATTTTCCTGCTCAGCTACTTGCCGAGCGGCTGGCTGGCCGACCGTATCGCGCCGCGTTTCCTGATCTTCTTTTCGCTGGTGGCAACCGGCGCGCTGGGCCTGTGGTATTCGACCGCGCCTTCGATGACCGGGTTGATGATCATCTTCGGTTGCTGGGGGCTGACCACCGGCCTGACGTTCTGGGCCTCGGTGCTCAAGCGCGTGAAGATGATTGCCCATCACACCGAGCAGGGCCGTTTCTTCGGCATTCTCGATGGCGGTCGGGGGCTGGTCGAAGCGCTGCTGGCGACAGTTGCGCTGGCGTTGTTCGCCTTTGCTACCGAAACCCGTGGCGAGTCCACCGCCGAAGGTTTTAAGCATGTGGTTTACCTCTACGCCTTCACCTGTATTGCCATCGGCTGTGTGCTGGTGCTGATCAAGGACCCGAAGTCGATGGAGGACACGCCGCCAGTGGAGAAGGGCAAGTTCAACCTGTTCACTGATCTGGCGACCCTGGTGAAGATCCCTGAACTGTGGCTGGTCACTGCGATTGTGTTCTGCGGTTATCACATCTTCTGGGCTACCTACAGCTTCTCGGACTACCTGCAAGGCAGCGGCCTGACCGCCGTCATGGCCGGCACCATCACCACCATCAAACTGTGGATGCGCCCGATCGGCGGCATCGGCGGCGGCTGGTTGGGGGACAAGTTTTCGAACATCTCTGTGCTGATCGTTGCGCTGTTGCTGGCGAGTCTGGCGATCGTCGGCCTGATCGTTTTCCCGGCGCTCAACAGCATGGGACTGCTGATTGCGACAGTGATTTTCATCGGCCTGATGACCTACGCGATTCGCGGTCTGTACTGGGCGATCCTCGACAGCTGCAACATTCCGCTGCGCATCACCGGACTGGCCATCGGCATCGTCTCGGTAGTCGGTTACATGCCGGATGCGTTTATCCCGTTGATCAACGGCTACCTCACTGAACATTTCCCCGGCGCCCTCGGCTACAAGCTCTATTTCGGCTACATCGCCACTATCGGTCTGATCGGCACTCTGGCTGCCGTGACCCTGCGTGCCCGGATCAATCGTAAATCTTTGAATAAAGCAGGTGTCTGAGATGAAAATCGTCGCCCTTGAAACCCATATCGTCGCCGTACCGCCACCGCACATCGGCGGCATGTACTGGCTGTTCGTCAAGCTCAAGACCGACTGCGGTATCGAAGGCGTCGGCGAGATCTACGCCGCGACCTTCGGCCCCAAAGCCATGCTGCCGATCATCGAAGACGTGTTCGAACGCTACCTGCTGAATCAGGATCCGCACCACATCGAACGCTTCTTCCGCCAGGCCTATTCGAGCGGTTTCACCCAGCGTCCCGACCTGACCATGATGGGCGTGGTCAGCGGCCTGGAAATGGCCTGCTGGGACATCATCGGCAAGGCCGCGAACAAGCCGGTCTACGAATTGCTCGGCGGCAAGGTTCACGAACGCCTGCGTTCCTACACCTACCTGTACCCGGTCAACAGCCGTGGCGAGTACGACTACGACGACCCGGATCTGGCCGCCGAATGCGCCATCGACAACATGAACAAGGGCTTCACCGCCGTGAAGTTCGACCCGGCCGGGCCGTACACCGCGTACTCCGGGCACCAGATCTCCCTGGAAGTGCTGGAACGCTGCGAAACCTTCTGCCGCAAGATCCGCGAAGCGGTGGGCAACAAGTGCGACCTGCTGTTCGGCACTCACGGGCAAATGGTGCCGTCCTCGGCGATTCGCCTGGCCAAGCGCCTGGAGAAATACGACCCGCTGTGGTTCGAAGAGCCGGTACCGCCGGGCCAGGAAGAGGCCATGGCGCAAGTCGCGGCCAAGACCAGCATTCCGATTGCCACCGGCGAGCGCCTGACCACCAAGTACGAGTTCTTCAAGCTGTTGCAGGCCGGCGGTGCGTCGATTCTGCAGATGAACGTGGCGCGCTGCGGCGGCCTGCTCGAAGGCAAGAAGATCGCCAGCATGGCCGAAGCCTATTACGCGCAAATCGCCCCGCATCTGTACAACGGGCCGATTGGCGCGGCGGCGAGTTTCCAGCTCGCGGCCTGCACGCCGAACTTCCTGATCCAGGAAAGCATCGAGACCTGGGGCGGCTTCCATGCCGAGGTCCTGAAAAAGCCGTTGCAGTGGGAGGACGGCTACATCATCCCGTCCACCGAGCCGGGCCTGGGCGTGGAGCTGAACATGGACGTGGTGCGCAAGCATTCGCCGTACACCGGCGAACGCCTGCACCTGCAAATGGCCCCGACTCCGGCCGACGTCAAAGACACATCGCCGGCCAAGGGCTGACGGGATTTCCCCGCCCGGCAACGGGCGGGTTCGATAAAAAGACTTACGCGGTAACCGTGCATGACATACGACTACATCATCGCTGGCGCAGGCGCCGCTGGCTGCGTCCTGGCCAATCGGCTCTCGGCCTCGGGCCAACACACGGTGCTGCTGCTGGAAGCGGGCGGCAAGGACAGTTCCCTGTGGTTCAAGATCCCGGTCGGCTTCGCCAAAATGTATTACAACCCGACCTTCAACTGGATGTACTACAGCCAGCCGCAGAAGCAGTTGGGCAATCGCGAAATCTACGCCCCGCGCGGCAAGGTCCAGGGCGGTTCGGGCTCGATCAACGCGATGATCTACGTGCGTGGTCAGGCCCATGATTTCAACGACTGGGCGGCCAACGGCAACGAGGGCTGGGGCTTCAAGGATGTGCTGCCGTACTTCCGCAAACTGGAAAACCACCCGCTGGGCGACAGCGAATACCACGGCGGCAGCGGCCCGATCAGCATCACCCCGATGGCCGGCCAGACCCACCCGATCTGCGACGTGTTCCTCAAGGGTTGCGATGAACTCGGTTACCCGCGCAGCGACGATTTCAACGGGCCGAAATTCGAAGGTGCGGGCATCTACGACGTCAACACCCGCAATGGCCAGCGCAGCTCCAGCAGCTTCGCCCATCTGCACCCGGCACTGAGCCGGCCGAACCTGACGGTCGAGCATTACGCGCTGGTCGACCGTGTCCTGTTCGATGAAAGCCAACAGCGCGCCACCGGCATTTCCATCACCCAGCATGGCGTGGTGCGGACCTTCACGGCACGCAAGGAAGTGATTCTGTGCGCAGGCGCCGTTGATACGCCGAAGATCCTGCAACTGTCCGGCGTGGCGGATCGTGCCTTGCTGGCGAAACATCAGATTCCGCTGGTGAAACACCTGCCGGCGGTGGGGCAGAACCTGCAGGATCACCTGTGCGTCAGTTACTACTACAAGGCCAATATTCCGACCCTGAACGACGAGCTCAGCTCGCTGTTCGGCCAGTTCAAACTCGGCGTGAAATACCTGCTGACGCGCAAGGGTGCGCTGGCGATGAGCGTCAACCAGGCTGGCGGATTCTTCCGGGGCAATTCGGAGCAGAGTCATCCGAACCTGCAGTTGTATTTCAACCCGCTGTCGTACCAGATTCCGAAAAACAACAAGGCCAGCCTGAAGCCCGAGCCGTATTCAGGCTTCCTGCTGTGCTTCAACCCGTGCCGCCCGACCAGTCGCGGGCACATCGAGATTGCTTCGAAGAATCCTCGCGATGCCGCGTTGATCGACCCGAACTACCTGAGCACGCAGAAGGACATCGACGAGGTCATCCAGGGCAGTCGCCTGATGCGCAAGATCATGGGGGCTCCTTCATTGAGGGGCATTACGGTTGATGAGGTCCTGCCGGGACCGGCAGTGGAAAGCGACGAGCAGATGCTGCAGTACTTCCGTGACAACTGCGGCTCGATCTATCACCTGTGCGGTTCCTGCGCGATGGGTGCGGATGAGCAGACTTCGGTGGTCGACAAGCGCCTCAAGGTGCATGGCCTTGAGGGCTTGCGGATCGTCGATGCGTCGATCTTCCCCAACGTGACGTCGGGCAACACCCATGCGGCGGTGCTGATGGTGGCGGAGAAGGGCGCGGACCTGATTCTGCTGGACGCGTAATGCCCGGTGACAGTTGATCTCGGGCGTTTTTCCCGTGAGCACTAGGCTTTGAATGCCGGCCCATTACGGGCCGGCATTGCTGTTTCTGGAGGACTGATTTTTTGATGCAGGGAGCGACCGATCATGGATGATCTGGTGAAAGAGGTGATTCCGCTGTTGCAGTATCTGATCCCGGGTTTTGTCTCGACCTGGATTTTCTACACCCTGACGGCGTTCAAGCGGCCGGATACGTTCGGGCAGATTGTGCAGGCGTTGATTTTTACGTTTGTGATTCACGGGATGGTGTTGGGGATCGGGGCGGTTTGTGTGTGGGTGGGAGAGAAGGGATTTTCCGTAGGAAAGTGGGATGCCAAGGCTGAAGCGTGCTGGGCATTTTCTGCTTCGTTGCTACTTGGGTTGATCGCTTGTTGTCTGGCCACCAATGGCAAATTGCATAGGTGGTTGCGCAGCAGAAACGTAACGAAACAATCTTCCTATCCCAGTGAATGGTTCTGCGCTTTCGCTCAATTTGACCGATTCGTCACCCTTCATCTGGAGGATGAAAGGCGCGTTCTAGGCTGGCCAGTCGAGTGGCCACCGGAGTCGAACACTGGTCAGTTTTTGATGAAGTTTCCACGCTGGCTCAATGACGATGGCAAATTGGATCCTATTGGTGCCGAATTTTTGCTGATAGATTCCGCAAAGGTTAAGTGGGTTGAGTTCAGCCCAGCATCAGAGGAATCATCATGACTGCCAGAGCACCGCAACCAATGCCGAAACATTTGGAACGCCTATTCGTCGGACCTGACGGGAAGTTGCTGGATCAACCATTGATCAAGGGCCCAAAGGCACCGCCACCGCTGAAGCGTTAGCCAATGCAGGGGGCGATTATTCGCCCCCGGGTTGCCTCCGCCCACCCGAGCATCGGTAAATCAACTCAGAGCGTCTGCACCAACCAATCCCGAAACGCCTTCAATGACGCCAACGATTCATTGCGCGCCGGGTACACCAGGTAATAACTGCGCCGACTGCTGATCGGTTCCCCCAGTTGCACCAGCTCACCGCTGTGCAATTCATCCTCCACCAGAATCCTCGGTACCAGCCCGATGCCGATATTGGCGCGCACGGCCTGGATCAGGTGCGAGGTCATCTCGAAGCTCGGACCGATGCGCATGCTGCGATGGGGCAGGGCGTGATGGCTGAACCACTCGGACCAGGCTTGGGCATTGCTGCTGACGTTGAGCAACAGTTGCCCGGCGATGTCCTTATCGGCAGCCAGACGTTCGGCATCGGACAGCTGCGCACTGGCGATCACCACCAGTTCTTCGGTGTGTAGGCGGTGGGCGGTCAGCCCCGGCCAGTCTCCGCCGCCAACACAAATTGCCGCGTCGATTTCACTGGTGTCGAAGTCGATGGCTTCGATCCGTGAATGCAGGTGCACGGTCATGCCGGGGTGCGCGGTGTAGAAATCCTTCAAGCGTGGCAGCAGCCATTTCGAGCCGAAGGTCGGCAAGGTCGCCAGGCGCAGGCTGTGAATTCCCGAGCCAAACGCCATCGCTTGCAGCGTTGCGCTGCGAATCTGGCTGAGGGCTTCGGACAGTTCACGTTGGTACATGCGTCCGACATCGGTGAGGATCACCCGCCGGCCCTCGCGGCTGAACAGGCGCATGCCGAGCATCTTTTCCAGAATCTGCACCTGACGACTGACTGCGCTCTGGGTCAGCGACAGTTCGTGGGCGGCGCGGGTATAGCTTTCATGGCGTGCGGCGGCTTCAAACGCCAGCAGCAACGACATCGAGGGAGTAAGAGTTCGCGGATTCATTCGTTTTAGTCATGGATTGCAGGTCGATTTTACGGTTGTCCCGACATCGCTCTGTAATGAATATAAGGCCTATGAGATGGCGGGAGCGTGACGCAATCATTCCTTGCGCACAACTGTTCACCGCCGCACGGCCCGTTTTTGACCGAGATTGCACGCCCGATGATTGCCCAGCTGTCGCCTTCCACCACGCTGAACACCGACTACCAACAGTTTCTCAAAGCCCTTGAAACCGGCGGTTTTCGCGGCGAAATCAGTGCCGACTACGCCAGCCGCGTGGTGCTGGCCACTGACAACTCGATCTATCAGCGCTTGCCGCAAGCGGCGGTGTTCCCGCGCGATGCCGATGACGTGGCGCTGCTCGCGCGCCTGATCGCCGAACCGGCTTATCAAAACGTGGTAATCACCCCTCGCGGTGGTGGTACCGGCACCAACGGTCAGTCGTTGACCGACGGCATCGTCGTCGACCTGTCGCGGCACATGAACCGCATTCTCGAAATCAACGTTGAACAGCGTTGGGTGCGGGTGCAGGCCGGTGTGGTGAAGGATCAACTGAACGCCGCTCTGAAATCCGCCGGGCTGTTTTTCGCTCCGGAGCTGTCGACGTCGAACCGCGCCACCGTCGGCGGCATGATCAACACCGATGCCAGCGGCCAGGGCAGTTGCACCTACGGCAAGACCCGCGACCACGTGCTGGAACTGCGCATGGTCCTGCGCGGTGGTGAGCGCTTGCACGGCCGCCCACTGGAAGAAAGCGAACTGGCGGCGGAATGCGCCCGCGAGGGCCGGGCTGGCGAGGTGTATCGCTGCGCGCGGCAGATCATCGATGAGCAGGGCGAGTTGATCCGGGAAACCTTCCCTGACCTCAACCGCTGCCTGACCGGCTACGACCTGGCGCACCTGCGCGAGGCCGACAACCGTTTCAACCTCAACAGCGTGCTGTGCGGCGCCGAAGGTTCGCTGGGGTTTGTGGTCGAGGCCAAGCTCAACGTGTTGCCAATCCCCAAGCACACCATGCTGGTGAACATTCGTTACGCCGGTTTCATGGACGCGTTGCGCGATGCCCGGGCGTTGATGGCACTCAAGCCGCTGTCGATTGAAACCGTCGACTCCAAAGTGTTGTTGCTGGCGATGCAGGACATCGTCTGGCATGGCGTCGCTGAATACTTCCCGGAAAGCGCCGAACGACCGACGCTGGGGATCAACCTGGTGGAGTTCTGTGGCGACGATCCCGAGGGGCTGCAAGGCCGGGTCGAGGCTTTCGTCCGACACCTGGGCACCGATGCCACGGTCGAGCGACTGGGCCATACGCTGGCCGTCGGTCATGCAGCGGTGAACCGCGTTTATGGCATGCGCAAACGCGCGGTGGGCTTGCTCGGCAACGTCGCCGGTGAAGCGCGGCCGCAGCCCTTTGTCGAAGACACCGCCGTGCCGCCGCAACACCTGGCCGAATACATCGCCGAACTGCGCGACCTGCTCGACAGCCACAATCTGCAATACGGCATGTTCGGCCACGTCGATGCCGGCGTGCTGCACGTGCGGCCGATTCTCGACATGAAAGACCCGCAACAAGCCGCACTGGTGCGCCCTGTTTCGGACGGCGTCGCCACGCTGACCCAGCGTTACGGTGGCCTGCTGTGGGGCGAGCACGGCAAAGGCCTGCGCTCGGAATACGCGCCGGCCTTCTTCGGTGAGCTGTACCCGGCGCTGCAAGCCTTGAAGGCGGCGTTCGATCCGTTCAACCAGTTCAATCCGGGCAAGATCGCCACACCGAATATTCCTGGCGCTGCACTACTGAAGATCGACGAAGTGACCCTGCGCGGCGAACTCGATCGGCAGATCGACGAGAAAGTCTGGCAGGACTACGGCGCGGCCATGCACTGCAACGGCAACGGCGCCTGCTACAGCTTCGATCCCGACGATGCGATGTGCCCGTCGTGGAAAGCCACTCGCCAGCGTGCGCAATCACCAAAAGGCCGCGCCTCGCTGATTCGCGAATGGCTGCGGTTACAGGGCGAAGCAGGTGTCGATGTGTTGTCCGATGCCAGTCGCCGCCCGCCGTTTTTCAGCACATTGTTGCAGCGCTGGCGCAACAGCCGCACCCAGGAAAAGGATTTCTCCCATGAGGTGTACGACGCCATGGCCGGCTGCCTGGCGTGCAAGTCCTGTGCGGGGCAGTGTCCGGTGAAGGTCAACGTGCCGGACTTCCGTTCGCGGTTTCTCGAGCTGTACCACACCCGTTACCTGCGGCCGGCGCGGGATTACCTGATTGCCTCGCTGGAGTACACGATTCCGTACATGGCGCGGATTCCGTTTCTCTACAACGGTTTGATGGGCGCCTCGTTCAGCCGTCGCTTGATCGAGCGTCTCGGCGGCATGGTCGATGTGCCGTTGCTCAGCCGGTTCGATTTCCACGCCGCGATGCGCCGTTGGCAGGTTCAGCCGGCGTCGGTCGAGGTGCTTTCGACGCTGACTCAAGCACAACGCGAGCGCAGCGTGGTGCTGGTGCAGGATGCGTTCACCCGGTATTTCGAGGCGCCATTGCTGGCGGATCTGATCGAGCTGATTTCGCGACTGGGCTATCAGGTTTATCTGGCACCGTTCAGCGCCAACGGCAAGCCGCTGCATGTGCAGGGCTTCCTGTCGGCGTTCAATCGCGCGGCGTTGCGCAATGCCGGGCAACTGCGCGCACTGGCCGAGATCGGTGTGCCGCTGGTGGGGCTCGATCCGGCGATGACGCTGGTTTATCGCCAGGAATATCTGAAAGTGCCGGGGATGGAGAAATGCCCGGAGGTGGCGCTGGTGCAGGAGTGGCTGCTCAAGGTCATGCCGGAGCAACTCGATCAGCGTCGCGAGGAAACCTTCCGTCTGCTGGCGCACTGCACCGAAAAAACCAACGCGCCCGCCGCGACCCGGCAATGGGAGCAGGTGTTCGAACGTGTCGGTTTGAAGCTGACGACCCAGGCCACCGGTTGCTGCGGGATGTCCGGCACCTACGGTCACGAAGCGCGCAATCGCGAAACCTCGGCGGTGATTTACGAGCAGTCCTGGGCGAAGCAGATCGAGGCGCCGGCAGAGCGGGGCGAAGCGTTGGCGACCGGCTATTCGTGCCGCAGTCAGGTCAAGCGCCAGGCCGACCGGACGGTGCGTCATCCGTTGCAGGTGCTGCTTGAAAGGCTGCGTTCTGCTTGAGAACCGTTGGCAATTGAAACGATTTTTCGTGTTATAAGGTAACGCAAATGTTCGGGCCGTTTTCATGCGGCCCGGTCGAACTCTTCACTCGATTGCGAACCCTTCATGACCCTTGCCGTTCCCCGAAACGTCCCGCCGGCGACTGGCCGGCTGTTGTCCATTGATGCGCTGCGTGGCCTGGTCATTCTGTTCATGTTGCTGGATCACGTGCGCGAAACCTTTCTGCTGCACCGTCAGGTGTCCGATCCGATGGACATCGCCAGCACCGAGCCGGCGCTGTTTTTCAGCCGCACCCTGGCGCATCTGTGCGCACCGGTGTTCGTGTTGCTGACCGGTTTGTCGGCGTGGCTGTTCGGGGAGAAGTACGACGGCAAGGCCGATGTCAGTGCCTTTCTGCTCAAGCGTGGCTTGTTCCTGGTCGCGCTCGAATTCACCTTGGTGAATTTCGCCTGGACGTTCCAGTGGCCGCCGACCGTGATCTACCTGCAAGTGATCTGGGCCATCGGCCTGAGCATGATCGCGCTGTCGCTGCTGGTCTGGCTGCCACGCTGGCTGTTGTTGATGCTGAGCCTGGCGATCATCGCCGGGCACAATCTGCTCGATGGTGTGCATTTCGGAACGGAATCGGCGCTGCACGTGCCTTGGGCAATCCTGCATGACCGGGGCTGGATCGAGGCGGGCGAGACCTTGCGCCTGCGCACCTCGTACCCGTTGCTGCCGTGGATCGGTGTGATCGGTCTGGGTTATTCGCTGGGGCCGTGGTTCGCTCGCGCGGCCGATTCAGGTGTGCGCCAGCGCCGCTTGTTGATCGGTGGCATCGCCGGGCTGCTGGGTTTCGTGGCGCTGCGGCTGGTCAACGGCTACGGCGAAAAACCGTGGTCGATCAATGACAGCAGCCTGCAAACCCTGATGAGTTTTTTCAACATCACCAAATACCCGCCGTCGCTGTTGTTCATCACGCTGATGGTGAGCATCGGTCTGCTGCTGTTGCTGGTGTTCGAGCGCTCGCAGGGGCGAAGCTGGATTCGCTGGCTGACGGTGTTCGGTTCGGCGCCGATGTTTTTCTATCTGCTGCATCTGTATGCACTGAAGGTGCTGTATCTGATCGGCGTGGCGTTGGTCGGGCTCAATCAGGGCAGTTATTTCGGCTTCTCGTCTGTGGCGGCGGTGTGGCTGGCGGCAATGGTGCTGGCGGTCGCGTTGTTCCCGGCCGTGCGATGGTTCTCCGCACTAAAAGCCCGGCGTCGCGATATCACCTGGTTGAAGTACCTGTAACTACCCGGTTTTGCCGTCGCGAACATTGCGGGCAAAGTCGATGAAAGCCTTGAGCGGCGCCGGTACATGGCGTCGGCTCGGGTAATACAGGTGCAGCCCGGGATAGTACGGGCACCAGTCCGCCAACACCTGCACAAGCCGCCCGGCCGCGAGGTGTTCGCTGACCATGTCTTCAAACACATAGGCCAGTCCCAGGCCTTGCAACGCCGGGCCGACCATCAGGCTCACATCGCCCAGCGTCAGCGGGCCGTTGACTTCGATTTCCTGTTCAATGCCACCACGTTCGAATTCCCAGCGGTACATCGAACCGCTCGGGAACCGATGGCGGATGCAGGGCAGGGCATGCAGGTCTTCAGGTTTCTGAGGCGCGGGATGGCGTTGGAAAAATGCTGGCGAACCGACCACCACTGAGCGCAGGTTCGGCCCGATGGGTAACGACACCATGTCGGCCTCCAGCCGATTGCCGAAGCGTACGCCGGCATCGAATCCGGCGGCGACGATATCCAGCAGCGCATCGCTTTCGACCACTTCCAGACGAATGTCCGGGTAGGCCTGCAGGAACTCGCTGGCAATCGGCAGCAGCACCAGTTCGCACGCCTGGCGCCCGGAGGTGATGCGCAGATTGCCCGAGGGTTTGTCGCGGAAATGGTTGAGGTCTTCAAGCGCATCTTCGATATCGCGAAACGCTGGTTTCAGCCGCGCGTAAAGCCGTTCGCCGGCCTCGGTCAGGGCCACGCTGCGGGTGGTGCGATTGAACAGGCGCACGCCGAGGCGGTTTTCCAGAGCCCGCAAAGAGTGACTCAGTGCCGAAGGTGTCAGGCCCAGATCCACTGCTGCACGACTGAAATTCAGGTGCTGCGCGATGCTCAGAAAGATCGACAGATCCGCGGTGGACGGATTTTTCATTGATGAGCACCTTTCACAAAGCCATGTAATTTTGTTGGGATTATCGCATCAGTAACACGGCTTTAAAGTCGCATCAACTCATCGAGAAGGCCCGGCAATAACGCCAGGGTCACCGACAGGAGGAGATGCTATGCGTACCTGGCTGATTACCGGAGCTTCCCGTGGTTTTGGCACCCTCATCGCAGAACACGCCCTGCGTGCCGGCGATGCGGTGATTGCCACCGCGCGCAAACCGCAGGACATCACGGATCGTCTCGGCGAGCACCCGAACCTGATGGCGCTGCGTCTGGACGTCACCCGTGAAGACGAGGCCCATCAAGCGGTGGCAGAGGGGGTCAAGCGTTTCGGCCGCATCGATGTGCTGATCAACAATGCCGGCTTCGGCGTGCTGGGGGCGGTGGAAGAAACCAGCGCCAGCGAAACCGAGCGCCTGTTCGCCACCAACGTCTTCGGACTGCTCAATGTTACGCGCGCCGTGCTGCCGCACATGCGCGCCCGGCGCAGCGGGCGGGTGATCAACATCTCGTCCATCGGTGGCTATCAGGCTTACATGGGTTGGGGTGTCTACGGCTCGACCAAGTTCGCGGTGGAAGGCATCAGCGAAGCGCTGCATCAGGAATTGGCGCCGCTGGGCATTCAGGTCACGGTGGTCGAACCGGGCTTTTTCCGCACGGATTTCCTCGACGAACAATCGCTGGTCAAGACTGCACTGGTATTGCCGGACTACGACGAAACCGTGGGCAAGATGCGCACCTTCGCCGAAGCCGCCAACCATGCGCAGCCAGGCGATCCGGTGAAGTTTGCCGAAGCCATGCTGGCGCTGGTCAATGCGCCGAACCCGCCGCAACGGTTGGCGCTGGGCAGCGACACCATTGCGCGAATCGAGGCGAAGAACCGCCTGGTGGCGCAGGAACTGGCGCAGTGGAATGAGCTTGCGTTGTCCACGGATTTCAAGGACTGACACAACCCCCGTTGAAGCCATCACAGGCTGCGCTCTGTTGATCGCAGCCTGATTTTTCATTGGATGAAATCATGAAAACCGTCTCCCAATACCATGGCGCCCGCGACAAACTGCTGATCCTCGCAGCCATTTGCCTGTCGGCACTGGTCCTTCCGTTAAGTTTTACCGATGGCGCGGTGGCGACGCCGGCCATCGGCCGTGACCTGGGTGGCAGCCCTGTGGCGCTGACCTGGATCACCAACGCATTCATGTTGTCGTTCGGCAGTTTGCTGATGGCGGCGGGGGCGTTGGCTGACGTTTATGGGCGTAAACGCTTGTTTACCGGCGGCATGCTGCTGTTTACCGGGGCGTCGATTGCCCAGAGTCTGGCGCCTTCAGTGTTCTGGCTGGATGTGCTTCGGGCGATTCAGGGCGTGGCCGGGGCGGCGGCGCTGGCCAGTGGTTCGGCAGCGCTGGCGCAGGAATTCGAAGGCCATGCGCGTACTCGTGCCTACAGCATGCTTGGCACCACGTTTGGCATTGGTCTGGCGTTCGGGCCGTTGGTGGCAGGCGCGTTGATCGAGGCGTTCAACTGGCGTGCGATCTTTGTTTTCACGGCGCTGATCGGAGTGATCGCAATGGTGTTCGGCCTGCCGCGCATGCGTGAAACCCGCGACCCCGACGCCACCGGTCTCGACTGGCCAGGCACCGTGACCTTCAGTTTGATGCTGGCGCTGTTCACGTTCGGTGTGATTCAGGCCCCTGAAAGCGGTTGGGGAAGTCCGTTGGTGATCGGTTTGTTGGGCGCTTCGGCGTTGTTGCTGGCGCTGTTCGTCTTCATCGAAATGCGCGTCAAACGTCCGATGCTCGATCTGACGCTGTTCCGCTTTCCGCGCTTCATCGGGGTACAGATGCTGCCGATTGGCACCTGCTTTTGCTACATCGTGCTGGTGGTCATGCTGCCGCTGCGGTTTATCGGCGTCGAAGGCTTGAGTGAAATTGACGCCGGCCTGCTGTTGCTGGCGCTGTCGGCGCCGATGCTGGTGGTGCCGATGCTTGCGGCGTCCATGACTCGGTTTGTCTCGGCCGGCATCCTGTCCGGCGTAGGCTTCCTGATTGCGGCTGTAGGGTTGCACTGGCTGAGCCTGTACAACGTCGGCGAGCCGAAGTTCGCGTTGGTGATGCCGATGGTGTTGATCGGGATCGGCGCAGGTTTGCCGTGGGGCTTGATGGACGGGCTGTCGGTCAGCGTGGTGCCGAAAGAGCGCGCCGGCATGGCGGCCGGGATCTTCAACACGGTGCGGGTGGCGGGTGAGGGGATTGCGCTTGCCAGTGTCGCGGCGATGCTTGCCTCGCTGCTGCACACCGATCTGCAAACGGTAGTGGCTGGTGCCGATGCAGCGCTGATTGCCGAGACTGCGCACCGGGTGACGACAGGCGACATGGCGCACGCAATCAACACGATTCCAGGGTTGGCCAATGAACGTCTGGTGCAAGGTTACGCTTCGGCGTTCCAGTATCTGCTGCACATCCTGACGATCATCACGTTGGCGTCGGCGGCCGTGGTTTTGGGATTGTTAAGCAAAGATCGGACGCTACCGGAATCACAACGAGCGGCCGCGTAAATGTGGGAGCCAGCCTGCTGGCGATGGGGGCGACACATATTTTGAATGTGCCATCCCTATCGCCAGCAGGCTGGCTCCCACTGGGTGAGGTGAACGGATTATTTGCGATCCAGCCACACGGTCTGCGCATTGCAGAACTCGCGTACACCGAAGTGCGACAGCTCACGACCAAAACCGCTTTTCTTCACGCCGCCGAAGGTCACACGCGGATCGCTGGCGGAGTAGCCGTTGATGAACACGCCCCCGGTTTCCAGTTCGCTGGTCAGTTGCTGGGCCAGGGCGACATTGGCGGTGTAGATCGTGGCGGTCAGACCGAACTCACTGTCGTTGGCCAGGGCCACGGCGTGGGCGCAATCGCGGGCGGTGATGATCGAGGCCACCGGGCCGAACAGTTCCTGCTTGAACGAAGTCATGCGGTCGGTGACGTCGGCCAGCACGGTCGGCTCATAGTAGTTGCCTGCGCCCTCAACCTTGCCGCCGCCGAGCAGCAGGGTGGCACCTTCTTCGAGGGTGTCGCGCACTTGTTGATCCAGCTCGTCACGCAGATCGAAGCGAGCCATCGGGCCGATGTAGTTCTCGGCAGCCAACGGATCGCCCATCTTCAACTGGCGGGTGGCTTCGACGAATTTGCGGGTGAACTCTTCGACCACGCCTTCTTCGATGATCAGACGTTTGGCGGCGGCGCAGACCTGGCCGGAGTTCTGGTAACGACCGATCACTGCCGCTTGCACGGCTTCGTCGATATCGGCGTCGTTGAGTACGATGAAAGGATCGGAACCGCCCAGCTCCAGCACGCATTTCTTCAGTGCAGCACCGGCCTGTGCGCCGATGGCCATGCCGGCGCGGACGCTGCCGGTCAGGGTCACGGCGGCAATGCGCGGGTCAGTGATGGCGCTGGACACACCTTCCGGGGTCACGTTGATCACTTCAAACACGCCATCGGCAAAACCGGCGCGAGTGAAGGCGTCACGCAGCAGGTAGGCGCTGCCCATCACGTTAGGCGCATGCTTGAGCACGTAGGTGTTGCCGGCGATCAGCGCCGGGACTGCACCGCGCAGCACCTGCCAGATCGGGAAGTTCCACGGCATCACGGCGAGGATCGGCCCCAGCGGACGGTATTCAATGCGCGCCTTGCCGCCTTCGACCAACGTTGCTTCGGCGTTGAGCATGGCCGGGCCGTGTTCGGCGTACCACTCGCAGAGCTTGGCGCATTTCTCGATTTCGCCTCGGGCCTGGGCGATCGGCTTGCCCATTTCCCGGGTGATCATGGTCGCCATGGCTTCGCTGCTGTCACGCAGGGCGCCGGCCAGCGCGGTCAGGGCGCGGGAGCGGTCCTGCAGCGGCTTGCGTTTCCATTTGCCGAAACCGAACGCGGCGCGGGTCAGCGCGGCATCGATGGCCTCGGCGGATTCGAAGGCGTAGTGACCGATCTGCTCGCCGGTGGCGGGGTTGATCGAGATGGCGTGGGTCTGGCTGGAAATCGGGCTCATGGCATCGTCCTGCGAGGTCAGTGGATGCGCTCAGAGTAGGGTGGCGTTTGATTTCTGGAAACTGAATAATAAAGAGCGTTTCTTTCACGATTGGAGAATGACTGTGGATCTGGTGCAACTGGAAATCTTCAAGGCCGTTGCCGAGCACGGCAGCATCAGCGCCGCGGCGGCGCAGATCCATCGCGTGCCGTCGAATCTGACGACGCGCATCAAGCAGCTGGAGGAAGATCTGGGCGTCGACCTGTTCATCCGCGAGAAAAGCCGCTTGCGTCTGTCACCCGCCGGCTGGAGTTTTCTGGAGTACGCGCGGCGGATTCTCGACCTGGTGCAAGAGGCGCGCGCCACAGTGGCCGGCGAGGAACCGCAAGGTGCATTCCCGCTGGGCTCGCTGGAAAGTACCGCTGCGGTGAGGATTCCCGGTTTGCTGGCGACCTATAACCAGCAACATCCCAAGGTCGATCTGGACCTGTCGACCGGGCCCTCCGGGACGATGATCGACGGGGTGCTCTCCGGGCGCCTGGCGGCCGCGTTCGTCGACGGCCCGGTCTTGCACCCGGCGCTCGAAGGCATTCCGGCGTTCGAAGAGGAAATGGTCATCATCTCGCCGCTCCATCACGGGCCGATCAAGCGCGCCGCGGATGTGAATGGCGAGAACATCTATGCGTTCCGCTCGAACTGCTCCTATCGCCATCATTTCGAAAAATGGTTCAGCACCGACGCGGCGGTGCCCGGCAAGATCTTCGAAATGGAGTCCTATCATGGCATGCTCGCCTGCGTCAGCGCGGGCGCCGGTCTGGCGTTGATGCCGCGCAGCATGCTGCAGAGCATGCCGGGTTGCGCGACGGTGAGTGTCTGGCCGCTGGCGGCGGATTTCCGCTATCTGACGACCTGGCTGGTGTGGCGCCGGGGCACGGTGTCGCGCAGTCTGAGCATGTTTGTGCGCTTGCTTGAGGAGCGAGGCGTGGTGCGTGCAGAAGAGAATTGACACTTTGTGTCATGGTTGTATCTTAGGCGTCCAGTTTCGCAATATAAAAAACTATACAGCGCAAGCGATTAGCCAGAAGGAATCAGCGATGACCACAGCCCTGAGCGGTAAAGAAGCAGTAGGTGAGCGTTTTGTGCTGGAGACCATGCGCCACGCCCAGCAGTTGACCTGGAAGGCCGTGGACGAGATCGCCAAGGTGATCAAACCCGGCATGCGCGAATCCGAAGCCCATGCACGTGGCAAGGAAATTCTCGTCGAATTGGGCATGGACCGGATCTGGCATCCGCTGCTGATCCGCTTTGGCGCCAACACGCTGAAGACCTTCAAGGAGCGCTCCGAAGGCGACCCGGTCCTGGGTGAGGAAGACATTTTCTTCATCGACATGGGCGTGGTCTGGGAAGGCCATGAAGGCGATGCCGGGGCGACGTTTGTCACCGGTTCCGATCCGCAGATGATTGCCTGTGCGGCAGCCTCCAAGGAACTCTTCGACAAGGTCGAAGCCTTCTGGCGCAAGGGCGTAACCGGTGTCGAACTGTATCGCTACGCCACCGATCAGGCCGAGGCCATGGGCTGGAAGTTGAACCTGGACATCAAGGGCCACCGGGTCAGCGATTTTCCTCATGCAATATATCGGGGTGGCAATCTAGGTGACTTCGATCAGGCGCCGAATGCCGGTGTGTGGATTCTGGAAATCCAGATCGAACACCCTGAGCTTCCCTACGGCGCCTTCTATGAAGACCTGTTGATCTGACACTTTTTGCTCAAGGAAACCTCATGACGACGTCAACAGGGCCGACGGTGCTGCTGTTCTCTTACGGCACGTTGCAGGACCGCGCGGTTCAGCTCTCCAGCTTCGGTCGCGAACTGCACGGCCGCGCCGACAGCCTGCCGGGTTACCGACAGGAAATGGTCGAAATCACCGATCCGGCGGTGCTCGCCACCAGTGGCAAGACTCATCACCCCATCGTGCAGGCGAGCGGCAACCCGGCAGACGAGATTGCCGGCACGGTGTTCGAGATCACGGCGCAGGAGCTGGCAGCGGCAGATGAATACGAAGTGGCGGACTACAAGCGCGTCAGCGTGCTGCTAAAGTCAGGAGTCGATGCTTGGGTCTATGTGCAAGCGTGACCCCGAAAGTGCAGCGCTGTAGTTGTAACTACATAGCGCTTGCTCAGATTATGCAGGCCGTTTCCTAACCACAAAGTCAACAAAAGGACGTCCATCATGAAAGTCAGTGCCCGCAATGTATTCAAAGGCCAAGTCAGCCAGGTTCAGGAAGGCTCGGTCAACGCGGAAGTCGTCCTGACCCTGCCGGGCGGCGAGAAGCTGGTTGCGGTCGTGACCTTGGCCAGCCTCAAGAGCCTGGGCATCGCGGTGGGCAAGGAAGCCGTCGCCCTGGTCAAGGCGCCTTGGGTGATGCTGATGACCGAGTCCGAAGGCATTCGCCTGTCCGCTCGCAACTGCCTTGAAGGCAAGGTGTTGAGCGTGACCGATGGCGCCGTCAACGCCGAAGTGGTGATCGAGCTGGCCGGCGGTTCGAAGGTCTATTCGATCGTGACCCGCGACGCGGTGAACGAACTGGGCCTGGCGGCTGGCGTCAGCGCCACGGCGGTGATCAAGGCTTCGCACATCATTCTGGGTGTGCCGGCCTGATCAAACGCGTGACTCGATAAAAATGCCCGGTTCGGTGGTTTGCCGAACCGGGCATTTTTATTGGCCGCCAATCAAGGCGTGCCGTTGCGCCCATGCAACCGATAGCCGGGCCGCTGGCTCAGGCGTTCGTAATAAGCGCTCACCGCCGGTAGATATGGATGTTCCAGCGGTGTCTCGAACCAGCGATTCACCGACAGGCCGAGAGGAATGTCTGCGAGGGAAAACTGCTCGCCGCTGACATAGGCACCGGTCTTTTGCAACTGTCGGTCGAGGATCTCCATATGCCTTGCCCACTCCCGGCAACCGGCCGCAAGAGCAAGGCTGTCCTGATGCGCGGGTGACTGGCGCACCAGCGACATGAACGCGTAAGACCAGGACTTGTTCAGCTCCGACGCCTGCCAGTCGATCCATTGATCTACCCGTGCGCGGGCGCGCGACTCGCTCGGGTAAAGCTGTTCGCCGCTATAGCGCGACGCCAGATAGCGAATGATCGAGTTCGATTCCCACAGCGTGAAGTCATCGTCCTGAATCACCGGCACCATTGCGCAGGGATTGAGTGCGAGGAACTCCGGCGTCAGCGTCGATTGAAAACCTGAGCCCCAGTCCTCGCGCTCGTAGGAAAGGTTCAATTCAGCACAGGTCCACAGCACTTTGCGCACATTGATCGATGAGGCTTTGCCCAGAATTCGCAGCATTGGAATTCCATCTCCGGTTGAGGTCGAGCGTCAAGAAATAGCACAACGCAATGCAGAAGGCCCGCACATCGCGGGCCTTGTTTGTTCAGCTCGTTAACTTCAGAGACTGCCCGCCAGTTTCCCGGTCATCAGCCGCCGGCGATAAGCACTGTCACGACTGGCCAGCCAGAAATACAGCGGCGACGTCACCAGCAACCCCACCAGCCAGGAAAGGTCCGCACCGTTGATGTGCGCCGACACCGGGCCGACGTACAACGGCGTATTCATGAACGGAATCTGCACCACGATGCCTATCGCATACGCCAGCAAGGCCTGCGGGTTGTAGCGGCCGTAGATGCCGCCATCGACCTGAAAGATCGAGGCGATGTCGTACTGACCTTTATGGATGGCGTAGAAGTCGATCAGGTTGATCGCCGTCCACGGCACCAACACCACCAGCAGCACCAGCACCATGTCGACGAAGTGGCCGATGAAGTCCGACGACGCACCCACCGCAGCGAAGCAGCAGGCCAGCAGCACGATCAGCGAAATCACCGCGCGGCTCTTGGCGGTCGGAATCCAGCGGTAGGCGAACGTCTGCACCAGGGTGATCAGCGACAGTACCGCGCCATAGAGGTTGAGGGCGTTGTGGCTGATCACGCTGAGCAGGAACAGCACCAGCATCAACGGGCCGATCGAGCCGGTGGCGAGTTTCACCGCGTCCATGGTGTCCATGCCCACCGGCGTTGCCAGCACGGCGACCGCACCGAAGATGAACGACAGGCTGGAGCCCAGTGCGGAGCCAAGGTAAGTGGTCCAGAACGTCGCGGCCACCGGCACATTGGCCGGCAGATAGCGCGAGTAATCCGACACATACGGCGCAAACGCAATCTGCCACAACGCCGCCAGCGACACGGTGGCGAGCCAGCCCGAAAGGTTGAAGCCGCCACGGGTGAGGAAGTCAGCCGTCTGCACGTGAGTCAGGATGTAGCCGAAGCCGACCACAATCCCGATTCCCAGCACCCAGGTGCCGATGCGGTTGAGTACGTGGATGAAGCGGTAACCGATGATGCCGATGATCCCCGAACCCAGCGCGCCGATGACGATGCCGACTGGCACCGGAACGCTGTCGACCACGCCATGCAGGGACTTGCCGGCGAGCACGATGTTGGAGGCGAAGAAACCGATGTACATCACGCCGGCAATAAACACCACCAGCAGCGCGCCGAGGGAGCCGAACTGTGCGCGGCTCTGGATCATCTGCGGGATGCCCATCTGCGGGCCTTGCGCCGAATGCAGCGCCATCAGTACACCGCCGACCAGATGGCCGACCAGAATGGCGACGATGCCCCACACCAGATTCAGGTGAAACAACTGCACGCCGAGGGCGCCGGTGACGATGGGCAGCGGCGCGATGTTGCCGCCGAACCAGAGGGTGAACAGATCCCGAACCTTTCCGTGGCGATCTTCGGGCGGCACATAGCCGATCGTGTGTTTCTCAATGAGCGGTGCGGACGTTGTTGCAGAGGTGGCCATGACGAACTCCAAGGCAAGGACGAGTACGTGGACGTACTTCAGTGAGCGCCGGCACGGACGGCGCATTTCTTGTTGGGGTTGATCATGGGCAAGGAAAGGGGAGAGATAAATTAGTAGTTTTGTTGCTTCAGGCGTTAAAAAAACGAGGCTCTCCGGTCAGCTGAAAGCGCTCTGTTTCGGGTTTTTCAGCGCCATGAGCGACAACGCAGCTGACCTCCATTGGAGCAGCTGTCTGTCGGTGTTGTTGCGGCTTGGCTGCGGACTTTTATCCAGCAGCCAGACCGTTTTTTCAAAGGCGAATCGAAGCCAGCATCCGTTGCAGCATCGCATCGCAGGCCTTGAGCTGATCGCGGCTGACGAACTCGTCCGGCTTGTGGCCCTGATCCATGCTGCCGGGACCGCACACCACCGTGGGAATCCCCACTGCGTCGAACAATCCGCCTTCAGTGCCGAATGCCACCGTGCCGAAATCGTCCGAGCCACAGAACGTGGCGATCAATTGCGCAGCCTGACTCCGGGCATCCGTCGCCAGCCCCGGATACGCCGACAACTCGCTGAATCGGATATCGCTTTGCTCGCTGACGGCCCGCATGCGCGGCAGCATTTGCTGTTCGGCGTAAGCCTTGAGTTGCTGCGCGACGATAGCCGGATCCTGCGAGGGCAGGGCGCGGATTTCGAAGTCGAAACGGCAATCGGCAGGGACGATGTTCAGGGCTTTTCCGCCGCTGATCACACCGGTTTGCACCGTGGAATACGGCGGGTCGAAACGCGGGTCGCGATGTTCATCCTTGAGTTGCCGGCCGATGCGTCCCAATTCGCCGATCAGTTCGGCGGCGCATTCGATGGCATTAACCCCAAGCGGCGCGTAGGCCGAGTGACAGGCGTGACCCTGAACATCGCAGCGCATCGCCAGTTTGCCCTTGTGCCCGAGCACCGGTGTGAGCTCGGTCGGTTCGCCGATGATGCACAGCAGCGGTTTGACCGGACGCTGCTCCAGCACCTTGAGCAACGAACGCACGCCGAGGCAACCGACCTCTTCGTCGTAGGACAGGGCGATGTGCACCGGCAGGCGCAACGGTGCGTCGATCAACGACGGCACCAAAGCCAACACGCAGGCGATGTAGCCCTTCATGTCCGCCGTGCCACGACCGTACAACTTGCCGTCGCGCTCGCTGAGTTCGAACGGCGGCACGGTCCATGGCTGACCATCGGCAGGCACCACGTCGGTGTGCCCCGACAACACGATGCCCGGCAAATCCGCCGGGCCAAACGTGGCGAACAGATTGGCCTTGCTGCGCTCATCGTTGTAGATCAGCTCGCACGGCACATCGAACCGTTCGAGGTAGTCGCGCACGAATTCGATCAGTTGCAGGTTGGACTCGCGGCTGGTGGTGTCGAATCCCACCAGCGTCTTGAGCAACGCGACGCTGTCGCTCATCGGTCGTCTCCGGCAACCCCGTAGCCCGGCGCCTTGGCCGGATCGAGGGCGCGGTCGATGTAGTCCTGCAGTTGCGGACGATAGGCGTCCCAAAGATCCTGCAACTGGCCGATCGGGTCTTCATCGGCCCAGTCCACCCGCAGGTTGACGATGGGCCAGGTCAGTTCGCCGACCACGACCACGGCGGCCGAATGCACCGGACCCGCTTCACCGCCCAAGGCCTGGGCGGCGTGCAAGGCCTTGATCAGGCGGTCGGCCAATTGGCCTTCGCCATCCTCGAACGCGCCGACCATGGCTTCGATCACCGAGCGCCCGGCGAGCATGTTGCCCGCCGCCACGCATTGCTCGCCCGACACCGCGTTGTGCACGCCGAGGGTTTGTGCGCCGCTGAAATGCGCGGTCTGGCCGAGGTGGTTGATCGCCGTGATCTGCCGATACTGACTGTAGCCGTTGCGGGTCAGCACCTTGTCCAGCGCCGCCTCGGGCGCCAGGCCTTGCTCCATCAAAGCGAGCACTTCCGGGCCGAGCGACGGCAGGGTGATGTTCTGGCTCGACACCGCGCCGACACCGGGCAGCAGCCACGGGCAGCGGGCGCCGACGGCGATGCTGGAGGAACTGATGGCGATGCCGAACTGACCGGTTTCGGGGCAGCGGGCGGCGATGGAAAATGTCATGTGTGGCCTCCTTTCGCTAAGGTCGAATTACTCGGGAATCACCGCAACCACATCAATTTCCATCAGCCACTGCGGCTGACCCAGCGCCGACACCACCAGCCCGGTGGAGATCGGGAACACGCCTTTCAGCCACTTGCCGACTTCCTGATACACCGGCTCGCGGTAGCGCGGATCGATCAGGTACGTGGTGGTCTTGACGATATGGCTCAGGTCGCTGCCGGCCTCTTCGAGCAGTTGTTTTACGTTGCGCATCGCCTGTTCGGCCTGCGCGCGCGGGTCGCCGAGGCCGACCAGTTCACCATCGAAATTGGTGCCGACCTGACCACGGACATACACGGTATTGCCGGCGCGTACGGCCTGGCACAGGTCGTTGTCCAGGGTCTGGTTCGGGTAAGTGTCCTTGGTGTTGAACATGCGGATGCGGGTGTGGGTTGGCTGACTCATTTGAGGCTCCTGACGAAATCGAAGCCGGCGCGACAGGCGCCGGTATTGAAGTGGGAAATCAAGCGTCGACGGTGTCGGCGGCTTTGTTGTGCAGAGCGGCTTCGCGTTGTTCGGCATCGCGATAGGCCAGGTATTTGCGCTGGGTGGCGATGTGATCGGCCACGTGCTTGGCGTCGTGCCACACGCCCCAGATGAACGACGAACCGCGCCGCGACTGCCACGGCAGACCGAGGAAATACACACCCGCTTCGCTGGACACTCCGCGCTGGTGCTGCGGCTTGCCGTTGTCATCGAACGCGGCGACTTTCAGCCAGGAATAGTCCACGGCAAACCCGGTGGCCCAGATGATCGAGGTAATGCCGGCGGCGGCCAGATCGAGATCGGCCAGCGGGTTTTTCACGCATTCAGGGTCCGGGTAGGTTTCCCGGGCTTCCGGTTCCAGCGGCAGATCGAGGCCGTTGCGTTCGATGTAGGCATCGGCCGCATCCAGCAGCGCGAGGTAGTTCTCGTCGCCGCGCTTGAGGTTGTCGCGCAGGTCCTGTTTGAAGGTCACCACGCCGTTGCTGAACGATTCGGTGACGCCGACCAGGGTCATGCCGCGATGGGCCAGACCACGGAAGTCGATGGTGCGGCCACCATGGGCGCCGCTGACGGCGATGGTCACGTGCTCGCGGCCGGGTTTCATTGCGGCCTGATCCCACTCGCCGAGCACGCCGAGCCACCAGCAGAAATCACGGTTGCGATAAGCGCGAGGCGGGCGATCGTGAGCGCCGACCGAGAGGTAAACCTGCTTGCCCGAACGCTGCAGTTCATCGGCGATCTGCACGCCCGATGAACCGGCACCGACCACCAGCACCGCACCGGCCGGCAGCTGTTGCGGGTTGCGGTAGTCGGCCGAGTGAATCTGCAGCAGACGCTCATCTTTTGGCGCAATGGTCGGGATCACCGGGCGCTGGAACGGGCCAGTCGCAGCGACGACCCGGGCGGCTTCGATCACGCCTTCGGATGTCTCGACGGTGAAGCCCGGACGACCGACATTGCGCGCTACGCTTTTCACGTCGACGCCGGTGCGGATCGGCGCGTTGAATTTCTTCGCATAGGCTTCGAAGTAATCGGCAACGCGCTCCTTGTGGGCGAAGCCGTCCGGATCGACATCGTCGAATTCCATCCCCGGAAACCGGTCGTGCCACGCCGGACCGTTAGCCACCAGCGAATCCCAGCGCCCGGTGCGCCAGCGTTCGGCGATGCGGCTGCGCTCCACCACCAGGTGCGGCACACCGAGTTTGCTCAGGTGTTCACTCATGGCCACACCCGCTTGACCGGCGCCGACAACAAGCGTGTCTGTTTTTATTATTTCAGTGGTCATCTCTGATCCCTTCTCACGAGGCCGTTGGATTCAGGCCGCTGTCGACCTGTTCTCTGTGCTTGGGATCAGACTAGGGAGGGGGTGGTTATCGGTAAAATATTATTAAGCTGGCATGTGAAGATAAAAACGTGATGCAGAGGCTTCAAAGCCCCGTAAATACTGGGCCTCGTCATGGCACCGGAATCCGGGACAACGAAAAAAAGGGCCGCCGACAGGGTTGTCGGCGGCCCTTTGCAAGGCGTGATCAGATCACACGGACTCAGCGATCAAGAAACGCCAACAGGTCTTCATTCAATTGCTGCGCATGGGTGACCGCAAAGCCGTGCGGCGCGCCTGCATAGACTTTCAGCTCGGCACCCTTGATCTGCGCCGCAGCGCGTTTGCCGGTGGTTTCGAACGGTACGATCTGATCGCCGTCGCCATGAATCACCAGGGTCGGCACATCGATTTTCGCCATGTCCGGGCGGAAGTCGGTTTCCGAGAATGCAGTGACGCAATCCACGGTGCCTTTGAGCGAGGCGAGCAGCGCGATATTCAGGGTTTGCGTCAGCACGCCGTCGGAGACTTTCTGGCCCTGGTTGGTGCCGTAGAACGGCGCGGCGAAATCGGCAATGAACTGTGCGCGGTCTTTCAGCAGGCCGGCCTTGATTCCGTCGAACACCGACTTGTCGACGCCTTCGGCAAAGTCCGGCTTCTTGCCGAACAGCGGCGTCACCGCGCCCAGCAGCACCAGCCCGGCAACGCGCTCGCTGCCGTGGCGTGCGATGTAGCGGCTGACATCGCCGCCGCCCATGGAGAAGCCGACCAGAGTCACGTCACGCAGGTCGAGGTGCTCGATCAACTGCGCGATGTCGTCGGCAAAGGTGTCGTAGTCGTATCCGGTCCATGGCTGCCCGGAGCGGCCGAAACCGCGACGGTCGAAGGCGATGGTGCGGTAGCCGCGGCTGCTCAGGTATTGCATCTGGTATTCCCACATGTCGGCGTCCAGCGGCCAACCGTGGCTGAACAGCACGGGCTTGCCGCTGCCCCAGTCCTTGAAATAGATCTCGGTTCCGTCTTGGGTGGTGAACGTGCTCATGGAAACTCCTTGGAGATTGGCTCTATGTGGTTGCCGTGGTGGCAGCAATCACTATCGCGGCAAAGCAGTTCGGCCACTTGTACGCAGGTGCTAAGTTCGTAGTGGCCGGTGTTATCGCTTCTGCGACATGAGTTGTAAGATGCAACCGCATCCCATCTTTCGTTTGCCGGAGATATACGAAATGAAGCGCAAAAGTCTTGCCGGCAATGCCTGCCCGGTCGCCCGGACGCTGGACCTGATCGGCGACTGGTGGTCGTTGCTGATCGTCCGCGATGCGCTGGAAGGCATCCGCCGTTTCGGCGATTTCGAGAGAAGTCTGGAAATCGCCAAGAACATCTTGAGCGTTCGCCTCAAAGGCCTGGTGGAGCGCGACATCCTGCGCCTGGTGCCGGCGTCCGATGGCAGTGCCTACAAGGAATACGTGCTGACGGAAAAGGGCCGGGCGCTGCAAACCGTGATCGTCGCGCTGTCGCAGTGGGGCGGGGAGTTCATGTTCGAGCCGGGTGAGTCGGGATCGGTGATGGTCGATGCGCAGAAGGGGAAGCCGATCAGGAAGCTGGAATTGCTGTCAGCCGATGGCCGGGTACTGGCGCCGGAGGATGTGGCGACGAAACGGGCTGTTGAGCATTGAAGTGAAGTGAGCCGGATCTGTCGGATGTTTCGCTTCTCGGAACGTTCTCAGATGCTGTGGCCGGTTTTCCCTGGTTGATCTGCGAAACATCCTGCATCTCTGTCGGAGTCGGACGATTTCACCGATGCCGTTCATCGGCAACACTATTTCGGTAAATCCTTAAATTGACGCCAGAATAGTGGCACTTTAACATAGTGCCATTATTCTGATATCGCTTTCCGTCTCGAGGGATCGAACATGTCCTCACCCGCCCTCGTGGCGAGGTTGTGCCTGGCTTTGCTGTGCCTTTCTCCGCTTGATGCTGTATTTGCTGCACCCACCCCCGGTGACACCGACCTGATCCGCGACCGTCAGAATCGCCTGCTTGAAGAGCAACAACGGCGGCTGGAAGAACTCAAGGACCTGCCGGGCAAGGAAGCCAAGCCAGTTCAACCGGCGGCACCGACCGACACCCGTTGCTTCCCGATCAAGGACATCGAACTCAAAGGTGCCGACAGCCTGTCGGAGAGCGACAAGGCGCGTCTGCTCAAGCCTTACATCGGCCAGTGCCTGGGCGTGCCGCAGCTCAACGAACTGCTCAAAGTCATCACCGACCACTACATCGAGAAGGGGCTGGTGACCAGCCGTGCCTACCTGCCACAACAGGATCTGTCCGCCGGGCACCTGAAAGTGCTGGTGGTCGAAGGCAAGCTCGAAAGCCTGAAAGGCGCCGAGAACAGCAAGCTGTCCGAGCGTGAGCTGTCGATGGCGTTTCCCGGCAAGGCCGGCGAACTGGTCAACCTGCGCGAGATCGAGCAGATGGTCGATCAGCTCAACC